>CAVGDP010000076.1:0-2003 GCA_963627985.1 uncultured Eubacteriales bacterium
AAAATGTTCTATTTTTCCTATATGGTCATTTTTTAGGGGTATATTTTGAGTAAAAATGTGCAATTTTTTCGCTCTTGTGACAATTTGATTATATAATAGTTAGAATAAGTACTAAAATCATCCAAATAGTTATTAATGTTATTCGAATAGTTATTAATGTTATTCGAATAGTTATTAATGTTATTCGAATAGTTATTGATACTATTTTGATAATATGCGATACTATTCAAATTTCTATTTCTTTAAAATGTTCTATTTTCCCTATCGCAAAATTTTAAGCAATGTTTCACGGAGTAAAAAATATTAGAAAAATTATAACAAAACGAGCGATTAAAGTTTTTTTAGAAAAGATGGATAGAATATTTTTCTCTTTTGAATTTTTCCTGAAAACAAACCAATTATTTTTAGCAAACACCTATAATTTATTACATAATGTTTAGCGATCATTCGTAATAAATTGTCTCTCTCGTTTAGGAATAAAGATTTTGTTAAGCCATGAAAGATGAGGAGTAAATATCCTAACCATATAACCAACATAAAACATACTAACTAACGTACCCACGCCAACCATCTCCCAATCCCAATGACCAAAAAAGATAAACATAAAAATAACTCCTATCAAAACCAAACCCGTATCCGAACATATCTTTACCTTACCAAACTCTTGTTTAGTCGCATGTGATATAGCCAAAGGCAAACCTTCACCTGCCAAAATAAGAGAATCACATCTTACTTCGCAAGCAATACCAAACGCTAGCAAACCTCCACCTATCAACAATTCTACAAAACGCAAAGGATAACCAATAAATATAGATATATCCATAGGAATTTGTAAGCCACTCGTTAGCCACATTGTCAGATCGGTATAAAAACCAAAAAGAAACGAAACCAATATCTGCGTTAATTGTCTTAACTCATAATCTTTTCTTAATAGAAGAATCTGTAACAAAATGAATAACACATGCATACAAATCACAATAGACCCCATGCTTATATGTATTGCTGGCACTAATGAAAGAACGTATGGCGGTGCAGATATAGGAGAAGAACCCAAATTAGCCCTTATAGATAATGAAGTACCAAAAGCAATAATAAATAATATGAAAATAAAACTTACGTATCTCCTAACCCACTCTTTTTTACTTCTTTTACGTCTATTCATTTTATTAAATTCGTCCTTTCTTTGTATATTCTTTTGTTAAAGTCTACAAAAATCTTATTGCCAAGTGAAATTCTCCTTACCTGCTCCGAGTTCAAAATGGTATCTTACTATACCCAAGTCTATTTTTGAGTAAAGGCCCAATTTTTTCTTCAAAGTAACCTTATTATCTTGCAATGTAAAGCAAAATTGTTGCTGATTAATGGCAGTAGGAGCCAAAAGAGCAAATTCTACTCCCCTTTTGAACCACGCAGGTGGGTAAGAAACGTTTTTTGTTACCTTCTCAAATGTCTTAATCTTGTGTTCATTTCCTTGATTAACACCATACCCGAGAGCAATTACGCACAAAAGTTTATCATTCTCGTTCAAACGTATCTTATTATTCTTTTTGTTATACGTAAGTGCGACCCAACAAGTATTCAATCCCAATTGTTGAGAAAGAAGTACCAATTGTTCGCCATAATATCCGCCCTTTTCGGCAAAATCTTCGTTTTTGTTGCCGATAATTGCGAAATAATTGAATGCATTAGAGAATTTACCATAATGAGTAAGCATAGTATTGAAAGCATCTTTGTCGTTAGTAATCAATTCTATTCTAAGATTGCTTTCTTTGTTGATTTTATCTATTTGGTGATTAAGTATATCTATTTTTTCTTTTTCTATTGGCTTATCTTGATATGCTCTTACACTATGTCTTTGTTTGATTGCTTGTTCTATATCCATCTTTTGTAGTTTTTAATTTTGCAAAAATACTACTTTTTTTATTATTGTCCGATAAAAATCTAAAAAAGAGATTTTAGAAGTATAATTGATTGATAAACAATTATGCTTTTTTCTAATCAAA
>CAVGDP010000077.1:0-2842 GCA_963627985.1 uncultured Eubacteriales bacterium
TATTTGAATAACTTTAATACTTATCAAAATAAAATCAATAGTTATCAAAATAAAATCAAATATTATTTTAGTATTTTTAGTTAGCCATTATATTTATACTATTCTATTTTCCTCAACTAATTATCAAACTACCTATTTGATAAACAATAGTTGAACAAATCCAAGCTAAACAAATCGTGTAACAAACCACAAACAACGCCAATCTCCATTTACCTGTCTCTGCTTTGATTGCAACCACAGTAGATAAACAAGGCATATACAACAAAACGAATATCAACATACAAAAAGCAGACAAAGGCGTCATATTATTATGTATCAAACGAGATATACGCAAATCCGACCCATTATCTTCTTCTATTATTTGTTTAACTTGCTCACTCTCCTCCGAAGAAGAATACAAAACTCCCATAGTAGAAGCAACAATCTCTTTTGCAAATGCTCCACTTAGCAAAGATACACTCTGTTTCCAATCAAAACCACAAGGAGCCATAACAGGTTCTATTGTCTTGCCGATACGTCCTAAATAAGAGTTCTCTATTTGTTGTTTGGGATTATTAAAAGCATCATGTTGTGGATAATAACCTAACGCCCATATCAAAATAGAAGCAAATAAGATAGTAGTTCCCATTTTCTTCAAATACTCTTTACCTTTCTCCCAAGCATGTCTAATAACAGATTTAGTGGTTGGCATACGATAAGGAGGAAGTTCCATAACAAATGGCATACTCTCCCCTCTTACTATAAATTTGCTAAATATTTTTGCCAATAGTATTGCTAACACCATACCTAATACATACAAAAACAATAGAATAAATGGTGCTTTGGTAGGGAAAAACGCTCCTATTAAGATAAGATAAACAGGTATTCGTGCCGAACAAGACATTAAAGGTATAATAAGCATAGTTATCAAACGAGATTTACGATCCTCTATCGTACGAGTAGACATTATAGCAGGTATATTACATCCAAATCCCATTATCATAGGTATGAAACTCTTGCCATGTAATCCCATCTTGTGCATTAGTTTATCCATAATAAAAGCAGCTCTTGCCATATATCCACTATCTTCCATAAAAGAGATAAATATATATAATATTAGTATATTAGGCAAAAACACAATAACGCTACCTACACCCGATATAATACCATCTACAAGCATATCTTTTAGTGGTCCATCTACCATAATATTAGATACTTTCTCTCCTAAAAAAACAAATAAAGCATCAATCCAATCCATAGGGAATTGACCAATAAAGAAAGTACAAAAGAAAGTTATAAGCAAAAATAACAAGAATACAGGATAACCCAAATACTTATTAGTAACTATTGAATCAATAAATTCTGTTGTCTTGTTCTTATCTTTCTTCTCATTTTTTATACAAACTTCTTTCAAAGCACCACGTATAAAGCCATATTTAGCATCTGTAATAGCAGTCTCTAAATCTACATTATTTTGTTTTTCAAATGTTTGTTTGAGATCATCTCTTAATTTAAGTATCGTATCAGTATTATCTGTCTTCTTAATAAAAGTCTCCATATCTCTATCTCCTTCTAATAATTTGATAGATAGAAACCTTGTGGACATATAATCCGAAAAGTTTTTCTCGCGGAGTGCTTTGCGAAGAGTAGATATTATTTGTTCTATATGTTGTCCGTGATTAATATGTATATGATGTGATAGAGTATCCGTACCTTCATAAACATCTATTATTTTATCAAATAAATTATTAATACCTATTCCATTTCTACCAATAGTAGGTATGATAGGGATACCCAATAATTGCGCTAAATTATCAATATCTATTTTGTCTCCACTATTTTCTAATTCGTCATACATATTTAATGCCATAACGATATTAAGGTCCATATCTATTATACTCGTAGTTAAGTAGAGATTTCTTTCTATATTAGAAGCATCTATAACATTCAATATAATATCAGGCTTTTTATTCATTATGTGTTTTCTTACATATAATTCTTCTGGTGAATACGCACTTAATGAATACGTACCTGGCAAATCAGTTAAATGAAATGTATAACCATTATAAGTAAATGTACCAACCTTCTCATCTACTGTTACTCCGCTATAATTACCAACACGTTCGTGTGCATGAGAAGCAATATTGAAAATAGAAGTCTTGCCACAATTAGGATTACCAACCAAGGCAACATTAATAATTTTTGATTTCTTTTCTGCTAATTCCTTTGCTTTGGCTTGTTCTAAATAATCCTTATCGTATGATGATGATACGAAATCATTTTCTTTTTCTATTGTATTGTCCTTATTATTAGATTTTTCTTCTTCTAAGTATTTGACCTCTTGAAAAGAAACAACCTCTATTTGATTAGCGTCTTTACGACGAAGTGAAACATCAAAACCGAGTATTTTATATTTAATAGGATCTTTCAAAGGTGCCGAAAGTATTACTTCTACAACATTACCTTTTACAAAACCCATTTCCAGTATTCTTTTGCGAAAAGCTCCGTGTCCTAATACTTTGACAATTACACCTTTTTCTCCTGTTTTTAAATCAGATAATTGCATTTTTTATTATATATAACATTTCCAAGATGCAAAAGTACAACATACCCTCTTATTATAAAATACTTTATAATGAGTATTTTTTTATTCTTAATCTACTCCACAAGATATCTATTCAAAGATAGAATTAGTTTCTTTTAGGTGATTTTTGATGGAGATACTATACGAAATAATTCTATTTGCTTTTTATATTCTGCTCTGTTTGTTTTCTATCCACCAAATAAAAACAGAAATTATTTTGATAACTATTGAAGTTATTCAAATAGTTATTGAAGTTATTCAAATAGTTATTGAAGTTAT
>CAVGDP010000078.1:0-9664 GCA_963627985.1 uncultured Eubacteriales bacterium
TTGAAGTTATTCGAATAGTTATTGAAGTTATTCGAATAGTTATTGAAGTTATTCTAATAAGTATTAAAGTTATTCAAATAAGTACTGATATTATTCTGATAACTTCAAAAGATAGATTAATAAGAATTGCACTTGTTTCTATGAAAATTGATAACAACTTTTTAATCCGCCTCCAAGGTATATCTATATATTTATGGTGGCGGATTAATTAAAGCAATTATAAAATGAATTGCTATAAATAGTGTTCTATAAATACATAAATGAAAAGTGTTTGTGAGAAACACATTATTCATAATACTCAATCTGACGGGTAGTTATGTAAGCAACAGAAGAGTTGATAAATGTAATTTTCTCTATCCAATTCTTGTTTTTATCATATTTGTAGGTATAAGTATAAGTAATATCTCCCACATTAGGAACAGAGGTTGTTTGTTTGATAATTTCGTTGTTGTCGTTGTAAGAATAAGTACCACGAGTGTTTAATGAAGAGTCGCTATTATATAATTGCTGATTAACCAAACGATCTTTCTTGTCATAGTCATATTTACTAAAATATTGCAAACGATTATAACGATCATAGTTAGCATCTTGATAGCAATTACCATGTTTGTATTCATATTTTGTTGTACTATTAAGTATATTTTCATGATCAAACACCTTCTCTTCTATAACTTTACCTTTGCGATTATATTTATATGAGATCTTATAACGAAGTTTGCCATCAGCAAATAAATGATAGAACTCTAATATATTACCTTTGCTATCTTTGGTATAATAACTTGAATCAGAAAGTATATTATCTATATAATAATTACCACCTAACTCTTCTCCATCATCATTATATCTAAAAACCCATTTATCTAATTCATTACCTAAGTTATCATAATTAATAATGTAAGATTGATTACCCTCTGTATTATAAAAAACAAAATAGTTGTTGATATTTTCACCCATTACTACCTCACCTCTAACTATTGTGTCCATATCTCCAAAAGCTTGATAAGATAATTCTCTAATACTTTTTATTTTACCATTCAAACCACCTTCCTGTAAATCATTACTCGCTTTCTTGCAACTACTTATAGAAAAAAGAATAACTATTATAAGCACAGTATGCAAAAAGTGTTGATAAGGATGATTAGATATCCGTCTAAATAGAGTTTTCATATCAAATAGATGTTTTCTTGTGTGTTTGTTTATTTTATTTTGTTGTTTATTGATTAATCCCTTATCTGAATTACCTTTATTTCTATTCGTCTTTCTTCCATAGACAGAGGTAAATAGATACTTTGACGTTTTTCTTCTATATTAGTAGGGTTAGGAGATGTGGATTCTAATTTACCAATTGCCAAATGAACTATTTCAAGTAAAGGTTTGCCATCTTCTGCAATAGCATCCATGTATTTAGATAAGATACCGTCTTTGTAATTACGCATATAGTTTTCTAAACTTATGATACGTCTCTGTGCTAATTTGAAATTATAATCTGTATCAAATAAGGCAGAACAATAACCTCTAATCTGAATAGTTAATTTATTGCCTTGTTGAAGTTTATCAATCAAGTAATCTAAGGATTGATTGAGTTTATCATAATTCTTTTTTAGTTTATTATCCATAAAATCGTCTATTTCTGAGATGGTAGTCTTAGAAAGTGAATCATCCATACCCTTAGTGCGATTAACTTTGTACTGATTAGATAGAGAACGATAGGTGTTATAACAATCTAAGTAAGAAAGTTTAGTAGTGTCCTGTTCACTACCAGCATCTGGCGAATCGTTATGGAAATATAAGACGATAGGTAATTCAAAAGCAGGATTGAAAGTCTCTTTTTGCTTCTCAACTATTAATTGCATGGTAGGAATTGCGTTTTCTTTTCTATCGAAACGATAGATATCGTTACAACAAGTCTTATTTGTGTTATTATTTTCAGAAGGACGATTAGAAGTAAAATAACCTCTCTGATCTGCTTCACAAATAAAAGGATACAAGTCATTAGCAGAGGAATTAATAGGCTTCAATAAATTCTCAATAGATTGCCAACGCTGTTTCTTGCCTCTACTTCTGAAAATATCATAACCACCAAAGCCTTCGTGCGTATCGGAAGAGAAATATAATACTTCTTCTTTGCCATCATAGAAAGGAGTTACCTCATTACCTTTGGTATTAATAGTAGGACCGCAATTAATAGGTTTAGCATTAGGATCCATTATATCAATATACCAAATATCCATATCACCATAACCACCTTGTCTATTAGAAGCAAAATACATAATAGTTTCGTTTGCATCTCGTGTGATTACGGGGTGAGTATAACTGTGTTCATCGTCTTCTAATGGTCTAAATATTTGCGGTTTTGCCCATTTATTCTTTTTTGTATCAAAGGTAGAGAAGTAGATTTGAGATATTTTTTTGTTTTTCTTAGTCTTTGTATAAGTAAAATAAGCAGTTATGGAGGTAGTATCTAAGAATAAATCTGCAACATCTGTTTTCTTCTTATTAATATCACCCCACTCCAAAATTTTAGAAGGAGTGTAGTAGTCCTCATCAATAAAAGAAAAATGAATTTGATTATATATATCGGTGTAATAAGTTGCTTTTTTTGTAGTTTTAGTTTTGTATGAAGGAGTAGTAAATAATAGAATACTATCTCTATAAATAAATGTATTAGTTTGTGAAGTCTCGTCATTAATATTCTTACCCAATGGGGTGATATCATAATTTAGTGGAGTGTCATTAGCAATTATCCAATCTATTTTACTTAATTCCTTTTTGCATTGCTTACGAATATCAATATTATCGCAATCCATAAGACAGGTATTTAGAAAACTTTGTGCCTGTATTATATTGCCATTACTAATAGCACTTTGTGCTAAATGCAAATATAACAAAGGGTAGGTATGATTAATATCTATGGTATCGTTTTCTATTATTACTTTCTGATACCAATACTCTGCCTTGTCGTAATCATTCATCTTCAAACACGCTTCACCACATTTGTACATAAGTGTTAAGTTTTGTTTAAGAAATTTTCTTCCTAACATATAATAATCAAGAGCCTTAGAGTATTCTTCATTAGAGAAGGCGTTGTCTCCTAATTTCTCATATTCTTTTGCATATTTCTCTTGAGCCAAAAGTGTATTCTCTGCAATGGTAACCAAACCAAATGTGATAAGAATTAATAATATTTTTTTTAGAATATTGAACATGGTATTTTTGTTTGTTTTTGTCTATTTAATAAAGGAGTAAAAGCGTAAGAAATCCAAAATTCTACTGCACCATACGTCTTAGAAACTTTGCTTAAACGAGAAATATTCACATCATAAGACATACCAGCATTAAAACTATTATATTTGAATTTCGGACATATAATAATAGACTCCAAATTTCTGCAATACAAACCTACAACAAAGGTTTGATTAGTGGAAACGGCGTCATTAATTGTTAAATGTAAGTCGCTACCAAAGATTAATTCGTTGTAATTATGTTGATGTTGATAGAAAATTTGAGCATTAAGACTAATACGTTCATAATCTCTGAACGGAAACAAATAAGAAGTATTAGCAAATAAACGTTTGTGCATCTTGGTATCATTATCGCTAAATCTGGATAAAGATGGAGTATTTAGATGAAAAAGAGCAATAGAAATACTCAACAAATGTCTCTCATCTTCTGCATATTGCAAGGCAGAACCAATAGAGATATCGTAGGTATTGAGATGAGGATAAGTTATATTATCGTCATACGTGCCATTAGGGTTGAATTGTGCGTTAGTAAGGTCCATACTCCAATTCTTACGCATACCTTGTAAGCCAAACAATAGATATGTTTTGTTGTTTCTCCCCAGAGCAAAGAAATAAGAAACCGCAAGTGAAATATCTTTCTCTCCAAAAGATAAACTTCCAGCCACATCGTTAGTAAAACCTATACCCACACCAACACCCTTATCATTATCCAACGAAAGATAAGGTTGCATTTCCACAGAAGCAAAAAAAGTATTATAACCTGGTGAAACAGTTTGCCATTGATTACGATAAATAGTAGACAGACGAAAGGTATTATTCATAAAACTAGTCATAGCAGGGTTAAAAAACGCACTATTAAAGCCAACAGAAGAAAAATGAATATCTTGACCCCACCCTTGTTTGATAAGAATGAATAGAAATGTTATTATTATGAACAATAGTTTAGTCTTCACATTCTCTAACGTAATTTTGACATAATCATATCATAATCTCTATTAATTAATTCTTTAATTTTTATCATAGCATCGTTTAAAGCCATATCTGCTGTCTTTCTTTGGAACTCGTAGTAGCCATGATAAGCAGCCATAGGGTATTTTGCGTAACCTCTTTCGTTGAATTGAGCGACTAAATTGTCTCTTAAGTCGTATATCTCTACAATTATTTCAATTTCTGTGGTATTAGAACACATTGGCATCCCCATTGCGTTGAATATTCCTAATGAAAAACCACTTAACCAACTCCAACGATAGTTGTTTTTGCAATAGATATTACCTGCTCTTAAGACAATATTGCCAGAGCGTCTTGTTGTAGGGTCGCAGATATTGTGATTAACATCATAGACGAATATCTTGCAGGCGTCTTGTATTCTTTTCTCGGCAGTATATAAGGATGTTTTTTCATTTATTTCGTAAACACCTTTGCCGTAAGGAGTTTCAGTAAAACCATACGGGTGTTCCAAGTCATACGAAGGCTTTGCAGACCAAGAATTAGCACCGTAGGCGTTTTCGAATGAGGGTTGATCTATCCAACAAGTTAAACGAGGTAAAAGAGTAGGCATAGAATATTCAGGTTCTAAGGTAGCTTGTTCAAAAGATTTGCAGGAATTAAACGCAAGACCCAATACGAGTACAACTATTATAAAAAGAATTTTTCTCATTTCGTTATTATGTTTTGTTTAGATATTTATACGAATTTAAGTATTATATATATGATTGCAAAAGTACAATTTTTTATTGAATTGACGCATAATTTCCCTAAAAATATTGAATAAAACGCAATATTTGATAAAAAAATCATAACAAATAGAGTTGTATTTTTGCTACAATAATATCATAACAGAACGATTAGAGTAAAAACGTGTATTCTTTTTACTTCTGTAATTTATTGATTACTTAATTATTAAAACAATTACTAAAATCATCAAAATAAATACGGCACTTATCTTAATAACTATTAAAGTTATTCAAATAGCTATTAAAGTTATTCGAATAGCTATTAAAGTTATTCTGATAAGTATTAAAGTTATTCAGATAACTATTGAAGTTATTTGTTCAGTTGTTTATTTTGTTTAGTTAGGGACTTTCGTTTTAATAAACTTTTGGATGCTACTATCAATAAAACGGCAGATAAAATCATCAATATTCCTATCGCTAAACGCAAAGTAAATACTCCATTAAATACTGTTATTGAGATAAGTACTGCTGTTACAGGTTCTAATGCTCCCATTATTGCTGCCGGCGTTGAACCTATATAAAAAACTGCTAAATTCAAAAACGTCATCGCTATTATAGTCGGTACACAAGCTAACATAATACACCAACCTAATGATTCTATGGAAGGTATCATCATAATGTGATTTTGTGGGGATATGAAGGAATATAACAAAGTTATTATGGTAGCAGTGGACATTATGTAGAAAGTCATTTTGAATGGTGTCATAGTTATTTTGGAGCGATTAACAATAACTATGTATATAGCGTAAGTAAGTGAAGATAAGAGTACTAAAACTACTCCTAATAGTGATAATTTTGCCTCTCCATCACCTTGATACAAAAGTAGTATTCCTAAAAGACTTAACACAATTGAGATAATAGTTATAAAAGAAGTCTTCTCTTTGAAACACAGCGACATAATAACCGCTACCATTATAGGATATGAGAAAAGAATAGTAGATGCTATACCAGAATCCATATACTTGAAAGATGTATATAAAGTCAATGCAGATACGGCAAATAGGATTCCTAAGGAAGTGAGTATTTTCAATTCTATCTTATTGATTCTTAATGATACTTTCATACATTTTAGTATTATAAATAGTATCAACACGGCAAAAAGAAAACGATAGAATATAACACTCGGTGGATTGAAACCATCTTGATAAAGAAACAACGCACCCAATGGGTTAGTACCGTATGTAATTGCTGCTAATATACCAAAGAAATAACCTTTTATTCTCTCATTCATATAATAAAACACAAAAAACACAGAAGAAGGCAGAATATTCTCTGCCCTCTTACTAATTTGATAACAAAAATGACTACTTATTAAACTTAATTTTAAGTTTTTCAATCATATCCTTACTCATAGAAGCTAAATCATACTCAGGTTTGAAGCCCCATTCTTTACGAGCACACGAGTCATCCATCCAATTAGGCCAACTGTCTGCAATGCTTTGCTTTACAGGATCTACATTATAAGTCATCTTGAAATTAGGATAATACTTTTTGACTTCATTATAGATTTCCTCAGGGTCGAAGTGCATAGCCGTTACATTGAATGAATTTCTGTGTATAAGTTTTGTAGGATCTGCTTCCATAATGTTAATTGCTGCGTTCAAAGCATCAGGCATATACATCATATCTAATTGTGTTCTTTGCTTTAATGGACACACAAAGTCCTCACCTTTAACTGCTGCATAATAGATATCAACAGCGTAATCGGTAGTACCGCCACCTGGAGGAGTAACGTATGATATCAAACCAGGAAAACGCACCGAACGAGCATCAACTCCAAATCTTTTGAAATAATAATCACCTAATAACTCTCCTGTTACTTTGGTTACGCCATAGATTGTACCAGGTCTTTGAATGGTATCTTGTGGTGTGCCGTCTAATGGTGTATTTGGTCCAAAAGCTCCAATAGAAGAAGGGGTGAATAAAGCACATTTATACTCACGAGATATTTCTAAACAATTGATTAAAGCACCCATACCAACATTCCAACCAAGCATAGGATTCTTTTCTGCAGTAGCTGAAAGGATTGCAACTAAATTATAGATAGCATCAATATTATATTGTTTAACTATATCTGCTATTTGTTTAGCATCGCAAGCATCCACTTTACCTGTAGGTCCTGATTGCTGAATTTGAGTAGTTAATCTCTCTGGATTTAAGTCTGTAGCAACAACATTACTATCGCCATAAACTTCTCTCAATCTCATTGTAAGTTCTGAACCAATCTGTCCGCCAGAACCTAATACTAATATCTTTTTCATTTGATTTGACCAAATGTTTTTTAAGGTTAATTATGTGTTTTCTATGGTTAATTATTTCAATATACCAAGTTCTTTGCCAATCTTCGTAAAGGCAACAACGCATTTATCTAATTGTTCTTTGGTATGTGCAGCACTAACTTGAACACGTATTCTTGCTTGACCTTTTGGTACAACTGGATAATAGAATCCTGTAACATAAATACCTTCATCGGACAATTTACTAGCAAATTTTTGAGATAATGGTGCATCATATAACATAACAGCACAAATAGCAGATTGTGTAGGTTTGATATCAAAACCAACTGCCTTCATCTTATCTACAAAATATTTTGTGTTATCGTGTAATTTATCTTGTAGTTTATTATCTCTTGTTATTATATCTAATGTCTTTATACCAGCTGCAGCTATAGAAGGAGGAATAGAGTTAGAGAATAGGTATGGACGAGATCTTTGACGCAACATCTCAATAATTTCTTTCTTACCTGTAGTAAATCCACCAACAGCACCACCAAAAGCTTTACCTAATGTACCTGTAAGAATCTCTACTTTACCTCTAAGATTATATAGTTCAGTTGTTCCTCTACCTGTTGCACCAACAACACCAGCAGAGTGTGATTCATCCACCATAACAATAGCATCATACTTCTTTGCTAACTCATAAATCTTATCAACAGGAGCAACATTACCATCCATTGAGAATACACCATCCGTGCAAATGATTCTATGACGACAATCCTTAGTAGCAATCAATTGTTGTTCCAAATCATTCATATCTGCATTTGCATAACGATAACGTTTAGCCTTACAAAGTCTAACACCATCAATAATAGAAGCATGATTTAATGAATCAGAGATAATAGCGTCTTGTTCATTAAACAAAGGTTCAAACACACCACCATTAGCATCAAAACAAGCAGCATAAAGGATGGTATCTTCTGTGCCAAAGAAGTCTGCAATACGTCTTTCTAACTCTTTGTGAAGATCGCCTGTACCACAAATAAAACGAACAGAAGACATACCATAACCTCTTTCGTTCATAGCCTTAGTAGCAGCCTCTATTAATTCTTTATTATCTGCTAAACCTAAGTAGTTATTAGCACAGAAATTAAGTACATCGCCTTCATCCTTAGTTTTAATAGCAGCAGATTGCGGAGTTATGATAACTCTTTCATTCTTATATAGACCATCGTCTTTTATCTGCTGAATCTCTTTTTGCAAATACTTTTGAAAATTATCGTACATGACTTTAATATTTTTTTATTAGTTATACTAAATATATATCTCTAAAATGAAACTGCAAAGTTACTATAAAATTCGCAAAAAATAAAAAAAAACAACATTTTTTCAATTGTATTTATTAATTTTGCACCCTAAAAACACGTTAGGACAATAGAAAAAGTATTAACTATGCATCTTATCACATTAACTACGGATTGGGGTAATACAGATTGGTATAATGGTCGTGTAAAGGGTGAATTATATTCTTCCATAGAAGACATAAATGTACTAGATTTGAATCACAAAATCAATAAGTTTGATATACCAACAGCGGCGTTTTGTATCAAAAACTCTTGTTTGAATTTTCCCAAAGGGACTATACATATAATAGATATAAATACTTATGAAGATTTGCAAAGAAGTTTTATTGTTGTCAAATATAATGAACAATATTATATATGTACGGATAATGGTTTGCCGAGTATAGTATTTGAGGGTAAGGATATAGAGATAACTGATTGTTCTAATGTGTATTCGGATAGTAATTATTATACTTTTGCAGTGTTAGACCTTTTTATTAAGGTAAGTAAGATAATCATTGAGGATGGTAATACGAATAGGATAGGTAATAGAATGGAAAAATTTACTATTACGAACTCTTTGCCGAGACCTATAATCAATAAAGATAGTATTGTTTGTCAGATTATTTACATAGATGATTATGGCAACGCATACTTAAATATTGACGATGTAACATTCAAACAAGCGTTAAATGAGAGGAAATTTGAATTAAGATTAGATGTAGATTGCACCTTGCATAAACTCTCTACTTCGTACGCTGACAAAGTTACCAAAGGTAAAGCATTATTGACAGTGTCATCTGCGAATAATTTGGAATTAGCAGTAAGAGAGGGTAATATATCACGCTTACTTGGTCTTGGCATTGGACATAAAATCAAGATAGATATTTTTAATTAGAATTAATCTAATCAAAATATATATACTATTCGTTAAACAAAAAATAGATTATCAATATTCACCCAAATAACTTTAATAGTTATCAGAATAACTTTAATACTTATTTGAATAATTTTAATAGTTATCCGAATAACTTCAATAACTATTTGAATAGCTTTAATAACTATTTGAATAGCTTTAATAACTATTTGAATAACTTCAATAACTATTTGAATAACTTCAATAACTATTT
>CAVGDP010000079.1:0-7050 GCA_963627985.1 uncultured Eubacteriales bacterium
GAATAGTTATTGAAGTTATTTGAATAGTTATTGAAGTTATTAGAATAGTTATTGAAGTTATTAGAATAGTTATTGAAGTTATTTGAATGGTTACTGAAGTTATTCGAATAGTTATTGATTTTATTTTGACGAAATGCGATACTATTTGAATTTCTATTTCTTTAAAATGTTCTATTTTTCCTATTGGGTAATTTTTTTAAGAAGGAGATTTTATTCACAAATATAATGTTTGGATAAATAGAACAAAGGTTATAAAAAGTAATAATATTGGTAGGATGTTGTGAAGATAGATTGGCGAAAAATTATTATTTGAAAAAAAATTATTAACTTTGCCGTTAGTTTTTGAAGGGTAATAGGGTCGTTAAGAGCAAGATTACCAAAATTGTATATATAGAAATGGGTAATAAATTTAATATAATCGTTGCGATAGCAGACAATAACGCCATAGGTTATAAAGGTGATTTATTGTGGCATATTCATGAGGATATGATATATTTCAAGCAAACTACAATGAATCATCCCGTTTTGATGGGACGTAAAACTTGGGAAAGTTTACAAGTAAAACCGCTACCAAAACGAATGAATATTATTCTAACAAGAAATAAAGATGGCTTAACGAAGGATATTAATAAATTATTTTTGGAAAAAAAGAGAATAATTGAAGAAAAAAATTCTTTGATAAATGCGAAAAATACCTCCCTTGTAGATAATAATTTACCAAATATAGAAGATAAGAATAAATTTCCTAATGTGGAGATTATTAGTAATTTAGAATCGTTGGATACTTTGCCACAATATAATAACGAGGTTTTTATTATTGGTGGTGGAAGTATATACGAGGAATTTCTTTCCTTATGCGATAGGCTTTATATTACGAGGGTTTTTCATGCTTACCCACAAGCGGATACTTTTTTTCCTCAACTTAATATGGATGAGTGGAATACGGAGAGTAAGAGCGAAAAAAAAACAGACAAAGAAAGTAATCTGCAATATCAATTC
The DNA here is from genome assembly GCA_963627985.1 of uncultured Eubacteriales bacterium. Classification (GTDB taxonomy): domain Bacteria; phylum Bacteroidota; class Bacteroidia; order Bacteroidales; family P3; genus Scybalousia_A. The sequence goes on from CAVGDP010000079.1 coordinate 1,000, forward strand.
TTTGTTTTGAAACGCAAAAATAGTTTGTAAAAAAATAATAAAAAGACTCAATGATTTTTTAGTAAATAACAAATAATAAAATACAAAAAAGCAAATAATAATATTATGAAAAAAATAGCTATAATCTTAATTGTCTTTGTGTTAGTGAGTAATCTTTCGGCTCAAAAGGCACAAATGGTCAATCCTTTCGTAGGTACAGATTCGCATGGACATACTTATCCGGGTGTTGTTGCTCCTTTTGGTATGGTTCAGTTATCTCCTGACACGAGGTTGTCTGGTTGGGACGGTTGTTCGGGTTATCATTATAGTGATAATAAAATATATGGTTTTTCGCATACACATCTTTCTGGTACGGGGGTAGAAGATTTGTGCGATTTCTTATTTGTTCCTACTGTGCATTCGCAAAATTATGAAGATTTGAGATTATCTTTTTCTCATTCCGATGAAGAGGCGTTTGCTGGTTATTATAAAGTGAAGGGATTTAATAAACAATCTATTACTGTGGAACTTGCGACGGATGAAAGACACGGTTATCATTTGTATACCTATCCTAAAAATGACACAATGGCAGTTGTGATAGATCTTAAACATAGAGATTATACTTTGGACTGGAATGTGGAGATTAAGGACAAAAGAACTGTAGTTGGTTATAGAGCATCAAAGTCTTGGAGCGATAATCAACAACTTTATTTCGCATCTTATTTCGATAAAGATATTATTTCGCACGAATTGAATAAACAAACAGGCAAACTTTATTTGTATTTCGGTCAAACGAATAAGATAGGACAACAATTAGAGGTTAGAGTATCAATTTCTTCTGTGGATAAACAAGGAGCATTAAAGAATCTCAATTACCAAAGTGAGAAAACATTTGCCGAAGCAAAGAAAAAATCTATTTCTTTGTGGGAAACAGCACTAAATGTTATAGATATAGAAGGAGGAACAGAACAACAAAGACGAACTTTCTACACTTCGTTGTACCATTGTATGATATCGCCAAACTTATATTCGGATATTGATGGCAGATATCGTGCAATGATTAATAACAATAAAGATAAGAATAATTTAATTGACGGAAATACGCCCATAAATTCAATTAGTGTTGCAAATGATTACGATAGATATTCTATTTTTTCCTTATGGGATACTTATCGTGCGTGGAGTCCTTTGATGACTATCATTCGTCCTGATATGTGTTTGCAATTTGAGAAAACTTTCTTGGATTATTATCGCCAAACTAACGAATTACCTATGTGGGAATTGCATTCTTGGGAGACTTATTGTATGATTGGTATTCATGGTGTGAGTGTTCTTGCCGAGTGGATTAGAAAAGGTATTATTGTGGATAATAATTTGGCACTTGAAGCGATGATTAGTACGGCTAATATGAATAAATTAGGATTGAATTTCTTTAATGAAGACGGTTATATTTCTTCTGAAAAAGAGCATGAGAGTGTTAGTAAGAATGTAGAGATTGCATATAATATGTATTGTATATCTCAGGTTGCAAAGGACTTGAATCAAACAGATATTTACAAAGATTATATTCAAAGATCTCAATATTATAAGAATCTTTTCAATCCAAAAAATACTTTTATTCAACCGAAAGAGAATGGTCGCTTTATTCCGAACTTTGATCCTAAACAAATAGATATTAATTATACAGAAGGTAACGGTTGGCACTATACTTTTTATGTTCCGCAGGATATTAATACGCTTATTGATATGATTGGTGGCGATAGAGCCTTTGAAAAGAAATTGGATAAGTGTTTTACTTCCAAAGAGTCTACCACAGGTAGAAATCAAGCCGATGTAACGGGACTTATTGGTCAATATGCACACGGTAATGAACCTTCTCAACATACTGCCTATTTATATAATTATATAGGTAAGCCATACAAAACTCAAAAACTTGTAAGACAAATTCTTACTACGTTATATTCCGATCAGCCGGATGGTGTTTGTGGCAATGATGATTGTGGTCAGATGGCTGCTTGGTATGTTATGTCTGCTATGGGTATATATGCTGTCTCTCCTATTAGTTGTCAGTATGTTATTGGCTCACCTTTGTTCGATAAAGTTACGATTAATTTGCCGAATAACAAAAAATTTGTTATTACTTCCAAACAAGGTGCTAATACTCCGTATATAAAATCCATTCAACTCAATAATAAACCCTATACAAAGAGTTATATTTCTCATAATGATATAATTAATGGCGGTACTTTGTCTTTTGAGATGAGTAATAAGCCTAATAAGGATTTTGCTTCCAAAAAAGAAGATCGTCCTTACTCCAAAATAGAGGATAATTTGATATCTATTGTTCCTTATTTAGAATATGATGGAACGGGAACGTTTAGTGATCAACTCAATGTGAAGGTAAATTTTTTGGATAAGAATTTTTCTTTGAAGCATCAGCAAAATGTGGTCGTTAATACTACCTCTACGCTTACTTTTGTTAATAAAGATAAAGACACAGAGAGTAAAAACGTTACTGCCTCCTTCTATAAAATACCTAAAGGTAGAACAATCAAGTTGTTAAGCGAATATTCTTCGCAGTATACAGCAGGTGGTGATAATGCTTTGATAGATCAGAAGGAAGGGACGGATAATTGGCGTTTGGGTTGTTGGCAAGGATATTGGGGTAACGACGTTGAGGCGATTATTGATTTAGGACAAGAGAGTGATATAGAATCTATTGGCGGTCATTTCATACAAGACCAAAAGGCGTGGATTTTTATGCCGACTAAGGTGGAATATTATGTGTCCGATAATGGTAAGGATTTCACTCTTTTGCAAATAATTGATAACCCTATTGATGAAAACAAAGATGGTATCATTACTCATTTGTTTTCAACGACTAAACCGACCAAAACGAGATATATAAAAATGAAAGCAATCAATAGAAAAACAAATCCTTCGTGGCATCTTTCCCCCGGAGAAACTTCTTGGTTGTTTATAGACGAGATAAAAATCAAGTAGATAATAATTTAGAAAGATATTTATCTGAAAGGATAAAATATTTTCATTGTTTTCGTAAATAGGAATAAGTAAGGAAGTAACATATATTATCAGCGCAATTTTTTTTTGCTCATAACTTCCTTACTTTTTTTTATTTTCTTAAATCTACTTTTGTTTTTGTTTTATGGCGATTACGTATTTTGAAAATAAAATAAGATTTTATCAAAATAATATTTGATTCTATTTTGATAAGGATTGATTTTATTTGGATAGTTATTGATTTTATTCGAATAGTTATTGATTTTATTTTGATAGTTATTGATTTTATTTGAATAGTTATTGATACTATTAGAATAGTTATTGATACTATTAGAATAGTTATTGATACTATTAGAATAGTTATTGATACTATTAGAATAGTTATTGATACTATTAGAATAGTTATTGATACTATTAGAATAGTTATTGATTTTATTCGAATAGTTATTGATACTATTCGAATAGTTATTGATACTATTTGAATAGTTATTGATTTTATTTGGATGGTTATTGATTTTATTCGAATAGTTATTGATTTTATTTGAATGAAATGTGATATTATTTTAGGGAATGGTAGGATTGTTTTTATGGTATTTAAGAGTATGTGTTTAGTAAGTGTGATCGGTGAAATATATTATTATGTCATTTTGGCAGAATATGAGAATTGGCATATAATTAGAAGGTAGAAATTTCGCAAAGCAAAGAGTATTTGCTCAGAAAGATAAAAAATAGAAATAAAAGTAGTAAAACTAAAAAATATATAAAGAAATGACAAAACTAAACATTAAACCATTGGCAGACAGAGTTATTGTAAAGCCTGCCGCAGCAGAGGAAAAAACATCAAGTGGTATAATTATACCAGATACCGCAAAAGAAAAACCTATGGAAGGTGAAGTTATAGCAGTAGGTCAAGGTAAGAAAGACGAGCCAATGACAGTAAAAGTTGGCGATAGAGTATTGTATGGAAAATACTCAGGAACAGAGATTTCTTATAATGAAGAAAAGTTTTTGATTATGCGTGAGAGTGATATTTACGCAATAATTTAATTTTATTTAGGAGGAAAAAGAAATGGCAAAAGAAATAAAATTCAATACAGAAGCAAGAGAGCAATTAAGAGAAGGCGTTAACGCTTTGGCTAATGCAGTTAAGGTTACTTTGGGACCTAAAGGTAGAAATGTTATTATAGATAAGAAGTTCGGTGCTCCTCATATTACCAAGGACGGAGTATCTGTTGCAAAAGAGATTGACCTTGAGGACAGCGTACAAAATATGGGCGCTCAATTGGTTAAAGAAGTTGCTTCCAAAACAGGCGATCAAGCAGGAGATGGAACAACAACGGCAACAGTTTTGGCACAATCTATCGTAAACACAGGTCTAAAAAATGTAGCAGCAGGTGCTAATCCTATGGATTTGAAACGTGGTATTGACAAGGCAGTACAAACTGTTATTGCAGATATAAAGAAACGTTCAAGAAAAATTGGTAATGCAAAAGAGAAAATAGAACAAGTTGCTACAATTTCTGCTAACAACGATTCTACAATAGGAAAGATGATAGCACAAGCAATGGAAGAAGTTAAGAAAGAAGGTGTTATCACAATAGAAGAAGCAAAAGGTTTGGAGACTACAGTAAAGGTTGTAGAGGGTATGCAGTTTGATAGAGGATATTTAAGTCCTTATTTCGTAACTGATACAGAAAAAATGGAGACTGTTTATGACAATCCATTCATATTAATCTACGACAAGAAGATCTCTAACATGAAGGAATTCTTACCTATTTTGGAAAAAGTAGTACAAACAGGTAGACCTTTATTGATTATTGCCGAGGATATAGATGGCGAAGCTCTTGCAACATTAGTTGTTAATAGATTAAGAGGATCGTTGAAAATCGTTGCAGTTAAGGCTCCTGGCTTTGGCGATAGAAGAAAAGAAATGTTAGAAGATATTGCTATCTTAACAGGTGGTACAGTTATCTCAGAAGAAAAAGGTTACAAATTAGAGGATGCAACATTGGATATGTTGGGTACTTCTACAAAGATAACAGTTGATAAAGATAACACAACAATAGTATCTGGTGCTGGAGACAAAGACGCTATCAAGGCAAGAGTTAATCAAATCAAAGCACAAATAGAAAAAACTACTTCCGATTATGATAGAGAAAAATTGCAAGAAAGACTTGCTAAATTGGCAGGTGGAGTAGCTGTTATCTTTGTTGGTGCTGCAAGTGAAGTAGAGATGAAAGAGAAGAAGGATCGTTTTGATGATGCTTTGCACGCAACAAGAGCTGCATTGGAAGAAGGTATAATACCTGGCGGTGGTGTTGGTTATATTCGTGCAATAGATTCTTTGAAGAACTTGAAAGGTGATAACGAGGACGAGAATACAGGTATTCAAATCATAAGAAGAGCTTTGGAAGAGCCATTGCGTCAAATAGTTGAGAACGCAGGTTTAGAGGGAAGTGTAGTTGTTAATAAGGTTAAAGAGATGAAAGGTGATGAGGGATTCAATGCACGTACCGAGAAATACGAAGACCTACACAAAGCTGGCGTTATAGATCCTGCCAAAGTAGCACGTGTTGCCCTTGAAAACGCAGCAAGTATCGCTTCAATGATATTAACAACGGAGTGCGTTTTGAGTGAAATCAAAGAACCAACTCCTGCTGCTCCTGCAATGCCTAATGGTGGTATGGGAGGAATGTATTAATAGATTAGTAAAATAAATACCATAAGAAAAACCTTTATGGTTTTACTAAAAAATTTTAGGTGTATAATTTAATTTATTTGACCGTTGAGGATTTTTTCTTCAACGGTTTTTCTTTTATTCACACTAACTACAAAAATAACTTCAATAGTTATTCAAATAACTTTAATACTTATTCAAATAACTTCAATAGTTATTCAAATAACTTTAATACTTATTCAAATAACTTCAATAGTTATTCAAATAACTTTAATACTTATTCAAATAACTTCAATAGTTATTCAAATAACTTTAATACTTATTCAAATAACTTCAATAGTTATTCAAATAACTTCAATAGTTATTCAAATAAC
>CAVGDP010000080.1:0-2196 GCA_963627985.1 uncultured Eubacteriales bacterium
TCAATAACTATTCTAATAACATTAATAACTATTCTAATAACATTAATAACTATTCAAATAAAATCAATAACTATTTGGATGATTTCAGTACTTATTCTAAATACTACATAATTAAATAATTACAAGAGTGTAAAATTCCTCCATTTTTACTCAAAATATGACTACCAAAAATGACCTCATAGGAAAAATAGAACATTTTGAGAGTATGAAATATTGCAATATTTTTGTGGGTTTATGATAAATCTTGGTAAGAAATTATTTTATCTGCAGATTTTTACCGGACACTAATAAAAGAAATTAAGATAAAAGATTTTTCCATTATGAAAGTACAGTTGTTGTTACATACCATTGCACACTTAAAGCCGACACAAATAGTCTATCAAATAAAAAACAGACTAATAAAGCCGACTTATAAGAACTATATATGTAATCAAACCAAAGAAATCTCAACAATACCATTTATTAATAAATATAAATGTTTGGAGAATAATAGATTTACCTTTCTAAATCTTACTGACACGTTTTCTTCTTGGAATGATAACACCAAAGGAATGTTATGGGCATACAATCTTAATTATATGGATTGGCTATTGCAAGAAAATATTTCAAAAGAAGAATCTGTGAAATGGATAGATAAATTTATAGATGACTTACCAAATAACAAGGTCGGTTTAGATCCATACCCTATTGCGTTGAGAGGTATTAATTGGGTAAAGTTCTTTACTCTTTATCCAACTTATAAGACAAAAGATAGAATAAACTCGCTATATTCCCAATATAAGTTATTAGAGAAAAAATTAGAATATCATCTTCTTGGCAATCACCTTTTGGAAGATGCTTATTCATTATTTATAGGGGGGGGGTATTTTGAGGATAAGAAAATGCTTAACAAAGCAAAGAAGTTATTAAGAAAAGAATTACAAAGACAGATATTAAAAGATGGTTCGCATTATGAACAATCCCCGATGTATCATTGTATTCTATTGGATAGATTATTGGATTGTTACAATTTTGCTTATAATGATAATTCTTTTGAAGATAAGACTTTTGTTTCTTTCTTAAAGGATAAAGCCGAGGCGATGTTAGGGCATCTTGGGACGATTATCTATAACGATTATTCTATACCTTTGCTTAATGATACTTCTTTGAATATTGCTCCAACACCAACACAAATATTTGAGTACGCAAAACAAATGAATCTTTCTTGTGAGAGAATACCTTTAAGGGAGTGTGGTTATAGAAAGTTTCTAAATAATACTATGGAGGCAATAGTTGACGTGGGTAACATTACAGCCACGTATCAACCTGGACACTCTCACGCCGATACATTTAATTATGAATTACGTATCAAGGGCGAAAGGTTTATCATTGATACAGGTATCTCTACATATAATAAGGATAACAGACGACAGTATGAGAGAAGTACTCCTGCACATAACACCGTCTCTATAAATAATACAAATTCAAGTGAAGTTTGGGGTGGTTTTCGTTTAGGCAGAAGAGCAGAAGTTGAAATTATCCAACAAACGCCTTATTCTATTACCGCCAAACATAATGGCTTTGGAGTTGCGTGCGAGCGTAGATTTGAATGTTCCACAGATGCTTTTATGGTAGAAGATAAGATAGAAATAGGGGCTGTAAGTTATATACATTTAGATCCAAAAGTAAAGATTATTTCGTGGAATAATTCCGAGATAGTTACTTCTTTCGGCAAGATAAGTGTTCTTAACGCTAATAAAATAGAAATAGAAGACACAAGCGTTGCCCAAGAATATAACAAATTGCAAAACAACAAGACGATAAAGATTTATTTTTATAACTTCTTAAAATATTCTATCATCAATTCTTAATTTTTCATTATGTTAGAATATTATATTACACAGTAGACAAAGTGTTCAAATCGGCGAATTGTTTACTATTTCTTTGGTAGTGAAAAGTAAAGCTGTAGACAAAAAAGAGGACGTTAATACAAATATTATTGAGAAAGTGAATATCAAAATCAAAGCAAGTCGCAAATTTAGAAATATTTTAGACAAATGAGTTGGTATTCCGAAAAGATAGGGCCTATTAGTTGCGAAAACATAAATTATTTGGTCGCAAAAAGTGATCAAACTGTGGCAAGACTTAATCAAACTGTGGCAAAAAGGGAGCAAACTGTGGAGAGACTTAATCAAAGTGATAGAAAACGGTACCGTT
>CAVGDP010000081.1:0-5196 GCA_963627985.1 uncultured Eubacteriales bacterium
TTTTTTTTTTTTGATTTTTTTCTTTCTCCTCTTCTAATTATTTAATTATTAGTACAAAAAATATATTATTAATTATTTCTTATTGTCGTTTCTTTTTGATTAAATGTGCTAATGGATAATTCTTTTTTAGTTGTTTTATAACAAAATTAACATCATTTTCTGAAAAATACGGTCCAATATTCAAATACAAAAATTTTTCATTATAGATCTTTTCGACTTGCAACATTTCTCTATATTCTTCTGATAATTTACTCTTTATCTTATCTATTTCTTTTTCTCCTTCTACTGTCATCAAACGAACGAAATATTCATACTCGGGACCTTTCTTTCTCTCTACAAGAAGAGAATCTATATAAGAATTTCTAAGACTATCTTCCATTGTACGATTATTAATAATAGAATTTTGTTGATGCCATATATCTATATAATCTTTACCTAATACTTCTATTGTAACACCCTCAAAGCCATTCAAACCTATTTTATCGGCAGCACTCTTTGATAAGTCAATTATATTATTTCGTCCACATCTATCGTTAATCTTTACCAAAATATTCTTTTTTGTTCTATTATTTGTAACTTTTACTATCGTTAGCATCGGCAATGTTTTGTGTGCGGCCGTATATAATTTCTGTGAAAATACTTCTCCGCTCGCTGTTCGTCTATTCTCAAACTTATTATGATAATACGTCCCTTTACAAGTAAAAGTCTTACCCTCATTCTGTGCAACAAGTATCCTACAATTCGCAAATAGCACTATTGCAAATATTAATAAATATCTATTTAGTATGTCTAATTTTAGTTTTACCACTCTTTAGAATCTTCGTTAAACCATTTGTGATGAAGCCTCAAAACTTGCTCTATCACATCTCTTACACAACCTTGTCCTCCTTTCTTATCGGAGATATAATCTGCAACATGTTTTATCTCTTCTGCAGCATCCGAAGGACAAGTAGCAACGCCCACATTGAGCATTATATCATAATCAGGAATATCATCTCCCATATACAAAACGTTCTCTTTACTAATATTATTGTCTTTGCAATATTGTTGATATATTTCCAACTTATTACCTACCGAAAGCAAAACATCCTCCACATTTAACATCTGCATTCTTGCCTCTATACTCTTACCCTTACCTCCAGACAAGATAACTACTTTATAACCTTTTTTCAAAGCGTATTGAATTGCATACCCATCCTTTGCGTTACCACTACGCATAATTATATCTTCATTAGCAATATAAAGATAGCCATCACTCAACACTCCATCATAATCAAAGATAAAGACTTTAATATCTTTTAGTTTTGCTTTATAATTCATAATCTTAATAGTAAAGATGTTTTTCTATATAATTATTTACGTAATCCTTTACTCCTTCCTCCAAAGTATAGAATTTATTCGTATAGCCGGCTTGTCTTAATTTATCCATTTTAGCTTGAGTGAAATATTGGTATTTGTCCTTTATATCCTCCGGCATAGGAATAAATTTAATATTTATAGGTAAGTTCATTGCAGAAAATACATTCTTGGCTAAATCATAAAAAGTCCTTGCCGTACCCGTACCTAAATTATATATACCACTCTTTGGCTTATTAGTCATTAGAAAGTACATAACTTCTACCAAATCTTTTACATAAACAAAGTCTCTTAACTGCTCTCCATCCTTATAGCCTTCTTTGTAAGATTTGAATAAAGATACCTCTCCGCTATTTTGTATTTGTTCAAAGGCGTGTAATATCACCGAAGCCATTCTCTTTTTATGATATTCATTAGGTCCATAAACATTAAAAAACTTCAACCCATACCAATTAGAAGGTCTTTTCTCTTGTGATAATTGCCATACGTCAAAATCTTGTTTAGACTTACCATAAAGATTTAATGGTCGCAAGTCTTTTATTTTCTCTTCATCATCCTCATAACCCATTTCTCCTCCACCGTACGTTGCTGCAGAAGAAGCATAAACTAATGGTATATCATACTTTGCACAAATCTTCCAAATCGCTTCTGTATATGTAAGATTTAATCTTAAGAATATATTCCAATCACTCTCCGTTGTATCTGTTCTTGCTCCCAAATGATATATACCATCTATATCCATATTGATAGCATTTTCCTTTAACCATTCTATAAAATCCTTACGATCTATCTTTAGAGCAAATTTCTTTGTCTGCCAATTAGCTTTTCTTTCCTCTCTCGTAAAATCATCTACAATCACTATATTATAAATTCCCTCACGATTAAGTTTACCGACCAAACAACTCCCTATAAAACCCGCTGCACCTGTTACAATATACATTTCTCGTTTCTCCTTTATTTTTCTTATTTTTTTATTTTCTGTTCTATATATTCTATTTGCCATTTATATACTTCTCTCCATCCTTCCCACTCTCCTTCATTACCTAAAGACTCATTATGCCAAACACTAATATACTCTCCTCCCACCTCTACTATTTGATCTATAATTTGTTTTATCTTTTGTTTCGCATTAGTTGTATCTAATTTCATACCATTCTTTAAGGCAACATCCATTACTTCAAAAGGATGTATTCTTAATTTAGTTTCACAATCCTTATCTAAATCATAAAAATTATACGAACAACAAATACCTGCCCTAAAACCTACACAATTAGAATATCCCATAGAATAATCATCCGTTATACCACAGTCTATTAAATCTGAATACGAGTCCGGAAGAAGAAATCTTAAATAATGAAACCTCGAACAGTTAATCTTCTTGTGTATACAACTCTCTAGTGTCTTTTTAGATATAATTGTCCCTTCGCTATTCTCCATACTATAATATGAAGGATGAATACCTATTTGTGCATTAATACTTATTTTTTTGATTAATGAACGAAAGAAAGAATTATATATATTGATATTCTTATCATATTTATTATAATACCCAAACAAAACAAAATAAATAGTAGGTAACCGTTTCTCTTCTATTTGAGATATTACCCAATCAAAACAATCCCACGCATCTTTCTCTCTATGTAAGAGAACTAAAAGATTTTGTTTTATTTCTCGGTATCTTCTATTTCTGATATTCTTCCCTATACATCCAATAGTCCTATACCAACCCTTATGTCTATATTTATACGCTTGATCTATATCTATTGTATTAAGAAAACTAAACTCTTTCTCCTTAATCTCCAAAGTAGGATATTTCTCCTTTATATATCCCTTTAATTCCTTAACCCATATATTTACAATAGGTTTTTCCAAGAAATTATTCTTCAACGCAAAACTATTCTGAAAAGAAAATCTTTGATGCTCATCGCTTATAAAAGGCAAATACTCTTCATAACGTGACACCATATAAAAAGTAGCCCCTAATATATCATAACCTCCACACTCATTAGTATAATTCTTAAATATCTTCCCTACACCTTTATTATCCTCAAAATAATCAACCTCTATATATTTGATAGTAGTATCAAAGAGTAAATTATTTGCTTTTTCTATATGTAACTCATCACCTATCTTACCCTCTGAATAAGATATTTTTGCCCCACAAAAAGCAAGAAAATACTCCTTATCTGTCGTTACAACATAATCCAAACCCAACAACTCCTTAAAAACAAGTTTAAGAGTATAACCCAATCTATTAGTCTGTTTTTCGGTATATAGTAACAACATCTTTCTTTATCTTAATACAAAATTGTCTCCTAAATATTTCTTCCTTACTACCTCATCGCAAGCCAACTCTTGCGGAGTACCGCTCTTAAAGACTTTTCCGTCTATAAGTAAATATGCTCTATTAGTTATTCTTAAAGTCTCGTGCACATTATGGTCAGTTATCAAGACACCAATATTCTTTTCTCTTAATTTTTTTACTATCTCTTGTATCTCTTGTACTGCTATCGGATCTACTCCTGCAAATGGCTCGTCTAAAAGTATAAACTTCGGATTACTTGCCAATGCTCTGGCTATCTCACAACGTCTTCTCTCTCCACCTGATAGTTGATTCCCTTTGCTCTTTCTAACCTTTTGCAAAGAAAACTCATTAAGCAATTCCTCCATACGCTCTCCTCTCTGCACACTTGTCATCTTTTGAAACTCCAAAACCGCCATAATATTGTCCTCTACGCTCAATTGTCTAAATACACTTGCTTCCTGTGGCAAATACCCAATTCCCTTTTGAGCTCTTATATACATAGGCTCTTCGGTTATATTCTCTATAATATTTTTTTCTTCCTCTTCTCGCTGAATAAAAACTCTCCCATTATTAGGTCGTATCAAACCGACTATCATATAGAAAGTCGTTGTCTTACCTGCTCCATTAGGACCTAATAGACCTACAATCTCTCCTTGATTAACATCTATACTAACGCCTCCTACAACTCGTCTGCCCTTATATTTCTTTTCCAAATTTTCTGTATATATACGCATCTTAACCAACTTTTAATTATCTTTGCACTCTCGTATGGAGCAAATATTATTCAAAATAAAACGCCGTCTATCCTACTTTTTTAGAGCGAAGAGTGTTTATCATATCCACTCACCTTTCGTCTTTCTGTTTTATTATAACGTAGTTATACGCAATAACTACAAAAATGTTTCAAATCTCCCTAATCGTTTGCGTATTTATCATAATATCCAAGCATATACCTCACGTTTTCGTATTTATGATTTCTCCTTATCCAAGGCTTCTTTTCTTTTTGAACAGATCATTAATAATAATGATACGATTCTTGTCTTTAATTGTCTTCACAAAAATAAACAACTTTTTTGTTATTGGAATACTTTTCTTAATCAAAAGCACAATCTTATCTTTCTCGACCTCTATTATCTCGGTATCGTAATTCATAATGATAGCATAAAACAACCTTATCATTTCGTCTGCAAAATCTAAAAAACAGAGCAGTAAATATATTCTATAAATTTATTTTCTCTGTAAGCAGAAAATTATTCTTGATAACGAAACATCTTTACTTGGGTAGAATTAATTTATTTTTGATCAAAAAAAGTAATCTTAAAAAATACCCGATAGGGAAAATAGAACATTTTAAAGAAAATAAAATTAGAATAGTATCACATTTCGTCAAAATAAAATCAATAACAATCCGAATAACATCAATAACTATTCAAATAACATTAATAACTATCCGAATAACATTAATAACTATTCAAATAACATTAATAACTATTCAAATAACATCAATAACTATTCAAATAGTATCAATAACTATT
>CAVGDP010000082.1:0-6016 GCA_963627985.1 uncultured Eubacteriales bacterium
TAGAATAAGTATTAAAGTTATTAGAATAAGTATTAAAGTTATTTGAATAAGTATTGATTTTATTTTGATGCTTTTTGTTTATTCTATGATAATCTTTAATAAATGCTAAAAATTATAAATATACTTATTTTTGAGTATTGTATAGATTTAGAAATGAACGTAATTTTGCAAACGCAAGAACATAATTACATTTAAAGTTAATAGCAAAAGGACTTCTTTTTTAGAGAAGAAAAAAGTGGAGTGTGCCGAGATGGTTAGCACTCCTTTTCCTTTTTAGTCTTTATTTATTGATATATTTGAAAAATATGTAGTACCTTTGCAAAAATTTTTAGAAAAATGCTGGACTTTTTGACTTATAGATTAGATTTGATTACTTTGATAATTTTGATAACTACAGGTGTTATTTTTGCTTATCAAATTGCCTATAATATAATCTGTTTGAGCAATTTTAATAGAAAAACAAACCATCCTAACATAAGTGATAACAAACAAGGAGTAAGTGTGATAATTGTTACTAACAATAGTGCAGATGCTTTGAAAACAGGACTTTTGCAGATATTAGAACAAGATTATCCCTTGTTTGAAGTAATTGTCGTTAATGAAAATTCTACGGATGATACTGAATTTGTTTTATATGTATTGAAAAAGAATTATACTAATCTGACTGTTATTAACTTGGGTAAGAATGATAATAATTTTGAAAGTTATAAATTCTCACTCTCTATCGGTATTCGTTCGGCAAAGTATTCTTATTGTTTGCTAACAAATGTAAGTTGTACTCCGCAGAGTTATAATTGGTTGGATAAAATGATGAATCCTATAAATACCAATAATCAAAACAAAATAGTTACTGGTATTGTTTTGAGAGAAAAATCCAAATATGCTCTTTTGAACGCAATGATTAAGTACGACGAGTCTATAAATTGTGTTAATTTAATAAGTTATACTAATCTTGGCAATGCTTATACTTCTTGTGGAATGAATATGATTTACGCAAAAGACTTTTTTATCTCACAAGGTGGCTTTATTGCTCAATATACAAAGATCTGTAATCAAGAAGATTATTTTGTACATAGATATTCTACCAAAAAAAATACGACAACTGTTGTAGACAAAGAGGCGAGATTGCTTTTGCCGGCAATAAACTCATTCAAAACTTTTTTTAGAACCAAATTTGCTACATCTTTATCGCATAAATCATTAAAGAATAGAAGTAAAATTCTCTTAGCATCTAATCCATTGGCATCTTTTCTATTTTATATTTTATTAGTAATATTGTTCTTTTTTTCTTTTCCTTGGCAATATATTTTAATTTTTATCGTTGCTAAATGGATAAGTCAGATTGTTTTCTGTACTAAACAAAGACAAAAGACCTTTGCAAAGAAAATAGTTTGGATTGCACCATTTATGGAGATATTTTTCTTTTTCTTCAATTTTATAATAAGAGTACGTGTCTTGTTTTATAGAAAAAGGGAGAAGAAAATAAGGTGGAAGAAGTGATTTAGAATAAAAAAATAAACAATATCTGTATAATGACTGATAAGGCACAAAGAGATTATGAATTAGTTATGCTTGCCAGAGACAAAGGCGATCAAAAAGCGTATGCGATCTTATTGGAGACGTATAGAGAGCCTGTTTATTATATGCTTTTGAAAATGACAAAGAGTACTTTGGATGCTGATGACCTTACGATAGAGGCTTTTTCAAAGGCTTTTAGATCATTGAATGATTATTCCCCTGAATATGCTTTTTCGACTTGGTTATTTCGTATTGCTACCAATAATTGTATAGATTTTATAAGAAGACAAAAAATGCAAACTATGTCTATGGACGATGATAGCGAGAGTTTGGGCGGTTATGTTGCTAATGAAGTTCGCAATATGATGTCTTCTAATAATTCTCCCGAACAAGAAATGATTTTTCAGCAACAAAAAAAATATATCCGCACAATTGTCTCCAAATTAAAACCTTCTTATCGTACTCTTGTGGAAATGCGGTATTTTGAAGAGATGACTTACGAAGAAATATCTCAAAGTTTGCGTATTCCATTAGGGTCAGTAAAAGCAAAATTATTTAGAGCAAGAAATCTTTTATTGGAGATAGTCAAAAAGAATCCACAAAGATAACATTGAAGTGATTTATGATAGTATTAAGATTGATTCAAATAATACTATAATAAATTGATAATGTGATAATGTAAGTAAATCATAAGAGTAATTCAAAATAGATTAAATTGGGTTTATGTTACAAATAGAAAAAGTAAATAAGAATAATAGAGGGATTAGTTTTTTTTGTGGTGATACCATACAAACGTATGAGAATTTCGCCAAACAGATATATATAGATTGTTTTCCTAAAGAGGAGAGAAGAGATTGGGAGAAGTTTATCTATATTCTTGAACACGATACTAAATTTTCATTGTATATTATAAGGGAAGAAGACAATTATTTTGGTATTGTAACTGTTTGGGAGTTTGAAAAGTTTATTTATATAGAACATTTTGCTATCAAACAAACATTTAGAAACAAGAATATCGGTTCTCGTCTGCTTCAATTGTTAAAAGAGACGTATTCTATGCCAATTGTTTTGGAAATTGAGCCACCGCAAGATGATATAACTACAAAACGAAGAAATTTTTATCAACGAAATGGTTTTCTATTGTTAGATAATCATTATATACAACCTTCATATAGCAATAACTTGTCACAAGTGGAGATGAAAATAATGACAACAGAGAATATTATTCCATTTGAGGAAATTAAAAATACATTATACAAATACGTTTACTTTCAATAAGTAACTTTTTTCAGTGTTATATCTCCCATAGACTGTGCGCCGGAGTTTTTTATTTTAGCATAAAATTTTATAGGGAAGTTTTTGTGTGTTTGTTGTGAGTGTGTGATAAGAAATTGTGAAGCGTTGATTTGCTTGATTGAGGTATTACGTTTATCATTATTCAACTTTTGATTCTTACCATACATATCCAAACTAACATCTGTGAATTGTAGTGCAGAAGATTTGTTTATATTATAATCCATAGACAATTGTTCAAAAGATAATATATATTCTCCTGTTTGATAAGCGTAAGAAGTTAAATCTATTTCTATTTGCGTGTAATCATTAGAAGAGAAAGAATTTTTATCCCAATAATCAACTCTTATAGGAGTAGAAAGCGAGGAGTAAGATGATAAATCGTCCAAAAGAGTAGTAACATTATAGATAGCAAATAGTTTTATTTGTGGAGTATCTTTGCATGATAGGATATTTAATTTAACTGCTTCAACAACGATATCATCAAAGTAATCAATACGTTTGCTACCTACCGAAGTACCTTTTGATAAGACTATCCATTCTCCATTACTTTTGCCGAGAATTTCGTATTCCAAAATTCTTTGACCATATTTTACGTCCTCCTGAATAACAACGTGATTAATATTAGTTGGTTCTCTTAATTGAAGATAAATAAAATTTGCTTTACCTTTTGTAAATTTGATAGGGAAAAGAAATCTTTTATTAATCTCTTCACCAAATGCTTTGTAGACTTTACAATGCGATTCGGGTATTAGTCCACTTGTGTCAGGAGTTGAGTTTAATAATAATGTACTACCTCTTCCTACGGAGTTATAATATATATTCATTAATTGACTTGTAGATAATAACAAACTATCTGACCCTTCAGACCAAAACCATTTGTGTCCTTTGTTCTTTAATAGCGGTACATCTACTTCTATTGGTGCATATACATCGCCGTAAATATTAGATGCTAAAGCTGTTGAGTTACCTAATATTAAGTCTTCTTTGTTAAGAGTATACCAATTAGGATAAGGGGCTTTGCCTTCTTCATTTCCAACCCATCTTAATGAAGCATCTTCTCCTTGAAATACCACAGCGTTCGGAGCGTATTTTTCTAAAATATCTGTTACTTTGATTTTGCAATTACCATCGAACCAAACTTCACTTATTTGACCGTAATTACTTAATACTTCGGTTAATTGCTGACGAAAAACTTTATTATAAGCCTCTTGTTTAGTGCTGTCCTCACAAATACCACCCGAACCAATTCCTGCACCCCACTTATCATCTCCGGGATATATATATACACCTAACAATAAGCCGTATTTCTCACAAGAAGCGGACAAATCCTTCATCACATCTGCCTTACCGTCTCGCCATTTTAACTCTTTAACTCCATAATCAGTAGTATTAGTCTGCCACCAACAAAAACCACCGACATGTTTTGCGACAAAAATTATCATAGTTGCACCCCACGATCTAGCAACTTCGCACCATTGATCAGTAGAATATTTAGAAGGGTGAATATCATCAAGATTTGTAGAAAAATTATCATATTCTCTATTCTGCCATGTTGCCATCCCCCAGTGAACAAACATTATTCTCTCACTATTATGCCAAACTATTTGAGCATTAGATGGTAATGGTATATTATTTTGAGCAGAAATATTATAATTCCACGCTAAAAACAAAATAAAACTACAAAAGATGAATTTTTTCATATTACGAATTATTTAGTCTTGCAAAGATATGATATTTTTTTTTGACAAATAGAAAATTTCGTCAAAAAAAGTAAAAGTAATACAAATATTTGATTAATGCGTATGCAAGAATATGATGATTTTTTATGGTTTTGTTTCTACTAAAATAGTTGATTTTTTCATAAAACGTTATTTTGTTTGACAAACAATTTGTAAATTTGCAAAATAAAACAATTTTATTCGTATGCGTTGGGCATTAATTCTTCAATATAATGGTAAAAATTATCACGGGTGGCAAAGACAGATAAATAACACACCAACAATACAAGGTATTTTGTGTAAATGTTTTTCCGATGTCTTACAAGAAGATATTTTGGTGCTTGGTTGTGGTCGTACGGATACTGGTGTGCATGCCAAAAACTATGTTGCTTATTTTGATTCTAATAATCTTTCTACCGATAAGGTAGAGTGGTTGTTATGGAAGATGAACTCATATCTGCCATACGATATAAGAATTAATCATATTCTGAAAGTATCGGAAAATTTTAATGCACGATTTGATGCATATAGCCGAACATATCGCTATTATATAGCAACAAAAAAACAACCTTTTCTATCTGATTTCTCTTGGTTTGTTTCGCAAAAATTAAATATAGCCAAAATGAATACAGCAACGAGAATTCTCTATCAATATGATGATTTTACGTCTTTTAGCAAACTTAATACGCAGACATTAAATAATAATTGTAGAATAATGTATGCTCATTGGGAACTAAAAGGTGAATTGTTGATTTTTACTATACGAGCTAATCGCTTCTTACGTAATATGGTAAGGGCGATTGTTGGTACTTTGGTAGATGTTGGCAAAGAAAATTTGAGTGTAGATGATTTTGCTCAAATTATAGAATTAAAAGATAGGGGCAAAGCGAGTTCTTCTGCACCGGCGCAGGGACTTTTTTTGGAAGAAATAGAATATGAAACAAATATCTTTCCCAAAAAATTATTCAATTAGCGATATTGATTTATGATTATCTGCAAAAAATAAACATCTTCCTTCTTTTATAACCATTTGATTATATAATAATTAAACAAGTACAAAAATTATCAAAATAATTACGGCACTTATTTTAATAAGATGTGATATTATTCTAATGATATTTGATTTTATAAAGAATTTTATTAGTGTCCGATAAAAATAAGGTGATATTTAAAAGAGTTGAATAAATATATTTATGGAAAATTAATCTGTTAGAAGCAATAGATAATTTTTTACTATAGCTTATAAGAAAAATGCCAAAATCTTGCAATGTTTCACGCCCCCAAAATGTTCTATTTTCCCGATAAGGTCATTTTTTATGGGTATTTTTTGAGTAAAAATGGGGAAATTTTTTATCTTTATAATTTATTGATTATATAATAGTTATATAAGTGCAAAAATCTTTAAAATGGTTATTGATTTTATTCGAACAGTTATTGAAGTTATTTGAATAGTTATTGATTTTATTTGAATAGTTATTGAAGTT
>CAVGDP010000083.1:0-2494 GCA_963627985.1 uncultured Eubacteriales bacterium
TTCAATAACTATTCGAATAACTTCAATAACTATTCGAATAACATTAATAACTATTCAAATAAAATCAATAACTATTTGGATGATTTTAGCACTTATTCTAACTATTATATAATCAAATAGTTACAAGAGTGAAAAATTGCACATTTTTACTCAAAATATGACTATCGAAAATGACCTTATAGGGAAAATAGAACATTTTGAGGGCGTGAAACATTGCAAAATTTTTGTGAATACTTATAATATGAATAGTTTTGGAGCAGATAAACCAACAAATATTTATGATAGAAAAACTAACATATATAGTAGATGAATATAAATATCTGAAAAACTAACACTAACAAAGAAAATTTCTTATTTTTGTTTGTCTTTTAGCATAGGAACGAATTTGAAATTACCAAACTCTTCTGTTTTGATTTCAGCATCGCTTATCTTTGTTATCTTATACATTGTCTGCTCTTTATCTCCAACAGGTATAACCATTATTCCTCCTATCTTTAATTGCTCTACTAAATCAGGTGGGACAAATGGAGCTCCACAGGTTACAAGTATTTTATCGAAAGGAGCATAACCTGGCAAACCCTTGAAACCATCACCATAGAAACAATTAGGATGTATATTTATTTTTTCAAATATTTTCAACGCAGCATCGTATAGGGGTTTTTGTCTTTCAATTGTATATACGCGTGAAGATAATTTATACAGTATTGCCGTTTGATAGCCACTACCGGTGCCTATTTCTAAGATTTTTTCTCTATGTTTAACGTCTATTAATTGAGTTTGAAAAGCGACCGTTGAGGGTTGAGATATCGTTTGATTGCAAAGTATTTCTATTGCACGATCTTCGTATGCCACTCTCTCCAAAGATAAATCCATAAACAAATGACGAGGGACTGTTCCCATAACATTTAATACATCTTGGTTGGTAATACCTTTGTTTTTGAGAATTTCTACTAATTGTTTTCTCATGCCTTGAACTAGTGGCGTTTCTTGTATCATAGGTCTGAAATTTTGTAATAAAAGTTTAATAATTAATCAATTCTATAGAGTTTTCGGTTACCTTGCCGTAAAGATTTTTAGTTGAAATAATTTTTTCGTTTGTCCTATCGGGGTGAAGTACGATAAGAGGACATTCAAAAGACAAGATAATACGCTCACCTGCTTGACAAATAGATATATATGGCAGAATACTATTATAATTCATCCTTCCATTCTCGTCCTTTGTGTAGGCAGCGACCGCAAAATCGTTCATCGGTATTTCTTCTCCGTTGGTTATCTTAGAAAGAGAACATCCTAAAAACATATCACCGTAATTCTCAACGAAAATAAATGATGTTGGCGATTGTTTTTTATTTTTCTTTCCAATAGGTGAAGTAAAGATTCTACACTTTTGATTTCTCTCATTTATTGTGTCCTTAATGGTGTACATTTGTGCAGAAGTGCCATAAGAAATTAGACACAATATTATGGCTAAAACACAGAAAATAAAACGATTTATTGATTGCATATTCTTATTTGTTGTTTTTCTCGTCTTTTTCTGTTTTAGGTTTGGTACTATATTTCAAACCTTGATTATCTACTTTGGATAGTTTGGTACCATCCATATCATAAATATCATAACCTAAAGGGCGACCTTCGGAAGAGAAGTACTCCCATTTACCAACTTTGGTTCCTTTTTTGAATTGTCCGTTAATGATTTTTTGTCCATTCTCTGCATAAACAGTATATATAGAGTCTTGCATACCATCAACGTAATAATGAATAGAATTAATACTACCATTCTCATACCAGGACATAGCCTCACCTTGAGGAATATTTCCTTTTAGAAATACTCTTTCCATAGGTTTGAAAGAATTGAAAAAACGATAAAAAATTTCTATTTTGTCTCTTTTTAAACGAATAGAAACTGGTGTTCCTTCGTTAGAAAGAGCAATACTTAGGAGTTTATCCGTCTTTTTTACCAAAAGAGAGTCTTTTTCGGCGTAAATTTCCCATTGTTTGCCTTCCTTGGAATTAGAAAAATCCGCTTTGGCAAATAAATTACCATCCTCATAATAGAATTTCCAAATTCCACTACGCAAATTATTCTCTATTTTGCCCTCTAATCTCTTTTTGCCATTTTGATAATAATGTTCTTCGTATGTGCGTGTTTCTTTGCCGTCCTTATTTTTTACATACTCAACAATAAAAGGTTTGCCATCGTCATATTTTGCGACTACTTTTCTCTCTCCTTTGGAGCAAGCAAAACAAATTAGGGTTATACCGCATAGGAATAATATCTTCTTCAATTTTAACATAATAAATCTTAGATTTTGTCTTTTTCTAAATACGTTTATACTAAAAAAATATTATGCAAAGTTACAAAAACTTTTCCATATCGTTTGTAAATATACAGAATTAGTCACACATATATTATTATTAGTGTCCGGTAAACACATTTTTTTATTTTGAACTCACTTATTCTTAGTAAGTTCAGGGAAATAATAGTAGTCTAAGC
>CAVGDP010000084.1:0-7588 GCA_963627985.1 uncultured Eubacteriales bacterium
TTATTGAAGTTATTCGAATAGTTATTGAAGTTATTCGAATAGTTATTAATGTTATTCGAATAGTTATTGATTTTATTTTAATGAGATGCGATACTATTCGAATTTCTATTTCTTTAAAATATTCTATTTACCTTATTGGAAAATTTTAAGCAATGTTTTACGGAAAGAAAAATATTATAAAAATCATAACAAAATAGGTGCTTAAAGTTTTTTTAGAAAAAGTGGCTTGAAATATTGTTACCTTTGGGAATTTCACTGAATATAAATTAGTTATATCTAAATAAATATATTTTAGCGGACACCAATAAAAATAATTGCCTTTTTTTACTAAAATAATGGTAGATTATACCAAAATAAATTTATTAAAAAGGGATATTTTTGCAAAAAATATTAGAATCTCTTAGAATTATAGAGAGAAAATATAAGAAAATAGAAGGGAAATATCTTTTTTGGTATCAAATTTGCTATAAGCAACGCATATAAAAACTAAATAATTTCTTAAACAATGAAAAAAGCAATAAAAATAATGGCAGTTGCTGTATTTGTTTTCTCCACAATGAGTTTCACAAATACATTTGCAAAAGATGGCAAAATAAAAGTAAATGGCGTTTGCAAAATGTGTAAAGTCAAAATAGAAAAAGCAGCCAAAAGTGTTAAAGGTGTTAAGACTGCCGAATGGAATGCAGAAACCAAAGAATTAACCCTTGACTATAATGAGAAACTAACAGATATTAACAAAATATCTGAAGCCGTTGCTAACATAGGTTATGACGCCGGTGAAATAAAAGCAAATCAAGAGGCAAGACAAAAACTTCCTGCTTGTTGCAAAGGTGAAGGTAAAGGCGGACATCACGGCAACGATAAAGGTTGTAACAAAGACAAAGGTTGTAACCATAAGAAATAATATTTAAGATTTTAGAATTTTGGATATTTATTTTATGAAAGAGGCGATTCTTGAAAGGAAAGAATCGCATCTTTTCTATTTGGATTGCTTTGTTAGTTTATCAATAAATCGTTTTAGGCGACTTCTTTGAAATATTATCTTTACTCTCTTCACATTGAGCATATTAATAGATGTTTTGGAGATACTAAGTGTAGATTTTTTATTCTTTTTGCTATTAGAATTAATATTCATATACGCTTCGGCAATAGAGGCATTAAGTTCAAAACCAAGAATAAGTACGCATGAATTGAGATATATCCACAATAAGAATATAATTATTGCTCCTATTGAACCATAAAGAGCATTGTATGAAGAGAAATTTATTATATACCAATTGAAACCATTAGACATTAGGATAAACATAATAGTGGATAGAGTAGCACCTGCAGAAAAGAATTTATAACCAGTACGATTAGCGGGAGTTACATAATATATAGAAGCCAAAGACATATACACGAGCAGGACAATAATAGCCCATTTGATAACTTTGAACACATAGAGTTGAAAAAATGTTTTGATTGCATCGTTAATAATAAGATAACTAATTAGTTTACGGGAGAATAATATTAACGAAAGACTCACTATAACAGCAATAAAGATACCCAAGACCATTAACAAAGCGATCGTTCTACGTTTAAGAAATTTAATTTTTTTGTTAGCATGAAACGATTGATTAAATGTTAATAAAAGAGAATTAAAACCAGATGAAGCAATCCAAAGAGCAGATACAAAACCGATACCCATTAAACCTTTATGTTTTTTTGATAATAAATCGGTAATAGTTGTCTGCATAAAATCGTGTGTACTTGTTGGTAGAATATTTTCTAATGTCTCTAATATTATAGGTACATAGTTGTCAAGATGAAAAAACGGCAAAAGCGTAAATCCTGCTAATAGCAACGGAAATAAAGACAAAAACATGTGATAAGATAAAGCTGCCGCTCGTTGATTTATTACTCCTTGTTTGAGTCCTTTAACAAAATACAAGATAACATCAAACAAAGGCACACCTTGAAAACCCGGCAAGACTAACATACGCGAACTGTGGAGTATTTGTCTTATGGGTCTAAAATATAGAAAATTATTACCCTTAAAAAGATTCTTCACTACTATATTATTTTGCAAATAAAAAAGTATTTCTCCTATTGTTGTCTCTTTGAGTGTTTTGCTTCTTTTAATCACTAATCAAAGAAATATCCAATGCAGAGATATGATGAGTTAATGCACCAACCGAAATATAATCTACTCCACTTTGGGCGTAAGAAACTATATTGTCGAAATTAATTCCCCCACTTGCCTCGGTTTCGTATCTACCGTTTATTATATCAACGGCTTTTTTTAGGTCTGTAACGGAAAAATTATCAAGCATAATTCTATTTACTTTGCCGACATTTAGTACTTCATTTAATTCTTCTATATTTCTAACCTCTATTTCTATTTTTAGATTAAGATTATTAGTTTGCAAATAGTTATGAGTTTTCTCTATTGCTTTGGTGATACCTCCTGCAAAATCTATATGATTATCCTTCAACATAATCATATCCGATAAACCCATACGATGATTATATGCTCCGCCAACTTTAACTGCATATTTCTCCAAAAGTCTAAGCCCCGGTGTAGTTTTTCTTGTGTCTAATAATTTAGTATGCATGTTCTCAAGAAGTTTAACATATTTGGAGGTCGTTGTTGATATACCGCTTAAGAGTTGAATATAGTTTAGTGCCGTACGCTCGGAAGACAATATATTACGTGCATTGCCGGAAATTTTTAGTATTAAATCTCCTTTATGTAGTGTTTGTCCGTCTTCTATAAAACGCTCTATTTGTATATCTTTTTTGGTATTCATTATTTCAAATACCTTGCAAAAAACATCAACTCCACATAGAATACCTTCTTGTTTAGCAATTAGTTTAGCATTACTTGTAGCATTCTCATCAATACACGCTATGGACGAATAATCACCCTCGGGGATGTCTTCTTTTAAGGCGTTGATGATATTTTCGTTTAGATATTCTGTATACATAATTATACTTTGTTTATTTAGAAATAATTAGTTTAGTATTTTGATAGATATTATTATTACGTATTGTAACAATATAAGAACCAATAGGTAAAGAATGAACATCTATCTTTGTATTATTATTTAGTAATATATCTTCGTTATATACTGTTTGTCCTTGAGCGTTAGTAATTATGATATTTACTTTTTGATTATCATACTTACTACCATTAGTTTTGATATAGACTGTATTTGTAGCAGGGTTAGGGGAAAGAGTAAATGAATATGTATTATCTATTTCTTCTATTCCTACACCTTTCTCTACTGTTACTATATCTTCACCCGATGTGCTACTACCACAAACTCCGCTTTTGATAACAGTACGATAGGCGTATTCTCCTATATCAGTTGGCTTGTCTACTAAATATTCTATATCTGCGGTATTATCCATCTCCATCCAATCATAACCTGGTGCCAAACGTTCCCAATATAATATTTGACCTACGTATGCACGTATCTGTAAGGTAACTTCTTCATTTTGTTTGATAGTTGATTGCAAAGCGAACACATTACCTCCTTTTGTTGTAGGATCTATTGTTATTGTAACTATATTAGAAGTGTCTATAGAAGCGTATGAAGTAACTATTCTTCTATAATATGTAGTTGTTTTCAATTGTTTTGGCTCGTACCAATCATTAGTAGTTATGTTACCTTCATCGCATTCTTGCCAAGTAATACCATCTGTAGAATATATCCATAAATAATCGAATTGACCATTACCACCTGTTGGAGTTGTACCGGTTAGAATAGCCGGAATAGAACCAGAACAAAGATGTTGATCAGAAGAAATGGTATTATTATAAATAGGATTGTATTGCGTCTTTATACTCCTCGTCTCGCCATACGCTGTACCAAAAGAATTAGTAGCAAACGCACGAACATAATATGTAGTCAAAGTCGATAAAGAAGTAATTGTCGTACTAAAAGAACCAATACCACTGCCGACAATTACTTTATTGTCCTCTATTGTTGGATTAGGAGAGGTAGAATAAACAAAACCTCTTTGTGTATTTGGTGTAATACCTTGATAGGATATATTACCTTTTACGTAGATTGCATTATATTGTGAAAGAGCAATACTATCCGTTGAAACGTATGCTATTTGAGACATAGCCCTTATTGTTATACTATCAATAGTATAAGCACCCATAGTTAGATCTGCACCCACAAACGCAATATAAGCATTTTCGGATTGATGATTAAGAGTAGGTATGGTTACGGTTATAGTTTGTCCCTCGGGCTCTTCGGTTATGTCCAAAATTTCCCATTCACCCTCTACTCCATCTCTATAATATACCTCCACAGAATATAAAGTCTGACTATTGGTATTCCTTGTTGCCTTGTATATAACTGCCATAGAATCCTTGTCAGATAAATCCAAAATAGGAAGTACTAATTTGTTTCCTTCTCTATCAAAACAAATTGTATCCATAGATGATAAATCAGGACTATAAGGGAAATCTTTTATTTTCTCACATTTAGTTGTAAAGATCTTTTCCGTAGAATAAGTTATCATACCTTCATTTCTTGCAAAGGCTTTTGTATAATATGTTGTAGAAGGCTCTAATGTGGTATTAGTTATAGTATATTCGCCAAGCATAGTATCAGTTACGGAGATAACTATATCATCTATTGTCGGATTAGTTGTAGTTGATAAAACAAAACCTTTTTCTACTATATTAGTATAACCAGAAGACAATAGATTTGCCTTAAACGTTGCACCTTTATCAATTATATTATATACAGAATTAATATCTACTACCGGCCAAGATGTAATCGTTTTGTCTGTTACTATTACGCTATCCAAATAAATACCATTTCCTCCCTTAAGTGCTGCTTCAAAGGCAATATATAATGTTTTGCTTTTTATAGGTAATTGTATTGTGTCTGTTTGCCAATTATTTATTGCCGAAGTATATGATTTTAGGAGTGTCCAATCGTTATCTAATTGTGTTTTGTAGTAAATGCGCAAATTATCTGTCCTATTAGACAATGTTTTTTGTTGATGAGAAAACACCAATATCGGATTATCCAAAACTGTTGTATTCATCGGTGGTGTTATCAACTTAACTAATGGTTGCTCAAATATATAACTATTTGTCCAAGCATAATCACTTTGTATATAAGCGTGATTATTAGTATCTATTTTCCAATTATTACTAACATAGATTTTGTTTTCTTGCGTCCAACAAGTAATCAAACTATCCATAAAATACTCTTCGTATGGGAAAGTATTAATAATCTGACAAGGTGTTTTGATTTGTATTATCTCTCCGTACGAAATAGCAGAAGAAGTCTTTGCATAAGGACGGAAATAATAAGTTGTATTATTATCTAATCCCAAAAGATTAACTTGAATTGTATTCTGTGAGGAGTTATCTATTTGTTTAAGAGAATTACTATCATTCGGAACTGAATTTGTGGAGTACAAAAAACCTTTTTCTATAATATTCATGGAATAATTTCTTAGATTAGCCGATGCTTTAATGGTATCGTATCTAAGTTTTATGTCCGCATTGTATATATCAACGTAATTAGTTGTATCACCAACGTGAAAAGTAATATTTTGTGTAGTAGTATTCTCGGTTATACGATACAAAGGTTTATTAAGTGAATACCCGCTGTAAGATTTAGACGATGGGTCCGTATTATCTGTGAAAGATCTCTTGTTAGTACTGCCTGGAAAAGGTTGATTCTGCCCATAAGACCAGCCCCAATTATATGTATGTTTGCTACCATTAGCAGTAATTAATTCAAATCCCAAACGTGTCGTATCACAATTCGCACAATTATAACTCCATCCATCTACATTATAATCTACTTTGTAAATCAACATACCATGTCCCGGTAAAAAATAATCAAAACCTGATTGTTGACGATTTTCTATAATATAGAACTCATTAGGTAAATTTGTGTATTTTAGACGAATACTTTTAGCGGATTTTTGTAACTCTTCTAATGTATAATCATTATCTACCACGGCATCTTCAAAGGTTACATAACCTCTAACACTTCTTTCTTTGGCATTCCATAGCGGAGGAAAAGCACCACTACCATTATAATTACCAGCAGCCATTATATCCCAAGTACCAGGATTGAAAGCATTGCCATTTTCTTCATAATCCGTATCATAATGATCGGGTTGTCCCAAGACATGAGAAAATTCATGACAAATAGTACCTATTTTCATAGGAGAACTATAACCAACCGTACCTTCAAATTCAGAAGAACAGCCATAATCTTGTATCTTTACTCCGTCTAATTCTAATGGAGGATAAATAACACTTCTATGTGGCCAAATTAGATCGGGATAATTTATATTTGAAGCCTGTGAATATCCTGCATAAATAATATATACGCAAGATACATAGTTATTTGCATTGCCATTTATGAATTGACTGTAATCTACATCGTTATCTGCCTTCTTTACTGCCTCTCTTATTAGTGTTCTAACATTCAAATCATTAATTGAACCTTCCTGTTTACCATAATAAGATTGCACACTATCCGCAATATATGGTCCAACGACCGTTGCAGATAAGTTAAGTTTGCCCGAAGAAGAAGCAACAAAATAATCATGAACCGAACCCGGATGTCCATTTTTGGAATAACCTACTTGATTAAACAAATCATCCACATCTTGTTTTGGAGTTGTGAAAGCAACATCACTAAAAGACATTAAGATAACTAACATCTTGTAATTTTCTACCTCATCCGTAGCAGATTTTAGATTAGTTATTTTCTTGTTATAATCAATAGTTGCATCTATATATTGTTTCATTAGACTAACTTGCTCGGAAGAATAGAATAGTTTCTTTTTTATTGAGGCAAGAAAATCATTTTCCTCCTTACTTCTATCTTCTATATTATGTGCAATAATATTTGAAGGCTTCATTCCACCTTGTCCATTATCTATTGCATAAACAAAATCATTGTTAGTATTTATCATCAAGGTATATTCATCAAGCGTTCTATACCAAGCAACTCTCTCGTCACCGAATGGAATAACCGTAAGCGTTGTTCCGTCAGATTGTCTAACTTGAGTTGGTGTTGATTTTACTACTGTTGCCATAGAAGAACTAAAGCATAACAAAGAAAACAGTAGTATTATTAAGGATTTTTTCATCGTACAAAAAATTTATTGTCTGTTTTATATTAATAAAGTAGGTTGCAAATTTATGAATATTAATTCACATTTTTGCATTTTTTCTTCTTTTTTTTGTTTTTTTACTTCATTTTTTATTCTTCTAATCTTTATTCTTGTATAGATTTTGTTGAGTAATACTTTGTTAATTAGCATTTTTATTTCTATTTGTATTCAATAAGATGAAGCAAAATATGTAAGAGTTAAAATAAGTACTAAAATAATCAAAATACGTACTATAGTTTATCTGAATGAAATGTGATTCTATTTTAATGATATTTGATTTTATTTTGATAACTATCGATTTTATTTTGATAACTATTAAAGTTATTTTAATAACTATTAAAGTTATTTGAATAACTATTAAAGTTATTTGAATAACTATTGAAGTTATTTGAATAACTATTGAAGTTATTTGAATAACTATTGAAGTTATTTGAAT
>CAVGDP010000085.1:0-4930 GCA_963627985.1 uncultured Eubacteriales bacterium
ATTTCAGTACTTATTCTAAATACTACATAATTAAATAATTACAAGAGTGTAGAATCCCTCCATTTTACTCAAAATATACCCCTCAAAAATGACCTTATAGGGAAAATAAAACATTTTGGATTTCTGAAAAGGGGAGAATTTCTTTTTAAGAATTAATTTTATGGAGATTATAGTTAAGCACGTAAATAGAATTATAAGTAAAATAATAATTTTCACATATTTATTTGCCATTATAGTTGTTTTCTTTTCTCAAAAAGAGGCTATTTGGAAAATAATGTGTAACTTTGTGCTTCAAACAATCAATAAGGTAAAAATTATGAGAATACTAATCACGGGAGGATGTGGTTTTATTGGGAGCCACACGTGTGTAGAATTACAAAATGCAGGATTTAATGTTGTTATTGTAGACAATTTGTCTAATTCCAAAGCAGAAGTTGTAGATAATATAACTAAAATAACAGGCAAACGACCAGATTTTATCAAAGCTGACCTTGCTAACGAGACGGAATGTAGAAAGGCTTTCGATTCTTTTGATGATGTGGAAGGAATAATTAATTTTGCTGCCTACAAAGCTGTTGGTGAGAGTATGCAAAAACCAATAGAATATTACAAAAATAATCTCGGTATATTGATTAATGTTATGGACAACATGAAAAGAAAGAATATCAAATACTTTGTTCAATCTTCTTCGTGTACTGTTTATGGTGAGCCGGATACATTACCTATAAAGGAGAGTTCTCCTATCAAGGACGCTACTTCTACGTATGGACATACCAAACAAATAGTAGAACAAATGTTAGGTTTTATTACTTTATCAACTAATATTCGTGCTATTGCTTTGAGGTATTTCAATCCGATAGGGGCTCACCCAACTGCTTTAATAGGTGAATTACCGAATGGCGTTCCTAATAATCTTCTACCATTTATTACGCAAACTGCTACCGGTATAAGAAAAGAATTAGTAGTCTTTGGCAACGATTATCCAACGCCCGATGGTACTTGTATAAGAGATTATATTCATGTGGTAGATTTAGCCAAAGCTCATGTCGTTGCAATAAATAGATTGATAGAAAAGAAAAACAAAAAATCGCTTGAATTCTTTAATATCGGTACGGGTAGGGGTTATTCTGTTTTGGAGATAATTAATTCATTTGAGAAAACCACAGGACAGAAACTTAATTGGCGTTTCGGTCCTCGTAGAGAAGGAGATATTATTAAGATTTGGGCAGATACTACTTTTGCCAAAGAAGAATTAGGTTGGCAAGCGAAAGAAGATATTGACTCTATGACTCTATCTGCATGGAAATGGCAACAGAAATTATAGGTTAGAGCTAATAACCGAATAAACAACAATATTTATTATGAGAAAAGTAGCGTTAATCACAGGTATTACAGGACAAGATGGAAGTTTTTTGGCTGAATTTCTTATCGAAAAGGGCTATGAAGTCCATGGAATCTTACGAAGATCTTCTTCTTTTAATACCGGAAGGATAGAACATCTGTATTTGGATGAATGGGTAAGAGATATGAAGCAAAAAAGACTTATCAACTTGCATTGGGGAGATATGACCGACTCTTCTTCTTTGATAAGGATAATAAATACTGTTCAACCGAATGAGATATATAACTTGGCAGCACAATCTCATGTGAAAGTATCTTTTGATGTTCCAGAATATACGGCAGAAGATGACGCTATTGGTGTGTTAAGATTATTGGAGGCGGTAAGAATATGTAGAATGGAGAAAACATGTAGAATATATCAAGCCTCCACTTCTGAACTCTTTGGTTTGGTACAAGAAGTTCCACAAAAAGAGACTACACCTTTTTATCCACGTTCTCCTTATGGCGTTGCCAAATTATATGGCTATTGGATAACGAAGAATTATAGAGAAAGTTATGGTATGTTTGCCACCAACGGAATACTTTTCAATCACGAGAGCGAACGTCGTGGCGAGACCTTTGTAACACGCAAAATAACTTTAGCTGCTTGCCGTATAGCACAAGGTTATCAACGCAAATTATATTTAGGTAATTTGAATGCTTTAAGAGATTGGGGCTATGCCAAAGATTATGTGGAGTGTATGTGGTTAATATTACAACAAGACAAACCCGAAGACTTTGTAATAGCAACAGGAGAATACCATTCGGTGAGAGAATTCTGTACAATAGCATTCAAAGAAGTCGGCATTAATCTTGTTTGGCAAGGCGAAGGTATAGAAGAAAAAGGTATCAATACTGCTAATAGTGAAGTATTAGTAGAAGTAGACCCAAAATATTTTCGTCCTGCTGAGGTAGAACAACTACTAGGCGACCCAACCAAAGCAAAGACCGTATTAGGATGGCAACCGAGAAAGACTTCTTTTGAAGAATTAGTAAGGATAATGGTTAAACACGATATGGAATACACTAGAAAATTATATCTTAAAGCACAAAAACCAGAATAATATGGAGAAACATAACAAGATATACGTAGCCGGACACCGAGGTATGGTAGGTAGTGCAATAGTTAGACAATTGCTAAAAGAAGGTTACGATAATATTATTGTTCGGACACATAAAGAATTGGATCTAACTAATCAAAAAGAAGTAGAAACGTTTTTTAGAGAAACAAAACCCGAATATGTTTTCTTGGCTGCTGCAAAGGTCGGAGGTATTATGGCAAACGATAAATCTCCTGCTGACTTTATGTACGAAAATATTGTTATGGAGATGAATGTTATTCACTCTGCATGGAGGAATAATTGCAAGAAATTAGAGTTTTTAGGTTCCTCTTGTATATATCCGCGTATGGCTCCACAACCATTAAAAGAAGAATACCTCTTAACTTCTGCTTTAGAGAAGACTAACGAAGCATACGCTTTGGCTAAAATAAGTGGACTGAAATATTGTGAGTATCTGAATACTCAGTATGATACTAATTTCATAAGTGTAATGCCTACTAATCTCTATGGGCCAAACGATAACTACAACAAAGCAACCTCCCACGTATTACCTGCTTTGATAAGAAGATTTCACGAAGCCAAACTAACCAAACAACCTTCGGTTACTTGTTGGGGTGATGGTAGTGCGTTAAGAGAATTTCTCTATGTGGACGATTTAGCAGATTTGTGTGTATTCTTAATGAATAATTATTCTTCTTCTCAAACTATTAACGCCGGTACGGGCAAAGAAATCTCAATCAAAGATTTGGCTACATTAGTTGCCAATATTGTTGATTACAAAGGCGAAATTCTTTGGGACACAAGTAAACCTAACGGAACGCCACGCAAACTTTTGGATATAAGTAAGACAGAAAATCTTGGCTGGCATTACAAAACTTCACTCAAAGAGGGAATACAATTAGCGTATAACGATTTTCTTCAAAACGAAAACAGACAATAATCTTACAAGATAATTAAACAAGATAAAGATCTAATAAGAGAATAGGATGAGTAAGCGAGTATTTGTTTCGGGATGTTATGATATGTTGCACAGTGGACACGTTGCTTTTTTCAAGTCCGCTGCACAATTCGGCGATTTGTATGTTGGTATAGGTAGCGATAGAACTGTTTTTGAGTTAAAGAATAGACGAACGATTAATACCGAAAGAGAAAGATTGTATATGGTTAAGGCTATTCGTTATGTCAAAGATGCGTGTATTAATTCTGGCAGTGGTATTATGGACTTTATTGAAAGTGTGGATAAATTTCGTCCTGATATATTTGTCGTTAATGAAGATGGCAACACAAAGCAAAAAGAAGATTTTTGCAAACAAAGAGGTATTGAGTATATCATTCTTCAACGAACCCCGGACGATAATCTGCCCACACGAAGCACAACCGATCTCCGCCGTACCTTAGTTTCTCATATTCCTTATAGATTAGATTTGGCAGGAACGTGGTTAGACCAACCTTACGTATCTAAATATTATAGCGGTTGGGCAATAACTATCTCCATTGAGCCCACAATAGAATTTAACGAGCGAAGCGGTATGAGTACTTCCACAAGAAACGCTATCAAAAAACTATTCCCATATCATTTACCAGACTATCAGCCCGAATTATTAGCCAAATTAATCTTTTGTTTTGAGAACGAACCTATGGTGCAAAACTATGTTTCGGGAGCACAAGACGCAATAGGGATTTGTATTGCGGGACTTGTCCGCCATTATTACGATGGCAACTATTGGCCAAAGAAGATAGAGACTTGCGAGAGGGAAGATATTTTGTCGTGGTTAGAAGAACACCTTTGTATTGTTCATACTTTTAATCGTCCAAGTGATACACACGTAGATAATGATACCAATATTAATACTCCTTTGGTAGAAAAGTTAGCAACTGCCTCCGAGAATTGTTGGAATGCTATAATGAACAAAGATTTAGAGGGGTTTGCCAAATATTTTAATGATTCTTTTTCTGCACAGATTAGTATGTTTCCGCACATGATTAACAAAGAATTGGAGCCTTACATAAAAGAATATCGGCAAAAGTCTTTGGCCTTGAAACTTTCGGGAGCAGGTGGAGGAGGTTACTTAATTTTGGTAGTAGATAAGCCGATAGAAAACTCTATTAGGATAAAAATCAGACGTAAAGACAGTATTTTCTAATATTAGTGTCTGCTAAAATATATTTATTTAGATATAACTAATTTATTTTCAGAGAAAATTCCAAATAGAATAATATTCCAAGCCCCTTTTTCTAAAAAAAACGTTAAGTAGTCGTTAAAATTATAAATTTTCTAATATTTTTCACTGCGTGAAATATTGCTTAAATTTTTACGATAGGGGAAATAGAATATTTTAAAGAAATAGAAATTTGAATAGTATCGCATTTCGTCCAAATAACATCAATAACTATTCAAATAGTATTAATAACTATTCGAATAACATCAATAACTATCAAAATAACATCAATAACTATTTGAATAACATCAATAACTATTCGAATAACAT
>CAVGDP010000086.1:0-15146 GCA_963627985.1 uncultured Eubacteriales bacterium
AATAACATTAATAACTATTCGAATAAAATCAATAACTATTTTGATGATTTTAGTACTTACTGTAACTATTATATAATCAAATTATCACAAAAGCGAAAAATTTGCTCATTTTTGCTAAAAATACACCCCTAAAAAATAACCTTATAGGAAAAATAGAATATTTTATGGGTGCGAAACATTATAAGATTTTTATGCTATTAAATTAGAATAAACCAATATCTATTTATTCTAAATTATTAGTGGTTATTAATGTATGTATTTATTTTCTACTTTACTTTAAACTATCTTCTACTATTTGCGATATTTGTTTTTGTTTATTAGTTATTTGTTTGTTTCTTTCTTCTTGTTTATTCAATTGAGTTTTTATTTCCTTTACTATTCTTTCTTGTTCGGTTAAAGAAATATCAGGAATATCAAAATTTAAAATATCTCTGTCGTATAAATGTATTTGATTTGTTGTTCCTGTAAAATCTCTTTCAAATTGAAACGTGCCTAAAAGACTTCGCAAGAAATAAACAAGAAAATCCTTATTGTAATTGTTTTTTAATCTCAAACAGTAACTATCAACAGATAATACGGCATCAATATCTTGTGTTACAATATCAATTTTGCCTAACGAAATTTTACCCGTGCAACAAATAAGTATATCATCTTTATGTAAATGCTTACTTTCGTCTAATGAATTAAAAAACTCACTGCTCACATATTCAGGTGTAGCCAATTCAATATAGGAATTTTTCATATTGGCTATTTTAATAACAGGTATTTCTCCGTCATCAGTATAATCAGGTTGTATGCCTTTGATTATTTGTTTTGTAATATCTTTTATTTTCTTTGTTGGGCGGGAGAAAAGCAAGGAAGTGCATTTTTGAGTTTGAGGATTGGAATATCTACAAGAAAAACGCAACAAAGGATTTGCGAAAATATTCAGTGAATTAGCAAAAGTTGTTTTTTCTCTTGTCTTATATTTCTGCGTACCTGCCGTCATACCTTTGCCGAAGTTATCGCAATCTTCCCAATTAAAGCCGAAGTAAGCACCGAATACATTATTTATTATTTTTATATGCTCCTCTTTACTCTGTTTTAATTGCTTAATCTCTTCTTCCAAAGGTTTTATTCTTTCTACTATGGCATTCTGCTGTGATAATGGAATATTAGGAATTTTTATTTTCAAAAGGTCTTCCACATTTACACGTCTATGCGTCTTACCACTCTCTAAATATTTCAAATAAGACAGGATTGTCTTGCTGACTAATAAATAGTATACATAATAAGGATTATAGTTTTCATTTATCTTATATTCAATTAGTTCAGTTGAACCCAAATATTCATTGTGTTCTATATTTAAAAATAATTGTCCTTTCTGTGGCTCTATCTTTGGAATGATTATATCACCCTCCTTTAATAATGATTTATCTGAACCAATCACGTCAACCAATTGTAAATCCAATAATTCATTGGAACACCTACCGATATTATTTAAATCAATAAGATAATAATCCTTTTCTAATTCACCCTTATGTATATTCTTTGATAAGCAAGGATATAGAATTTTATTGAGTGGTATTAAATTAGAACTATTAAATATTGTAAATCTTTTGTTATCGGAGATGTATCTATAATTATAGTCAAGTCTGAAAGACTTATCAACCAACATATCTTGTAGTGAAGTAGAAAAATAATTTACTGCCATACTACCTCCTTTCTTATGTGGTCAAGTATAGTAATCAGTTCATTATCTCTTAATGCTATTTGATTGTCTTTATACTCTTTCATTATTCCGTTTTGGAAATAAGATATAAGGGTTTTATCCGTTCGCTCTTTGTACTCGTCTTTCAAAATATTGTTGTTGTAATATGTAGTTTCAATTTTTTTGACAGTAGACAAATCATTTTTCAATTGTTGCAAATGTTTTTCAATACTTTCTTTAGATAGTTTTAGACGTTTAAGTGCTTCGCTGTCTTTCTTTGTCTTGGTTTGTTTTTCCTCTATTGCCGTAATATTTTGATTGTATTCCATTAAAGCGTTTTGCTTTTGGGTAATCTGTTTGTTATATTTATTATATATAAGCGAGAAATCCAAATTATCGGGAGCGTAGTTAATATCGTACAAATCATTAGGCATTTGTTTCTCTCCTCTTAACGTTCGTTTGTAACCAATATTCTCCGCCTGTGCCATAAATATTTGTTCATTAGGAAATTGTTTTGCAACTTCGGAAAATACCCACCAAGTGTTGACATAACCAAAAGTGTCGGCAGTGTCGTTATTGTATTTGGTAAGATTTTCAATTTCCAAACAATATTTTATCAATAATTCTTTAACATCAAGTTGCGTATCTTGTTCAGTTACAAAATCCTTTAAAAACCGTAAGATATTGTTTTTGATATTGCTTATATTATTTGTTTGAATATCATTTACCACATCTTCGGCCCAACGTTTGTTTAATTTTTGTTCATCTACGAAATATTTTATATAATCCGTTATCCTTGTTTTAAGCATTTGCCACTCTGAAGAATATTGTTGCCAATAGTTATTCCAAAGTTC
Organism: uncultured Eubacteriales bacterium; assembly: GCA_963627985.1. Classification (GTDB taxonomy): domain Bacteria; phylum Bacteroidota; class Bacteroidia; order Bacteroidales; family P3; genus Scybalousia_A. The sequence goes on from CAVGDP010000086.1 coordinate 2,545, forward strand.
TATTTCCTCTTCGGTTTTCTTCTGTGCAAACAGAAGGCTTGTCTTTGTAGAAGTGTAAGGTTCAAAAGTTAGTTGTGGTAAGGACACAACGGCTTTAATATGAAAGTATTTAAACAAAAATAAACGTATATATTTGTTTTCAGTTGTATCAAAGACGCTTTCAGGTAGTACTATTCCCATTCTGCCTTTTGGTTTTAATAACTGATAGTAACGTTCAATAAATAAGTTTTCTGAATTTTTCTTTTCTCCGTATTGAAAACTTTTTATTAAAGATTTCTTTGTGTCATTATCCAATTCTACACTAAATGGAGGATTAGATATAACGGCGTCAAATTCTTTATTAACTTGTTTTGCATATAAGTTTTTATCGGTATATAGTTTGTCGGATTCGTGGCTTTTTAGAACATTTGGAGAAGATTCTTTGCTGTAAGAAGAAAAAGGTAATAAGCCATCTTTTACAAATATGTTAGTAGAGCCATCTCCGTGCAGAATCATATTTACTTTTGAAGAAGTTCCTAAATTAAAATTATGTTCTATACCGTAAATATAATCACTTGCCCAAATATTTTCGTGATATTCAGGAAACCAACGTAACATAGATGCTTTCAATGCTCGGTTGCTGTTTATCTTATCACAGAAACGATATTTGATGTTTTGAGTAATAAATTTCATATACTCAATAAGAAACGTACCACTACCTGCCGATGGGTCTATAAGATATGGTATTTGATTGTCGTTGTTTATTCTTTCTATTGCTAATTTATCTAGTTGCAAAGCCCAAAGAATAAAAGTAACGATATTGATATGTGTAAAAAATTGTCCTTTGCTTTGTTTGAAACCATTGCGTATTATTCCCTCGAAGAAATCTCCTAAAATATCTTTGCCGTTTATTGAGTTTTTGCCGTCTACAAATGAAAATTTTTCTAGTGATTGTACGGCATATTTAAGTTTATTCAAAGAAAACTTCTTTTCGTCTATAACAAAATCTTTTTCCGTAGGTGATAGAAACATTCGTTGTTGTAATGCACGGCGGTATAAATTATTGATTCTTTCAAATAAAGTTTCATTGTCTTCTTGTTGTTCTATGTTTTCTTTGGTGTAGTAAAGTGATTGAAAGTGATATACTTCACCTTCATTGCGTTCTTCTTCGTCTTGTATTTTGGATAGAATAATATTGACTAAAGAAGAAAAGACTTCATTATCGTCAGTTCCGCCCCCCCCCCCAAAGGACATTATGGAGATTTTGTCGTAAGTAATCTATTTGCTCGCCCGTATATGTTTTTTCCAAATCTTTTTTTCCTCCTTTTATATATGGCTGTTTTATTGCTCTTCCGTAGTCCGTAGGAATTTCATCAGTGAAAACTCTTTGTTCATTCCATTTTTCGTAAGATTGAAACATAGAATAATCAATAATCATAGAAGAAGGAGCAAATTTTTCTAAATCGCAAGTCAGATAAACTAAATAATTAATTTTGTTATTTATAGATTCTTGTGCAGCAAGATTAAAAAGTTGTTTTTCCAAAGCCTCTTCTTTTTCATTTTCGTATTTATCAAAGGCTTTCAACTCTATAAACATGAAAGTATTACCTTGTTTATCTTTTACAATGATATCTATTTGTGGTTTATTTACTTTTGGTCTGCCGATATCATAGGTTTTCTCCAACTCTATATTTTCTAATTTGTACTTGTATATGTTGACTAATTGTGTTAATACAACAGCTCGTACTAATTCTTCATCACCATTTAATTTGGTTATATGTTCGTGTGATAGTATTTTCTCGTTGTATTTGATAGTTTTGTTCTCTATATCAATACTTTCTACTGCTTTGATTTTTGCCGAAAGTAAATAATTTTCAACTGCTTTTATATTCATTGTTATATATTTTCTTATTTATCTTTGTAAGTGTTTTTATAGAAAAAGAAAAAATTGCTAACTATTCAATCAATAGAAGCATACGAAATTTATAAGCATTACAGTATTATCTAACTCCTTCTCGGGTATCTATTTTGCCGATAACGTTATTGTCCTCGTGATGACACAAGAAAAGAATATATTTATCGTGCGTTAAGAAAAGAGTCTTGTAGAAAGGCATCTCGCGATTATCTTGTTTGGAGCGAAAACATTGCAACCAATTATAACTACCATCAGAAAATATTTGTACAAAGGAAACTTGCGTACGCAATTTATCGCTATCGTATTGATGATTAGGAGTAAATGTGCCGTCTTTGTAGTTAGAAGTATGGTCGTTGAACATTACGTAAATACCATATCTATCCCTTGTAAGATAATAGGAATTATAATCATTACTACCACGATATTCCTTTTGACGTTTGGCAACCATACTATTAGCGTCTATATTACCATTTTTGTTGATATTTGTAATAAGAAGGTCTCTATAAAACATAGCATTTTCTCCTGTAGGTTTGTCTCCTTTACGTTTAGCAGGCTGAATAGTAGAGTGATAGCGTTGCTCACCAATCATAATAACATTACCACCAATCATAGGAACCAATTCATCTACATAACTAGAAAACATAGAAGGGATTACCATACCATTAGAAGCGATAGTTGGTCGCATAGCTTTCTTATCCTTTGGATTAGGTTTGTAAGGTGCTACCATATTATCGTTTTCGTAATCTTTTTGTTCTACCTGGGAGAAATTCTTTTGATAATGCCTTCTCTTATCAAAGGTGTAAGCAAAAACGCCACTTGCTAAATACGGCTTATCGTTACTTGTACCATAATAACCTGCAAGAACATAGTCCCCTTCTAAATTAAAACAACATTTCATATCGGTAACCCACGCTTTTTCCATTTGCAAAGTATGACCTTTGTTTTCGTAAGGTTCAATATGAATAAGAAAAGCTTTATCATCCGAGTGATTAATTTTCTTACCTGTTACATAACCATTTATAGCAAGTAAAGCACGCTTACCATCATTAGAAACGGCTACATCACTAACCTTAACCTTCGGCATTTGAATATTTTTAAGGGCGTAAGTTTTCTCCCATAACATATTAACTTTGTTATCATAGACACGAATATCGGCACATTTACCGGAAGTGTCGTTGCTAAACAAACAAAATACAAGTTTGGTCTTATTTTCGGAGAATTTCACCAAATAAGGCGATTGACTACTGTCGGCAAAGTAGTTATAGGTAATAAATTTTTGAGGTTTGTCTATTAGACGCATATCTTTGAGGTGAACGAATTCGTAATAAAGAGATTGTTTGCCGGTATTAGTTGTAGAAGAGTTTTTTTTGCGTCTTGTTTTACTGCTTTGTTCTTCTTTATCTTGCTTTGATTTAGAGAGAATAAAGCCAACTAAATCATTATTTCTCCACGAAAGGACAACACTAAAACTATTGCTACCAAAATCCATACGAGCAACTTTATTAACATTACCATTCTTGTCTGTACGAGCGAGATAATAGCGTTTTTGCGTTTCACCCTGTCCAATATATTCGTTTAGAGAGTAATAGAAATAATAACCATCGTTGTCTTCGGCGAGAAATTGAGCCTCTGTACAATTATCTTTTATCTCATGGAAGCGTTCTCCCCAATTAATATTCATTTGAGAATAAGCAAGATTGCTCAAAAGTAGAATAGCAACGAATATATATCTTTTTATAGTGTTCATATTCAATAAAAATACTTAAATTAGTGAAAAATGTATTGCAAAATTAATAATATTATTTTGAATAAAAAAGTATTTTTGAGATAATTCTTTTATTTATTTTACTATTTATCTGTGAATGAAAGTAATAAAAACATAGTTAATATATCTTAATGGTAAAATATTTGTAATTGTATAATTGAGTTAATTACACTATCAAATTTTAGTAAATAAAGACAAGATTATATCTTTTTTTAGCCATCAAAATATTAGATTTTCTCTCCAAAGACGCATTTTAGGATAGTTTTTTGATAACTCGGGCAGGGTTACCGACTGCCAAACAATCATTTGGAATATTCTTCGTAACAACAGAGCCTGCACCAATAACGCATCTATCTCCTATCGTAACACCAGGTACAATAGTTACGTTGCCACCTAACCAACAATCATCTCCGATAGTTATACCTATAGGATATTCTACTGGTTCTCTGCGTTGTAGATAATTTATTGGGTGCTGGGGAGTAAATAAATGACAATCGGGACCTATCTTGCAGTTCTTACCTATATTTATACCTCCCGCATCCAAGAAAGTACAATTACGATTTACGAAAGTGTTGTCTCCAATAGTTATTCTAATACCATAATCGCAACGAAAAGGAGGCAGAATGGTAGCACTTTCGGAGGCGTTAGGTATAAGTAAATGAAGTAATTGAGAAAGACGGTCTCTATCTAAATCACTATTATTAAATTCGTGCATTAATGTGTTGGCTTTCTTTTGAATGGCAACAAGTTCTTCGTCTGCAAAACTATACAATTCACCATTTAGCATTTTTTCTAATTCGCTCATAATATCAATGTGTATATTTATTTGAATGATTAGTGAAGTTTTGGTGTTATTATTTGACTGTTAACAAGTAAGAGGAATAAAAGTATAAATATTTGAAAAGAAGAGAAATTTATTTTTTTATAGCACCGATATCTATACTATTAATAGACTCCCAACCTTGCATAGTATTCTCATTACCATAAGCAGTAACGATTAGATTTTCTTTTTGCATACCGTATTTAACCAATAGGTCGGATATTTGTGTTGCAACGATTTCGGACAATTGCTTGCTATTATATTTATGATTAGGTTTAACTGCGTGAACTCCAATAGTTAATATATGAGGAGTATTTTTGAAACAATTACTCAATAACTCCAAATTTTTCTTTCCTATGGCAGTAAGATTACCATTATCATCAAAAGGGGCATTGATTGTTATTAAAGTTTGCTTATTTATCATATCTTCAATACTATAAAGAGATGGAGTAGTATCGCATAAAGGTGAGAAATAATTATTAACAGAACAATTCATAAGAATTTCTTTTTTATTTTTTAGTAGAGCAAAGAAACCATAGTCATTCGTTTTTATGATATTTTCTCGTTTAAGTGTATGTTTGTCATAGACATTTACTTTGATACTTTTATTAATATTTTTGATTTTACCCGTCATTACATTAAGCGATGTTTTACCCTCCAAGAAAAGATTATTAGCCTCGTTGAAGTTATCGTCTTGAGTTATAACCAGAAGACTATCGGTCAAGCCAACTACATAATCATTATCGGAGGTATTAATATCCTCACTCAAAAGAATAGGATTGGAGAAAGATTGCCAATTATTAATATCTTCTCTAACAGATATGTATATATCTTTTTTGCCAAAATTCATACTTCTATCAGAAGAAAAATAGAGAATTTTCTTATCCGTGGAAAGCACAGCATTACACTCATCATAAACAGAATTAATCTCTTTGGGTAATGCGAAAGGTTTGCTCCAAGTATCATTTTCTTTGATTTGCACAAATATATCTCTATTTTTGGTATTTGCTGTCCATCCATAACCATTAGTATCCGATTTAGCAATTAGAAGAATATCATCATCTTTGTGTAAGGTAGTGTTGTTGTCATTAGTTAGAATAAAGTCCATTTCAGTATTCTTGGCGTTAAGGAATTGATTGAAAGTAATATCATTATCAAGGTTGAAGTCAACTTTCTTGTTTTTTGCAAGGGTAGAATTTAGAGTATAGAATTGTTCAAATAGTTTGCCCGTTGTATGTGGTGAAAGATTTGTAAATAGGTGTTTATTAGTCTTGTAATCGTCTATCGTTAGATGTTCTTGCTTTTTTAGAAGATTATTTATTGTGGTTGCATTTTGGAGAGCAGTACTTACAAAGGTCTCGTTTTTCAATAGAGGAAAAGTTGTAATTAAGAGATTAATATATTCTAAATCAAGATTTGCAACGTATTTTTTAGCAAATTGTTTTAGTAATAATGTATCGTGGTTAATATTCCAAACTTGTTGGATAGCAATCAAAGAGAGATTTTGCATAGCAAACAACGACAGGCGTGATAATACTTCGGTGTAATTATTATCAGTACTATCGTGATTATAAAAGTAGTTAATCATATCCGATATATCGCTATTAACTACGTATGTATCATATTGGACTTTTTCAATATTCGTCTTCGCCATACGTACGTATGCTCCCTTGGGAAATTCTTTTAAGTAATTCACATATGCATCTATTGTATTTGTTTTTAGAGCTTTTGCAAAACTTAATTTATCTATTTCAGTATTTGCTTTTTCTCTGTAATTATCAGAAGTAGTGGTTGATACAAAATATTTCAAAGAATCAATATTAGATAAGTCCATATAATAATCGAAAATAGATTTGTTGAGCATTAGACGAACATCTTCTATTTGTATAGCATCGGGGTAGGAGATAATAAATTGGTTACAAGCGTCAATAGTAGGGTTTTGGAGGAGAATATTATAAGCCTCTTGGTTGCGAATACGTTTGGCCTCATTATTCAATTCTTTTTGGTCAGCGGTTAGTTCTATATAGCGGTTAAATTGCTGAATATCTTTTGTTATATATATATTAGTTAGAATTTCTTTTGCTAATGAAGTGGTATTTATTTTGTTCTTAGAGACTTTATTGTATTGCAAAAGATAATAATATGCCTGTAAAGAGTCGTGAGATTCGTTATGAGGGTTAATATAATAATTGTACAAGATATTATAGTATGTGTCGTTGTTTGTATCTTGTTTATAAGTATTTTGTAACATAGATAAAGCCTCGCTAAATTCATTGCGATTAATTTTATCTAAGATCTCTTTCTCTTGAGTTAATCCGTTATTGTAGAGTATGATAATAGTTAAAATAAACAAAAATATACGTTTCATTTTTATTCTAAATTTCACAATTTATTTTTTCACTCCATTTTCCATTAATCAACAAACGTACATCGTACTTACCTTTATTTAGAGTAGGGGTGGTAAATACTTCGTCTTCTATAATATCTTCTTGAGAGATAATATTTCCATTACGTTCAATAAGTATTTGTTTCACTTTTTTACTAGTATTCAAAAATAAAATTCTTTTCTTATCTTGCCATAAGAATATATCGTTATCATTAGGTTGATTTGCTACTTTGGTTGCCTTAAGTATATGAATACGAAAATCTTCCGTTGAACCATTGTTGAGTGATAATTGTAGATTATTTTCACAAGCATTATAGAATATTTTGTTTTTCTTGTCCTCTATTAATATATGTACGTATGTAGGCATAATGGAAAGATTATTCAGATTAACGACTACATTTTTCGGAGAACCTATGTATAAACCTATATCATATATACCTGGATAATCAGGAAAGACGCATACAGAATATTCTTCGCCGTTATCATCTTTTAGATATATATCGGGCATTTGTTCATTGTTGCCGAACATTTTATGACAGTCCATCATATCAAAACCATACGAACTATTATCATCCATACCTATCAAAACATATTGCCATTTGTTATCCACACTAACAGATAAGTTGAGATAATTATTATTAGTCCACGATTGTTTTGCAGTACGAGGAATGTATTGATGCTCACGTTTGAAGGTAATTTCGGTAGGAGTCTCTAAGGCTTCAACAAAGAAACCTTCCAAGGAGGGTATCATAACTTGTTCATTATTATCTATTATTACAGGGTTATATACCTCGGATTGTTTGTCCAAAAGCATAATAGCATTACCTTGTATTTTGCCGTCAATATCATTATATAATTTTTTGGAAGATAGGGGTGCTGTGTAAGGATTACCAATTAAATTCCAACGATCGTTAGGTGTTGAAATTAATGGAATAGTTACCGAAGAGGAACACAAAAGTCCTTCGTATTTAACGTCCATAGTGGTGTGTGTGTAAACAGCATAACCTGCACCGGGTTGCAATATAAAAGTAGGATCTACAATATACTCGCTCCAATAATCATCCATCTTGCTCAATTTGCCGGTATTGTATTTCATAATCCAAGTATCATTACCCGAAACTAAATTCTTCATAGAGAAAATAGTTGCATGGGCTTGATTAATGGGTGAGGAGATATAATTCCATCGTGTTGGCAATAGATGTTGATGAACGGTAAAGAAAGCATTTTTGCCGTATGAAATATCATTAGAGACATAGAATATTTTGCCGGTATTAATATCCACATTAGCACTATCTTTTAGAATTAACATACTGCACGCCACGTCTTTATTTACCTTTGCAACGACTCCATTATCTATTACTACGAAATCTTCTGTATTAGGTAATGCCTTTGGTTGCCAATTATTAATATCAGACCAAGAACCAGATTTGACCATTGTCTTAACTCTGGGAGAACCAAAATAATAATCCGTAAGTTTAATAGTGTTTGTAGCCGAAAGTTCTATTTCTAAATTAGTAGAATTCTCGGGAGAATTAATAGAGGCACAATATTCTAATTTCTTAACTGTATCGTACATAGAAAATAATAATTTCTCGTTATGATACCAAGAATAACGAATAGCAATCTTTTGAAAATTATTCTTATCTTGATAAATACGATATTGATAATCAGAAGCAGAGAACACAGGTATATTGTACAAACAATGATTACTATTAATAGTATTCTGCGGTAAAAGATTTTCATTATAGGAGGTATTTTTGGCAGCAACACCTTCTAATTGAATATTAATAGGAGAGTTTATCTTTGAGGTAGTAATAACCAAAGTCGCCTTGTGTCTACCTTCTTTTTTGGGAGAATAAACTACACTAAGAGTTTTTAGTGGATGGTCGCTATCAATACTTGTTAGAGAAGTTTTGAAATAAGTAGCATTCTCACCTATAACTCTTATAGTGATACTATCTCTAATATTTTTACTTTCAATCGTTAAACGTTTGTTTTCAGAAAACACTTTGTGAAGAGGAATCTTATTAAAAGATAAATTATTTACCTTAGATTTACTCTCATCTGTACTACTATAAACCTTAACAATAGCCGGCAAACCGTGATATTTATCATATTCGGAGTGAATATTCAAATTTTTGAAATGAATATTTGGATAACCATTTTTATTTTTAGTATAAGTATCAATTAGCCAAGATATTTGTACGAATTTTTTATTATTACACTCATTAGGTAAGACAACACTAAAATTGCGTGTATATCTTTTCTTCGTTGTTACAAATTCAATATTTTTTCCTTTGCTATCTTTTACATCTATCCATTCAGAATTTTCATCCAAACGATATTGCAATTTTACAAACCATTTAGTAGTAGTTTTCTTTGTATAACTATTAGACCACGAAATAGTAATATTATCCATATTAATAGTACTAAAACTATAAGTTAGTCTATTTGGAGCAGGAGTATAGAGTTTGCTGTCTACATTATTAATTACTAATGGCTCTTGTAAATCATACAAATCCCCCTCTTGTGCTTGAATATTAGTGGATAAGTTACACAAAAGAATACTTAATATAATAAACGACAAATAACTCTTATATCTTAATAACTCCAACATGATTTTATCTTGTAATTATCTAATTTGTAAATATTAACATTAGTATTTTGCCAACCATTATTAGAATCTTTTCTATGCCATTTGTATTTACTAATCATATTGTTTTGATTAGCATTAAAAGGACTATTTACAAAATTCTTACCATTATTTATTAACAACGGAACAAAATAATTTATTATATCATAACCGATAGAGGCATAAATATTATCGGGATCGATTTTGAAATTATCTCTATACAGTTTGACAAATTCAATAAAATTCGTATTAGTGTAATCATTATAATAAGGAACAGAGAAAGAAAAATTCATATCTTGTAGAATACTAAAATTATTGCCCAAATACTCTAACCAATCATAGATACCAAACAACTCAATATTACATTTAGATGTACGTAAAGTATTGATAATATCTTGACTATATGTTTTATTCTCGTTGGTGGTATTCTTTTTGGTAAGATTGATAACGAAGTTAGTATCACTTTTGTTTATATATTTTTTCAGTTTTATACTATTTTTTCTATAGTTTAAGATAGTCCATTTAGTAGTTTGATTAGGAAGATTTTCTTTCCACATATTAACAATATCTGTCTTGACAAAATTATCATCGTACAAAACAATTATTCTATCGTTAGAGTGTTTGGATTGAATATATTTCAAAAGCGAAGCACTAATAGAATAATCATCGGGTTGAATCTTAAAAACGTATGGATTTGAGAGAATATCTTCATCTTTGGACATCGGGTTGATTAGAGCAATCTTATGTTGCAAACAAAAATCGCTAATCAAAGAAAAACTTTGCTTAAATACCAAAGCAATAATCATATCCATATCTTTCAATGGTTCATAATCCAAAGTTTGTTTGGTCTTCTTTAGATCATTCTCGCCAACATCGAAAACATATAAAGATATTTTGGCATCCTTACTATCAAATTTATCTAATGCAATCCTAATACCTTCATAAAAAGAGATATAAGTGAAACATTTGTAATTTCTATTTCTTCTTTCGTCTATATTGTATTCATTAAAAGCGAGGTCATCTATGTTTTCATAGAATAGAGGCATTAGGACAGCGATTTTGATTTCCTTTTTCGTTTTAGATAAATTCTCGGCATACAAATTATTACTCTTACAACACAATGTAAAAGCAAATAATATTATGTATACGCTTAATCTTCTCATAACCCTAAAAACGTTAATTATTACTTTCTCTAATGATTAGTAATTATTCCCATTCTATCGTTGCAGGAGGTTTACTACTTATATCATAACAAACTCTATTTACGCCTTTAACTTGATTGATAATCTTATTAGAGACTTGCGAAAGAAAATCGTATGGCAAATGGCACCAATCTGCCGTCATACCATCCACACTCTCAACAGCACGTAGGGCAACAACTCTTTCGTATGTGCGTTCGTCTCCCATAACACCGACACTTTGGATAGGTAATAATATCGCACCTGCCTGCCATACCTTATTATATAAATTCCAAGACTTCAAAGAAGAGATAAATATATCATCTACTTCTTGCAAAATAGCAATTTTTTCTTTTGTTACCTCACCTAATATACGTATTGCTAAACCAGGACCAGGAAAAGGATGTCTCTGCAATAATTCTTCTTTCAATCCTAATTCTTTACCTACTTTTCTAACCTCATCTTTGAACAACAAACGCAAAGGTTCTACTAATTTTAGGTTCATATACGAAGGTAAACCACCCACATTATGATGTGATTTAATAGTTTGCGAAGGTCCTTTAACACTACTTGATTCTATTACATCTGGGTAGATTGTTCCTTGCCCTAACCACTTAACATCTTTTAGTTTATAGGCTTCTCTCTCAAATACATTTATAAAAGTTTTACCTATTGCCTTACGTTTTTTCTCTGGCTCCGTAATTCCTTCTAATACTTTGTAGAAATCTTCCTTTGCATTAACTCCTACAACGTTCAATCCCATATCTTTATAAGATAGAAGTACGTTTTCGAACTCATTTTTACGCAAAAGACCATTATCTACAAAGATACAAGTTAAATTTTTGCCGATAGCATTGTGTAATAACATTGCAGCCACAGAAGAATCCACACCACCACTTAATCCTAAAACAACTTTATCGTTCTGTAATTTCTCTTTCAGATTTTGTAGAGAAGAAGTAACGAAGTTATTAGGTGTCCAGTCTGCATCGCAATGGCAAATATTCAAAACAAAATTACTTAAAATTTTGCTACCATATTGAGAATGATGAACCTCTGGATGAAATTGTATAGCGAATGTATCTTCTCCTTTGATCTTATAACCTGCGTTTTTGACATCTGTTGTAGAGCAGATTATCTCAAAATTAGATGGCAATTCCAATATAGTATCTCCGTGAGACATCCATACTTGCGAATCAACCTGAACATCTTTTAATAACTCACAACCTTGATTTACAGATACTAAATTAGCACGACCGTACTCCCTTATAACACTCTTTTCTACCTTTCCGCCTGCTGTATGGACCAAATATTGTGCTCCGTAGCAGATACCAAGCAAAGGAATTTTGCCTTTAAATAAAGATAAATCTATCTTTGGTGCATTGGGGTCAGTTACAGAATAGGGACTACCAGATAGTATAACTCCTTTGATATCAGAAGTAATTGTTGGTATTTTATTATATGGATGAATTTCGCAATACACATTTTGTTCTCTTATTTTACGAGCGATTAATTGTGTATATTGACTTCCGCTGTCCAAAATCAAGATTGTTTGCATGTTTATCTAATTTTTTGTTATTCAATTATAAAAACTTTTATTATGTATTAATTTGAATACTTTTTATGATACGCAAAATTACAACAATTTTCTTAATTATTATTAATTTTTTAGTCTTATAGTATTTTTTTATTATTGTTGTCCGATAAAAGTAGTGGTGTAAATAAAAATTTTTGCAATGTTTCACGCTCCCAAAATGTTCTATTTTCCCTATAAGGTTATTTTCGGTAGTCATATTTTGAGTAAAAATGGAGGATTTTCGTACTCTTGTAATTATTTAATTATGTAGTATTTAGAATAAGTACCGAAATCATCAAAATAGTTATTGATGTTATCCGAATAGTTATTGATGTTATTCGAATAGTTATTGAT
>CAVGDP010000087.1:0-3060 GCA_963627985.1 uncultured Eubacteriales bacterium
GCAACTGCCTTCTAAGCAGTAGGTCGAAGGTTCGAATCCTTCTTAGATCACAGACAGAAAAGTCTTGTAAGTAAATGCTTACAAGACTTTATTTTTTATTGCCCTACTAATCTTGTATCATAATTATTATTTTTTACACTTTTTCTTATAAAAATTTGGTGGATATAGAAAATTAGTATAACTTTGCAAAAATTAATCATTTAGAATAATATACATAATACTACTAAATCTATTTCCCTATTCTCTACTATATAAAAAACATTTTAAGCAAGAAAAGAATATACTAACATATAAAATAAAAAAGAGATGAAGAAATTAAATTTATTACTTTGTTTTAGTGTCGGATTACTTTGTTTATCTTGTACCAAGAGTATTACAACAAGTGATGTAGAGGCTATTCCTTATAGAGAAACAGAAGATGGTCAATGGGGAATGATTTCTACGGATGGTAAAGTACTATTCAAAGAAGAATTCAAAAACGAACCTACTATTGTTCGAGATGGACGTTTTTTTGTTAAAACAGAAGATAATATCTGGGAAATGTATGAGGCATCCGAAAAACCCAAAAAGATTGGAAAAGACTATGCTCATATCTCAACTTTCTACAAAGGAGTTGCAGTTGTGGCAGAAAAGAATAAACCAGTTTCTTTAATTAAGAAGGACGGGTCTATAATCAAAGAGTTAAGGACGATAGATGGCAAAGAAGTTGATGGCGTAACAACTTTTTCTGAAGGATATGCAAACTTTATGACCTCAGACTCTCTTTGGGGAGTTATTGATATGAAAGGTAATTGTGTTATTAAACCTGAATATATAGTCCTAACTTATTGTTCAGATGGGAAAATAATAGGTATTCATAAAAGATATAAGTCTCAAATACAAAGTAATAAGGAGGATAAGCGTAAGTATACCGTTATTGATAATAGAGGTAAGGTTTTGTTTGAGATCAATGCAAATAAATATGAGGAGATAGGTGATAGTTTTGTTGATGGCAAGATGCCTATTAGTGTAAAAATAGATGGGGAAGAAGCTTGGGGTATAATAGACGACAAAGGAAATACCATTGTGAAACCCAATAGAAAATACAAGAGGATAACACAGATAAAGGGAGAAAACTTTGTTTATTACAATGGCGAAGGATGGGGTCTTATGAATATAAAAGGAGAGGCTCTTATTCGTGCAAAATATGATAACCTGTATTATGATCAAGAAAATCTTTTATTGGCACAAGTCCACAGTAGAGATGAAACTTATTATAAGTTCATCGATACTAAAGACAATCAAATTGGAATAGATAAATATGTTGACTCATATTTATATAGGTTGCTTGACGGCAAACATACAATAGTAAAGATGGATGATAAGATGTGGTCCATTATTGATAGAAAAGGAAAACAAGTTGAAGGGTTGCCAGATATCAAAGAAGTAGGATTAAGAGGAGGAGGTTATCAATATATTGAAAGTGATTATGTTGATCTTGATAAATTTGTAAAAGATTTAGGTATTACCGCAGATGGTCTACTTGGTTTGACATTTAAGACAACTACTGCTCAATCTGTAGCAAAAGAGATAAAAGAAGTAGGACGTCAAGGGGATGAATCACATAAAGCAGATTCTCCGTATTGGTACGATAGACCTTATATTAGTTTTTCAAAACAAATTGGTGGAGTTTCTGGATATGTTACTATGAAATTTTCTAATAATTTGAGTAGGCAAACATATCGTACTAAAAGGGTTATTGATTATGAGTTGTGGGGATATTATTATTATCACGATGAAAAAATACCTACTGGGTATGTTTGGAATAATGTAAAACCAGTATCATTCTCGTTGTCGGTTCAGAATTTAGGGAGAATGGATGGAAAGATCCGTAGTCTATATAAATTGCTTATTAAACACTTCTCTACTTTTGGCAAAATATATAAACAAAATGATGCTGCTACTGTTATTAATCTTAATAATGGAAAGGTTGCACTCATAATCCTGAAAAAAGATGAGGTGTCTGTACAATGGGGTGAAATCGGTGATGCTTCTTCTATCGACATTGATAGGTATAATAACATTGAAGAAGATTATGATTTAGATAATGACTATTAGCCATTATTGGGAAAAACTCCAACAGAGGGAGAGACACCTGTTCGGTAAAACTATGGGTAATGGTGTTATCTCCCAAGTGTGTAAATCTACAGATATTAATTTAACATAAAGCAGATACTTTGAGGATACAACTAAATCACATATATTGTAAAGAACAATATATGTGATTTTAGTTTATTGATAGTTAGTGGACAAAATTAATTATTGGTCAAAGTAGGATAGAACCATCGTAATTCCTGCATATTACAGTTTTGACCAATAGACCTCAAAATAATATATGATTTTATTCAAATGATTCTTGATTTTATTTTAGGTTTGTTCTAAAAATCTCTTTTTCGTATTCTTTTTACTTTTGAATTTTCATTTAGAGCAGGTGAAGACACTTATTTGGATGTTTTAGTACCTATTTTTCGGTGTTTCAACTGCTTATTTATCGTTTTTCTTGTCTATTGGGCATAGTTATCTCCTATTTGTTATTAATTTCTGTCTATTTTTCACAATGTAGATATACCTATACATATTATAACAAAGACTTGTCAATGATACCGATGCCTTGGCTTTTACTATCCCTACCGTACGGACTACAGAACCTTTCATCGCTTGTTGTATGTATCCGAACACGTGTTCTATACGGCACCTATGCAAAGACTTTTTTCTATTATTCTCTTTTTGTTTCTCTGTCAATGGGCGACCCCTGTGTGCTTTCTCACAGATTAAAGGCTGCATATTATTTTTCTTTACTACCTCTTCTTTATTCTCATAACCAGCATCAAGATACAAATCTTGCCCTTTATCACTCTCCTCTATTAATGGTTCAATCACATTTGAATCGTGGATATTAGCAGGTGTCGTAAGATAAGTCTCTATCAACTTCGTCCCTGCTCCAATTAGTTTTTTCTATTATCTCATCTATTAAGTTGTTTATCCTTGTAGCGTGTTCCATTCCGAATATATCCTCTTTGC
>CAVGDP010000088.1:0-4360 GCA_963627985.1 uncultured Eubacteriales bacterium
TCACAAGAGCGAAAAAATTGCACATTTTTACTCAAAATATACCCCTAAAAAATGAACATATAGGAAAAATAGAACATTTTGGGGGCGTGAAACATTGCAAGATTTTTGTGTTTTTATGATACATCTTAGTAAGAAATTATTTTATCTGTAGATTTTTTACCGGACACTATTAATTTACAATTAAAGTGTCGGTAATGTTGATTGTATCAAATTTATGGTATTTTCTACAATAGTCGTATCGTGGATATAGTTATCTACGATTAGAGTGTCAGTAGAGTTAATTGTGTCAAATTTAGTTATTGTGTCGTAGTTAGTAACAATCAAAGTATCGGTAGTGTTAATTGTATCAAACTTAATCACAGTTATAGTGTCTTTGCCTATTGTAAAGAGTTTCATTGTTACTATACTATCGCAACCATTAACTGTTTGCAGAGTATCTTTGTATATTCCTGCGGTAGTTAGTTTATTGCCTACAAAATCAATAGTATCTCCTTGAAAGATTATTTGTTCAATAATTAAATCATAAGACGGATATGAATATATATGTTTTCTAAAATGATTTAGAAAACACAAAGAGTCTTTATAATTATTAACAGCATTACAAGGAACAAAGAGAAAGATTCCCCCTAAAGAAGATGGAGTTGATACATAAGGAGGCGTTTCACTTTTAAATATCATTGTGTCTAGGTTAAAACAATTATTAAAAGCATCAGCATAAATACTATTTACCGAATTAGGTATCTCTATACTAGTTAAACTACTACAATCCTCAAAAGCACTCTTATCAATCTTAGTAACAGAATTAGGTATACTTGTTAAACTACTACAACCGACGAAAGCAGAACCATAGATGGTATCGATTGAATGAGGCAACGTGACACTTGTTATATTATTACAATATTGAAAAGCGGAAGCACCAATAGAAGTAACCTTATAAGTTATACCATTTTTAGTAATAGTTGCGGGAATTATCACATCCTTCTGATGATAAGACCCCTTCTTCTGTCGATAACAATCAACGTAATTATATGTAACTGAAACTTTGCCTGAAGAACTATGATTAAAATAAAAATATGTTCCTTGATAAGAGGCTTCGAAATCGTAAGCTCTTACAATTTCACTACATAGAGATAATAACACAATCGGAGTAAATGTAAAAATAGCCCTGATTCCCATGTTTGAAAATATCTTTGATAGAAGTTGCTCCTTAAATTCTTTACCTATTTTTTTATTTTCCCCCATCTTAAAACTTGATGCCATTATATCCCATCGCACCTTCGGTTTTAGACGCAAATTGCTTTGCATAATTATTAACTATTTTTAAGGTTTACGTTATTTTAGGGTTAATGGACAAGATAAAACTAATGTGTTTTACTTGTCCAATAACCCACTTATTTGTAATGCTAGACGTATAAGGTCTATTACAACTGGGGTAAAAGGTTTAATAATATTCAAAAGCTCTTTTATTTCTTTAACAGATTTCGCTGCAAGAACTTTGGGACGTCCCATATTATTGACAGTAGTATCTGTATTTTTTTGTACTTGTTCTTTTACTCGCTGAAATATTTCTTTTTTACCTTCAAAATCAGAAATAAGTAGAACTAAATCTTGTGCTGTTATCGTTACTATATCAGCATTAAACGAGCTGTCTGCAAAGCTACCAAAAGATTCCAATTTGTCGTTTAAGTACAATCTAAGGTTTTTATCTCTAATGACAAATTGTATCTTATTATCGCCTACTTGCTTATAGACTCTGTTTTTCAACACTTCGTAAAACTCTTTCTTGAAAGATTCTTCACCTTTCGGATAGACCAATTCTGCTTCATACCTTAGCCTTTTTACTTTGCTTTCAGGTATCTTCAGTTCTCTGCTGATTTGGTTATCACTCTTTGAAGCGTATCCATTCTCAAGCAAGTAATGGAATATCCACACTTCAAAGTCATTCTTGTTCATAGACCCAAACCCTTTCTTAAGGTAGTCTTGTACTATGTCGTTGATGTCTTTCATCTTTGTTTTGGCACTGTTATATCCCATCGTACCCAATCGGTTCTAAGAAAATTAAAAACTAATTTGATATTTTTTAGCAAAAATATTTCTTGTTTAGAATTGCGAAACTGAATTATAGGAAGATTTTTGTAAGAAAAGTATGGAAAAAACGCATTTTTGCGACCTTGAAAAGCAAAGTTACAAAGGAAATTTAAGAAATTAAGTATATGAAAAATTAGACTAAAAAGATAATTATAGAATCTTATTAAATACCCCCCCCCTATTGATAGTTAAGTGGTTAGCGTAATTAAATGTATAAAAGATAGTCGTATTATTCATGTCTTTTTTGTTATATTGTCGGTGCAAAGATATGCTATTTTTCTATATACACAAAATAAAAAGAGAAAAAAGTTTTAGAAATAATGTTTTTTAGACTGAAGAGTATTTGTTTGATAATAAAGGAACGAAACTAATTGCCATATTTGTTTTATGCGTTTGAATAAGGGAAGAAAGTATAAATAGATAAAAGAAAAAGTCTATTGTAAAAAAATACAATAGACTAAAAAATTTTATGTTTTATTGGAATAAAGTTTTCTTTTCTTTGTCTATTACCAAGCAAATAATGGACGAGAAGACATCATATCGTTAACTTTCTTACGAGTATTCTCAATCAAAGTCTCGTTCTCTACGTCAGAAAGAATCTTATCAATCATATCAACGATTTCTACCATTGCATCTTCTTTCAAACCACGAGTAGTAATAGCAGGAGTACCTATACGAATACCAGAAGTTTGGAAAGCACTACGAGAATCAAATGGAACCATATTCTTATTGATAGTAATATCAGCACGAACTAATGTATTCTCGGCAACTTTACCGGTTAATTCTGGGAATTTAGGTCTCAAATCTATAAGCATTAAGTGATTATCTGTACCATCAGAGATAACCTTATAACCGTGTTTTACAAACTCCGTTGCCATTGTAGCAGCATTCTTTCTTACTTGCTTAATATATTCGTGGTATGCAGGAGTAAGTGCCTCACCAAAAGCAACAGCCTTAGCAGCTATAACATGCTCCAATGGACCGCCTTGAATACCAGGAAATACTGCAGAGTCTAACAAAGCAGACATTTTCTTTATTACACCTTTTGGAGTTTTCTTTCCCCAAGGATTATCAAAGTCTTCACCCATTAAGATCATACCGCCACGTGGTCCACGCAAAGTTTTGTGTGTTGTAGTAGTAACGATATGGCAATACTTAACAGCATTATTCAATTCACCTGTTGCTATCAAACCTGCAGGATGTGAGATATCAGCTAATAAGATTGCACCTATTTCGTCTGCTATCTTACGCATTCTTATCCAATCCCACTCTCTTGAATAAGCAGAAGCACCGCCAATGATTAATTTTGGTTTTTCTCTTTGAGCAACTTCTTCCATCATATCATAGTCTATTCTACCGGTTTCTTCTTTTACTCCGTAGGCTACTTGACGAAAATAAGTACCAGATATATTTACCGGAGAGCCGTGAGAAAGGTGTCCGCCATGATTAAGATCTAATCCCATAAAAGTATCACCAGGTTTCAAACATGCAAAGAAAACTGCCAAATTAGCTTGTGCTCCTGAATGTGGTTGTACATTTGCCCAACAAGCACCAAATAATTCTTTGGCTCTATCAATAGCAATTTGTTCGCTTTGGTCTACTATTTGACAACCGCCATAATAACGTTTTCCTGGATAACCTTCTGCGTATTTATTAGTCATAACAGAACCCATTGCTTCCATAACTTGATCGGATACAAAGTTTTCTGAAGCAATCAACTCTATACCTTTTGTTTGTCTTGCTCTTTCTTGAGCAATCAAATCAAAGATTTGTGTATCTCTTGTCATTTTATTTAATTTTTTTTACGTTTTATACAATAAAAATATCAATTTGATAGTGCAAAATTAAGAATTTTTATTCAAATGCAAATAAATTTACTAATTTTTATTACTCATAAACTAACTTTTATTCATAATTAAACTATTAGCATTAGCTAAAATAACTCATTTGTTTTCAGTAAAATTTTCAAAGGTAGCAATATTCCTATCCCTATTTCTAAAAAAACTTTAAGCACTCGTTTTATTATAATTTTTCTATTATTTTTCGTTCCGTGAAATATTGCTTAAAATTTTACGATAGGAAAAATAGAACATTTTAAAGAAATAGAAATTCGAATAGTATCGCATTTCGTCAAAATAACATCAATAACTATTTGAATAACATCAATAACTATTTTAATAACTTCAATAACTATTTTAATAACTTCAATAACTATTTTAATAACTTCAATAACTATTCGAATAACTTCAATAACTATTCGAATAACTTCAAT
>CAVGDP010000089.1:0-6344 GCA_963627985.1 uncultured Eubacteriales bacterium
TTCAATAACTATTCAAATAACTTCAATAACTATTCAAATAAAATCAATAACTATTTTGATAATCTCAGTACTTATTCTAAATACTACATAATTAAATAATTACAAGAGTGTAGAATTTCTCATTTTTACTTAAAATACACCTCTCAAAAATACCATTATAAGGAAAATAGAACATTTTGAGAGCGTGAAACATTGCAATATTTTTGTGTTTTCATTATAGGTTAGAGTAAAAAATCATTAATTGCTTATAGAATATTAATTTCCCATAAATATATTTATTCTAATCTTTTATATATCACTTTATTTTTAGCAGACAATAATAATAAAAATACTATTTTATGAAAATAATGGCATCAAAGTTACTATTGTTAGAAAAAATATTTGTAACTTTGCCCTCAAATTTATTGAAATAATTTGGTAAACAAATAGAAATATGTGTAACAAAAGAATTATATTCGTAGTGTTTGTTGCAATGAGTTTTAATATCTTTGCACAATCTAACTCTTTAACAAAAAAAGCAGATGAAGCCTTTAATAGTCAGCAATATATAACTGCATTAGAACTCTATGACAAAGCCTATTCAAAGGTAAAGAAGAATCGTCAAGAGAAAAATCGTATCCTATGGCAGAAATCCGAATGTTATAGATATTTGGACGATAAAGAACGTGCTATAAAGACTTATCAACGATTAGTAAAAGCAAAATACTATCAAGTTCAGCCTAAACTTTATCTCTATATGGCAGACTTTCAACGCTATTTAATGGATTGGGATAACGCAGAATATAATTATAGAGAATATTTGAAACTTGTACCTAATGATCCATTAGCTCTAACTCGTTTAGAGAGTATTGCGTTTGCGAAAAAGTCAATGGAAAATCCTCAAAAATACGATATTCGCAATGAAAAAAACTTAAATACCGAATGGAATGATTGGAAACCTACTTGGGATGAGAAAGGCTGTTCCTCTATTACTTTCTCTTCTTCTCGTAAGAATGATCAGAGCAAAAATAAGGACGCTTGGACGGGAGAATATTTTTCAGATATTTATACAGCAAGTAAATTAAAAAGCGGTCTTTTTGGAGAAGCAAGTGAATTGTCAGTAGCAGGTATTAACACCGAAGCAAATGAAGGAGAATTAGTTAAAATAACTAATGGAACAAATACACATTATTACTTTTCTCGTTGTAATGTAAAAAAGAATCTAACACTCAATTGTGCGATATATTCTTCTGCCATAGAACCAAAAGATAATAAGGGAACAAAATCAAACAATAAAAATACGAAACCAAATAACAAGAACACAAAATCAAATAACACAAATAAGAAAGATACCAAAAATAATAAAAAAGGTGGTAAAGATGCGGAAAACACTGCAGATAATTGGGTTATGTTAGATTTAGGTGATACAAATTATAACTATTTTCATCCTGCAGTAACGGACGATGAATTAACTATTTATTTTTCTTCTAATCGTCCTGGTGGTCAAGGAGATTATGATATTTGGATGGCAACTCGTAGAAGTGTGGATGAGCCGTTTAGCAATATTACTAATTTGGGTGATAAAATTAATACTCCTGGTAAGGAAGAATTTCCTACTTTGCGTGGTAATCGTCTTTATTATTCGTCCGATGGTTTGAAAGGTATGGGTGGTTATGATTTGTTTTATACCGAATTGCAAGATGGTCAATGGTCTGAACCAACTAACTTGGGCTATCCTATTAATACTCCTGCCGATGAAGTGGGTATAATATTTAATTGTAATAGTGATGAGAATCTTGCTTCAGAAGAGAGTGGTTATTTTTCCTCTAATCGTGAAGGTGGTGTAGGTGGGTATGATATTTATTCTTTCTATCGTGCTCCTTTATTGTATACAATTAGTGGAGAAGTTAGGGATGATAAGAGTATGCAGTCTATTATCGGTGCAAAAGTTAAATTAATCGGTGATGATAATTCACAATTGGAGGTTCGTACAGATGCTGATGGTAAATACGCTTTTGATAATCAACAAATAAAATATAATGTTAATTATACTTTGAAAGTTTCTCAAATAGATTATATGAATGCCGAAGGTAAAGAGAGTACTGTTGGTTTAACTACTTCTAAGGATATTGTTCATAACTTCCGTTTAATTCCTGTTACCAAAGAACCTATCGTTTTACCTGAAATAAGATATGAACTATCTAAATGGGAACTATTAGATCAGTACCAAGATTCCCTTTCAGACTTATTAGTTATCTTGGTTAATAATCCGACATACGTTATAGAATTAGGTTCTCATACAGACTCTCGTCCTTATCCTGCTTTAACAAATGATACACTTAGTCAACGTAGAGCACAGAGTGTAGTAGATTTCTTAGTCGCAAGAGGTATAGAGCCAGAGCGTTTAGTTGCCAAAGGTTATGGAGATAGAGTGCCACGAACATTAAAACGTGAGGCTTTCGTAACTATGGGAAAGAAAACATATCAATTTGCAAAGGGAGTTACTTTAACCGATGATTATATTAATTCTCTTAAAACCAAAGATGAAAGAGAAGCTGCACATCAATTAAATAGAAGGACAGAATTTCGTATCTTAAGAACCGACTTTGTATCGCAACGAGTTAAAGATTCTTTGGCAGATGCGTCACTTAATTCTACTGTTGTAGATATGGTTAGTGGTAATAAACCTAAACAAGAGGTGGATATTCCTATAGTTTATACAACAAATCATATTCCTGTAACAATGATTGACGGAGACAAAGCACAGATATATATTATCTTAAACGGAGCTGCTGTTCCTACTATATATGACGATAATTATAAAGATGCTGCTGTTTTGGATTGGGATCAAGCAATGAAATTCCTAAAAACCGGTAGGATAACAAAAGATGATTTCAAAGACAAAGACCGTGCTTTTAACTCCAAAGGCGAAATATTAGAAAATGCTACATTAGTATTCAAAAACGCTACTATCGGACAATATACTGCTGATAAGTTTGAAGTTATCATTAAGAGTGGTATGTCTTACACAATGATTTTGAATAAGAATGGTTTAAAGGATTTCGGTCCTTTCACATTCAGCAAAAAAACAGGTGAAATAATCTTTGATAATTAATAGACTTAGAGTATAGGTTAGTAGAGTTGTACGACTTTGCTAACCTATATATTTGTTTTTTTCTTCCATTAAACTCAATTACTTACATTTCACTACCTCCAATAATAACACTAAAGAATATTATTAGTGTCCGCTAAAACATATTTATTTAGATATAACTAATTTGTTTTCAGTAAAATTTCCAAATAGAAAAATATTCCAAGCCCCCATTTCTAAAAAACGTTAAGTGGTCGTTGAATTATAATTTTTCTAACTTTTTTCCTTCCGTGAAACATTGCTTAAATTTTTACGATAGGGAAAATAGAACATTTTAAAGAAAATGAAATTCGAATAGTATCTTATTTCGTCAAAATAAAATCAGTAATCGTTCGAATAAAATCAGTAATTATTCGAATAAAATCAGTAATTATTCGAATAAAATCAGTAATTATTTTGACGATTTCAGTACCTATCCTAACTATTATATAATCAAACCATTACAAAGACGAAAAATTTGTTCATTTTTGCTTAAAATATATCCATGAAAAATACACTTATAGGGAAAATAGAACATTTTGGGAGCGTGAAACATTGCAAGATTTTTGTGTTTTTATGATACATCTTAATAAGAATTTATTTTATCTGTAGATTTTTTGCCGGACACTATTAATTATTAATGATTATTCTATCTATTTCTATTAGTGTTTATTAAATGTATCTATTTAGATAGAATTAGTGGGTTAATGGACAAAATTAATGTTTTTTACTTGTCGTTATATAATATCTATAACGTGCCATTTATCTTCAATAAACTTTATTTTTTTTGATACAGTACCTTATTTTGATAAGTATTTTATCCATTAACCCAAAGAATACAAAAAAATAGGATATAACTAAATTAGTTATACCCTATGTAATGATATTTATTTATTGATAATTACTATTTATTTACTTAACTTCTTCAAAGTCAGTATCGGTAGCAGTATCGTTATTATTTTGATCGTTTGTGCTATTATTGTTGTTATTAGTGTTTGTGTTAGCGTTAGAAGATTGGTTAGCATTTTGTTCATTTTGGGCATTGCCTTGATACATATTTTGACTAATCTCTTGTAAAACACTATTCAATTTCTCACTTGCACGATCTATTGCAGCAATATCTCTCTTTTGATGAGCATCTTTTAAATCTTTTAATGCAGTATCTACATCGGATTTCTTATTTGCAGGGATCTTGTCGCCATTATCCTTTAAAAAATTCTCTGTTTGGAATATCAAACTATCGGCTGCGTTGATTTTGTCTTGCTCCTCTTTGATACGTTTATCTTCGCTTGCGTGTGCTTCGGCATCGGATTTCATGCGTTGAATTTCTTCATCTGACAAACCGCTTGATGCCTCTATTCTAATGGATTGTTGTCTTCCTGTTGCCTTATCTTTGGCAGATACATTCAATATACCATTTGCATCTATATCAAAAGTAACTTCTATTTGAGGTACTCCACGTCTTGCAGGTGGGATATTATCCAAATGGAATCTACCCAAAGATTTATTATCAACGGCACGAGTTCTCTCTCCTTGCAAAACATTAATCTCAACACTTGGTTGATTGTCTTGAGCAGTAGAGAATACTTGAGATTTCTTTGTAGGTATGGTAGTATTAGCATCTATTAATTTAGTCATAACACCTCCCAAAGTCTCAATACCTAAACTTAATGGAGTAACATCCAAAAGCAATACATCTTTTACTTCACCTGTCAATACACCTCCTTGAATAGCAGCACCAATAGCAACTACTTCGTCAGGGTTAACAGATTTGTTTGGAGTTTTACCAAAGAAGTCTTCAACTAATTTTTGTACGGCAGGTATACGAGAAGAACCTCCAACAAGGATTACTTCGTTTATCTTACTCTTGTCTATACCAGCGTCTTGTAATGCTTTTTGGCAAGGAACTAAACAAGCTTTGATTAGATCATCGCAAAGTTGCTCAAATTTACTTCTTGTAAGAGTTAAGTTTAAGTGTTGTGGTATATTATCAATAGAGGTAATGTAAGGAAGATTAATTTCGGTAGAAGTAGTAGAAGATAATTCTATTTTAGCTTTTTCTGCTGCCTCTTTCAAACGTTGCAAAGCCATAGGATCCTTCCGTAAATCTACATTAGGATGATCTTTCATAAATTCTTCTGCTAAATAGGTAATAATTTTTCTATCAAAATCATCACCACCAAGATGAGTATCGCCGTTAGTAGATTTTACTTCGAAAACTCCATCACCTAATTCCAAAATACTAATATCGAATGTACCACCTCCTAAATCAAATACGGCAACTATTTGGTCATCTGTCTTTTTGTCCAAACCATACGCCAAAGCAGCAGCAGTAGGTTCGTTGATAATACGTCTAACGTTCAAGCCGGCAATTTCACCTGCTTCTTTTGTAGCTTTTCTTTGTGCGTCATTAAAATAAGCAGGTACAGTAATAACTGCTTCATTAACTGTCTGACCTAAATAATCCTCTGCAGTTTTTTTCATTTTCTGCAAGATAATAGCAGATATTTCTTGAGGAGTATACATTCTGCCTTCTATATCTACACGAGGGGTATTGTTATCTCCTCTTACTACTTTGTAAGGTATATGTTTGATTTCCTCTTGAACACCATCGTAAGACATACCCATAAATCTTTTGATACTATAAACAGTATTTTGAGGATTAGTAATGGCTTGTCTTTTGGCAGGATCACCTACTTTTCTTTCACCATCTTTAACGAAACCAACTATAGAAGGAGTTGTTCTTCTACCTTCATTATTAGTTATTACAACGGTTTCATTACCTTCCATAACTGCAACACAACTATTAGTTGTTCCCAAATCTATTCCAATTATCTTTCCCATTGTTTTATTGTTTTTTATTATTGATTAATTACTAAATTTATTTCTTCGTATCATATATATGTATACAAAAATATAATACGAATTGTCTAACTCAAACTATATGCCATTTTTTATTTAATGCCATTTTGTCAGTATGAATACTAAAATAAAGAGTAAGACTGTCGTGGTGTCGTTTTTTTTGTTGTTTTCTATAAAAATTAGATAAAGTACAAAAGAATTAAAATTTTGATAAAAAACTAAAATCTCAAAAAAAATGAAACAAAAAGAATAATTTTTTTGTGCCAATATTAAATAAATTGCGTAATGAAAATATAAAAAATTGAAGTATTAAGATTTATGATAACTTTAAGACGAAATGGAGATAATATAAAAAATTATGAAAAAATTTGTT
>CAVGDP010000090.1:0-15568 GCA_963627985.1 uncultured Eubacteriales bacterium
TTCAATAACTATTCGAATAACTTCAATAACTATTTGGATAACTTCAATAACTATTTGGATAACTTTAATACTTATCAGAATGAAATCAGATATTATTTTGATGATTTTAGTATCTATTTTAACTAATATATAATCAAATTATTACAGAAATGAAAGAATTGTCTATTTTTACTTAAAATATAACCATAGAAAATGACTATATAAGAGAAAAGAGAGAATTTTATTAGTTTTTTGCAATTTTTTTGTTTTATATAATCTTCTTTTAGTAAAATTTCATTATCTTTGCAAACTTTTAATTCTATATACGTTAAGGTTATAGTAGTATATTTTTATATGATAAGTATGAAGCAATTTCTGTTTATTAATCTATATAATATAAGTACTAATAATGAAGTAAATATATAGAACACAAAAACTTTCTTAACTGTAATGAATTATACTTTAATAAACAAAGATAGACAAAGTAAAGCACGTGCTGGTATAATAGAAACAGATCATGGTAAGATACTTACTCCCATTTTTATGCCTGTTGGTACGGTTGGTAGCGTGAAAGGTATTAGCGTGGAAACTCTTAATAATGAGATAAAAGCACAAATAATCCTAGGAAATACTTATCATCTGTATTTGCGACCTGGTATTGATATTTTAGAAAAAGCAGGTGGTATACAGAAATTTAATGCCTGGAATAAACCCATGCTAACAGATAGTGGTGGTTTTCAAGTATATTCTCTGGCAAAAATACGCAAAATTAGCGAGAACGGTTGTGTGTTTCAATCACATATAGATGGTTCAAGACATGAATTTACTCCTGAAAAGGTAATTGATATTCAACGCACAATAGGTGGTGATATTATGATGGCTTTTGATGAATGTACTCCATATCCATGCGAGTATTCATACGCTAAGAAGTCTTTATATATGACTTTGAAGTGGTTAGAACGTTGTTATAATAGATATCTCTCCACTAAGTGTCCATACGGCTATAATCAATCCTTATTTCCTATCGTTCAGGGGAGTGTGTATGATGATTTGCGTACTATTGCTTGCAACGAAGTAATTAAATATGATACCGATGGTTATGCTCTTGGTGGTCTTTCGGTAGGAGAATCTAAGGAAGATATGTATAGAATTATTGATTTGTGTACTAATATCTTACCAGAGAATAAACCTCGCTATTTGATGGGTGTGGGTACTCCTGTTGATTTACTTGAAGGTATTGAAAGGGGTATTGATATGTTCGATTGCGTTATGCCTACTCGTAATGGTAGAAACGCTATGCTTTTTACCTGGAATGGAAGTATGAATATGAGAAATAAAAAGTGGGAAAACGATTTCTCTGTGATTGATACCTTAGGTACTGCAAATGTTGATAGACTCTATACTCGTGCTTATCTACATCATCTTTTTGTTGCTAAAGAATTATTAGCTATGGAGATTGCTTCTATACATAATCTTGCTTTCTATTTGGAATTAGTTAGAGTTGCAAGAGAGCGTATCTTAGAGGGTAACTACAAAGAGTGGAAATTATCTGTTATAGATAAACTATCTCAGAGATTATGAAGAAAATAGATTGGTATATAATAAGAAAAGTATTAGAAACATTTTTTGTTGCCATAGCATTATTATCATTCGTTATTGTAATATTTGATTTGAGTAGCAAATTAGATGATTTTATAGATCATAAAGCACCCATAAGTGCTGTAATATTTGATTATTATCTAAATGTTATACCTCATTATATCAATATGTTTGGTTATCTTTTCTTCTTTATTGCCGTTATTTTCGTTACTAGCAAACTTACTTCTAATAGTGAAATAATTGCTATTCTTTGTAGTGGTATCTCATTCAACAGAATGCTTCGTCCGTTTATTATCTCCTCTTTAGTACTGGGTATGTTTGGTTTATATTTATCTAACTTCTTAATTCCACAGGTTAATGTGAATATTTATAATTTCGAACAAAAGTATTATAGAGACAAATTCAATAACGCCTTTATTGATATACATATTCAAACTACTGACTCTACACAAGTATATGTCCATCACTTCAATAACTACACTTCGCAGGGATATATGTTCACACAAGAGACTTTTAATGGCAATCAAGTAAAAGAGAAAATCTATGCAGATATGATTACTTTTGATTCTATTAATAAAGTATGGCGTGTTTATAATTATAATGTTCGCAAAGTAAATAAAGAGAAAGAAACATTGTATTTTGCAACAGATACAATACTTACTTTGAACAGATTAGAGCCTAAGGACTTTAATAATATACTCAAAATAGATCAATTAGATTTTAATGGATTAAACAAAACGATAGAAAGAGAGACAATGAAAGGGACTTCTAAGGTAAGAGATTTGAAAATAGAGAAATATCAACGACTACTGAACCCTATTGCATACATAATATTGACTATAATAGGGGTAACATTGTCGTGTAAAAAGAAAAGAGGAGGTACAGGTCTGAATTTAGCAATAGGTATTGCGTTAGCCTTTTCTCTAATACTACTTATGAAAATATTTAATGCCTCTACAACTAATGGAACACTCTCCCCTATTCTTGCACCTCTAATACCGTTGAGTTTATATAGTATGATAGCAATTTTTCTTCTGAAAATAGCACCAAAATAATAAGTCTAAACATACTTAAATAAGTACATAATACGTTAGAGAATATAAACAGTAGAATCAAATAAAACAAAAAGATATGCCTTTCAATAGTATAATAAACAAGATAATGCTTCGCAGGATTCCGCAGATAGAACAATTTATGAAGAACCCTATTGATACACAACATAAGGTATTTGAGTCTTTGATTTATTCTGCTAAAGACACCGTCTGGGGAAAATTCTATGATTATAAAAGTATTACCGACGAGGATATCTATGCAAAACGTGTTCCTATTAATACTTACGATACACTTTTGCCTTTTTTTGATCGTATCTTGAAAGGAGAGCAGAATGTATTGTGGAATACCGAGATCAAATGGTTTAGTAAATCCTCCGGTACTACATCTACTCGGTGTAAATACATACCTGTTAGCAAAGAATCTTTAGAAAACTGCCATTATAAGGGTGGTAAGGATATGTTAGCTTTGTATTGCAATAATTATCCTGACACAAACATCTTTAATGGTTCGCAATTAGCCTTGGGAGGTTCTCCACAAATGGACAGATCAGTGAGTGATATCTTTTTAGGAGACGTATCAGCTATATTAATTGACAATTTACCTTTATGGGCTGAATTTTATAGAGTACCAAAAAAAGAAATAGCATTATTACCAGACTGGGAAGAGAAATTAAAAAAGATGATACACAGCGTATATAACCAAAACGTTACTTCTTTATCGGGTGTACCATCGTGGATGAGCGTGTTATTGAATGGAATAATAGACTACACAGGTAAAAGTATCAACGAAGTCTGGCCGGAACTGGAAGTATATTTCCATGGTGGAGTAAGTTTCAAACCATATCAAAAGTTATACTCTTCTCTATTACCTTCATCCGTAAATTATATGGAAACATACAACGCTTCTGAGGGTTTCTTCGGTCTACAAGACTCTATCGATCATTCAAGTCTATTATTATTGTTAGATTATGGTATTTACTATGAATTTATTGACTTCAATGAGTTAGATAATCCTAATGCTAAAACGATAAATTTAGCAGATGTAGAACTGAATAAGAATTACGCTATGATAATATCAACTAATGGTGGTCTTTGGCGTTATATGATTGGAGATACTATTGAATTTACTGAAAAATACCCTTACCGCTTCAAGATAACAGGTAGAACCAAAAACTTTATCAATATGTGTGGTGAAGAGGTTATTGTTAATAACTCCGATAAAGCAATGTCTATTGCCGCTCATGCTACTAATGCTATTATTAAGGACTATACCGGCGCTCCTCTTTACGATAAACAAACGAATAAACCTTTACATCAATGGGTTGTAGAGTTTGTTAAAGATCCTGATGATTTAGAAAAATTCACCGAGATATTAGATTCTTCCCTTCGTAATAATAATTCAGATTACGATGCTAAAAGATACAAAAGTCTTGTGCTTCAAATGCCTATTGTTATCAAAGCAAAAGAAAATACTTTCTATAACTGGCTAAAACAACAACACAAGTTAGGTGGGCAACATAAGATCCCACGACTATCTAATGATAGAAAATTTATAGAAGAAATCTTAAAAATAAATAATTTACAAGATTGCTCAACACAAAAAGATAAATAAGTAAACAAAGAAAACACAAAAAACACTTTAATTGCAATGACAATACAAGAGATTGAACAAGAAATTATACGAGAGTTCTCTATGTTTGATGATTGGATGGATAAATACAACTACCTTATAGAGTTAGGTGACCAGTGTCCTATGATAGATGAGAAAGATAAGACAGAAAACAACTTAATTAAAGGTTGTCAGTCAAAAGTGTGGGTATCTGCTAAGATGAATGGTGATCTTATGCAAATAACTGCCGATTCCGATGCAGTAATTACAAAAGGTATAATAACTTTATTGTTAAGAGTTTTCAATAATCAACGACCTGAGGATATTCAAAACACAGATCTATCTTTTATTGACAAAATAGGTTTAACTCAACACCTATCTCCAACACGCTCTAATGGACTTTGGTCTATGGTTAAGCAAATAAAATTATACGCTATGGCTTTTGTAGCACAAAAACAGAAAGATAATCACTCGGTGAATTAAGTATCTACTTCTTAATGCGGTATAAATATAGACAATAATAATAAACATATTCATCTTAACAACTAAAACAAATACAAGCAATGGACGAAAAAGAAATTTTACGTGATAGAATAATTCAAGTATTGAAAACTATTTACGACCCTGAAATACCAGTGAATATTTGGGACATGGGATTGATTTATAATTTAGATATAGATGACAATTTCTTTGTATTGATTGTTATGACTCTTACTGCTCCTAATTGTCCTGTTGCAGAGGATTTACCGAAAACAGTAGAACAAGCAGTAAAAGACGTTGATGGTGTAAAGAATGTACAAGTTCAACTGACTTTCGAGCCTGCATGGGATATTCGTATGTTATCAGATGAAGCTAAAATGGAATTAGATCTAATATAGTGAAACGCTTATTGAAAAACCCTTTAGCTATCGTTTGCTTATTAGTAATTACTATCTTCGTGGTAATTGCTATCTTGGGTTATACTATTACTCCCGATAAAACACCTTACGCTAATGAACAACACTTAGAGTTATCTATTAAAAAACCTGGCTTCAAGGTTCAAATGCTTCAAATAGAAGACAAGAAAATATCAAAACAAGAAAACGCCTTTACTTATTTCTTTCGCAATATGTTATTTGGTACTCCATCCTCTACTACTAATATACCTATATATAAATATCATATCAAAAAAGATGGCTCACTTGTCTATGAGATATTCACAGGTGATAATCCAAATAATGGAGAAATTGCAACCCTCTCAGCAAATACTAAATATAAAATAGTAGAGAGGAAATACTATTTAGGTACTGATAGATATGGTAGAGATCTCCTCTCTCAATTATTAATCGGCACTCGTGTATCTTTGAGTGTTGGTTTGATTGCTATATTTATTGCCTTGATTATAGGTATCACTTTGGGTTCAATTGCAGGTTATTATGGAGGGGTTATTGATAATATCATTATGTGGATTATTAATGTTGTTTGGTCTATGCCTACGATTCTATTAGTTATAGCAATAACGTTTGCTTTAGGTAAAGGTTTCTGGCAAGTGTTTGTTGCTGTGGGATTAACTATGTGGGTAGATATTGCACGTATGGTTCGTGGTCAGGTAATGAGTTTGAAGCAAAAAGAGTTTATTTTAGTTGGCAAAGCGTTAGGTTTTTCTAATTTAAGGTTAATTGTAAAACATATTCTACCTAATGTAGTTGGAGCGGTTACTGTTGTTATTGCTTCTAATTTTGCTACTGCTATTTTGCAAGAATCGGGTCTTTCTTTCTTGGGTATAGGTGTTCAACCTCCTATGCCGTCATGGGGTACGATGATAAAAGAAAATTATGGTTATATTATCTTAGATGCTGCTTATATGGCTATTATTCCAGGAGTTGCTATTATGATTTTGGTTCTTTCTTTCTTTTTATTAGGTAATGCCATAAGACAAACATTAGACGTAAAACAACGATAGCACACTTATCGCTTATTACATCCTAATACCTACACATATCATCAAAACAAACTCTACTATCCATTTTATAATTGCTTTATTTCATCCGCCGCCAAGGTATATCTAGGGATTTATGGAGGCAGATGAAAGGTTGTTATCAATTTTCATAGAAACAAGTGCAATTCTTATTAATCTATCTTTTGAAGTTACCAAAATAATATCAGTACTTATTTGAATAACTTTAATACTTATCAGAATAACTTTAATACTTATCTGAATAACTTTAATACTTATTCGAATAACTTTAATACTTATTCGAATAACTTTAATACTTATTAGAATAACTTTAATACTTATTAGAATAACTTTAATACTTATCAGAATGAAATCAGATATTATTCTCATAAGGAACAACTCTGCTATATTATAATTTAATTAGATGTGTATAAAAACAAGAAAATATTATTTAAGATGCTATACTGTATTTATTTAGTGTATATTACTCTCTTTATTGAAGTTGAAAATAGTATTTTATTAGTAATTCACTCCTTTATATTTATTAATCCAAATAGAAAGGACTAATAATATTGATTGATTTATTATTAGTCCTTATTGAAAATCAATGATTTCTATTAGTTTATCTGCTCTCTATTAAGTATGAAGTATCAACTTGCTCATTAGTATAAATACGCCTGAACCTGCAAGGTAACCTAATAAAGCCCAAATAGATATATGTTTCAAATACCAAATAAAATCTATTTTCTCCATACCCATTACAGCAACACCTGCAGCAGAACCGATAATAAGTAATGATCCTCCTGTTCCAGCACAATAAGCCAAGAACTCCCAGAATGCACCATCTGTGGCAAAATGTAGAAGTTCAGGATTATTTGCTAATACCTCCGGAGTAGCAATATCGTACATTCCCATAGCAGCTGCTACCAATGGTACATTATCTACTACGGATGATAACAAACCGATAATTATGTCTGTTAAATAGAAGTTATTAAGTTTGTCAAGTGAGTTTGCTAAAAGTTGTAGATGACCTGCAGAAGAAAGACAAGAAACTGCCATCAAAATACCTAAGAAGAATAGTACAGAAGGAGTATCAACTCTGGTAATAATAGTACCTATATTCATTCTTTGATATACTTCTGGACGGCGTGCATTCATCAATTCTGTAACTACCCACAAAACACCAAGACCAAGTAATATTCCCATATAAGGTGGTAAGTGTGTTATTGTTTTGAATATAGGAGTAAAGAGTAGAAAACCTACTCCAATAAACAAAACTATCTTGCTTTGTAGTTTGGAAATATCAGATACAGAATTACCTGTTTGTACCTCTGGAGTTTTTTCTATTTTGCCTTTAAGCATAAATGAAATACCAATCATAGGAACAACTAAACATACCAAAGATGCTAAGAAAGTCTCTTTTATTACACCAACGGCTGTAATGTTACCTTTAATCCATAGCATAATAGTAGTAACGTCTCCAATAGGCGACCAAGCACCACCTGCGTTTGCTGCCAAGATAACTATACCTCCAAAAAACCAACGATCGTGTTTCTCGGATATAAGTTTTCTAAGCAATGCACACATAACAATAGCAGTTGTTAAATTGTCTAATACTGAAGACATAAAGAATGTAAGAATACCTATTACCCAGAGTAATTTACGTTTGCTCTTTGTAGTAATACGGTCAGTAATAATAGAAAAACCACCATATTGGTCAATGGTCTCTACTATTGTCATAGCACCTAACAGGAAGAATAGTATTTCTGCTGTGTCTCCTAAGGCACTAATTAAGACTTCGTGGTGTTCGTTAGCGTTGAAGCCACCTATTGCAACATACAAAGTCCACATCACTACCGCTAAAAGTAATGCACTAGCGGTTTTGTTGATTTTAACAGAATGCTCCATCGCAATGAAGAAGTATCCTATTATAAATACAACAGTCATAATTATCATAGCACTTGTCATACTGTTTGTTTAATTTGATTATTAATTTAAAACTAATTCTCTTCTTTGTTGGAATTTTGTTTAACTCCTAAAAGAAGTTGCAAAAGTACAAAATAAAACTTAAAGAAAAACTACAATTTTTAATAAAATTTATCAAAAAATGTGTCTTAACCCATTTTATCAAATTAACTATATCTAAAAATATTTTATAAACAGTTGATATTATGTAGAAAACAAAATTCTATTGTATAATCTTTTTTGTCTATTATTCTTTTGTATTTAGTATGCATAGTAAGACAATAAATGAGTAAATAAAGACTATCACTAAGATACTAAGATTGAAAGTTGGGGTTCTATGGTTTGATTTTATAGGTTAGGTTTAGTTGCGTATTCTAATAAAATGAGTTATGGGTGTTATGGGTTATGTAGTTGAGTGGTGAATATTATAGATAGGGTGATATTGTTCTAAATCTTTTTTAAGGTCTTCTGTTTTTAGATTGATATAAATTTCAGTAGAACGCAGACTTTTATGTCCCATCATCTCTTTTACCGCAACTAATGAAGCACCTGCTCTAATTAATTCAGTTGCAAAACTATGGCGAATAGTATGAGGATGTATTTTCTTTTTTATACCACTTTGTAAAGCAACATCGTTAAGCATTTTGTTGATAAATTGACGAGTTAGTTTCTTGCCAAATTTAGATGATAAGAAGACATAGTCTTTTGATTTATAATCTATTTTATTCACCGAGCGATATTCACTAATATATTTAAGCAAATCATTCAAAACATTCTTCGCAATAGGTATATAACGCTCCTTATCACCTTTGCCGATAATATCTAAATATTCTTGCTTGATGTTGATATTCTCTAATTTGAGATTAACTAATTCGGACACTCTAAGTCCTGTTGCATAGAGGACCTTAATAATAACCTTGTTTCTGAAACCAAAATAAGTACTGCTATCAATAGAATCTATCATTGTGAATATTTCATTATTTTCCAGAATAGTAGGTAATTTTTGTTCTAATTTAGGGGTTATAATGAGTTTGGAAACATCTTTTTTGATAACATCTATTAGGGTTAAATATTTGAAAAAAGCTCTTAAAGATTGAATTATACGTGTTAGAGTAGTTGCTTTAAGTATGATCTCTTCTTGTTTATTAGGGGATATATTTGAGGTAGTAGAGGGAGTGTTGTTTTTTCTTGTTTTGTTGATTTTTATAATAACGTCTATAAAGGTATTAATAATTTTGGGGGTTATTTGTTTTGCTTCAATATTAGGATAAGACGTATTAATAAACTCCACAAAACGACTACAATCAGTAAGATATGCCATTGTAGTATTGGGACTAACTGAGCGTTCTACGGATAAGAAATATTTGAAATCTTCTAAATATTTATCAAATTCTGTCATCGTCTTTTTTTATTAAATTCTCGGACGACCTATTATATTCATCTTTGATTGTATTCTATATGCTCTACGACTAACGTATTTAGATGGGTTTGCAGGATTACGTTTTAGTGGAGAAGGTAGAATAGATGCTAATAAGGATGCTTCTCTTTTAGTTAGGTGTTTAGCAGAGTGATGAAAATAGTATTGTGATGCAGCCTCTACTCCATATATTCCATCACCAAATTCAATAATATTTAGATATACTTCCATTATTCTGCGTTTAGACCAAAACGTTTCCATAAGTATTGTGTGCCATGCTTCTAAGCCTTTACGTATATATGATTTTTGAATCCAAAGAAAAGTATTTTTTGCAGTTTGTTGAGTTATTGTACTACCTCCAAAAGACTTCTTACCTCGCTGTTTATTGACTTTTATTGCGTGTTCTATTGCTCTCTTATCAAAACCTCTATGATTAGCAAAGTTTTGATCCTCTGCTGCTATTACTGCAAGAACCATATTAGGAGAGATATCCTCATATTTTACCCATTTCTTCTCTAAACGTACATCTCTATTGGAAGAAAAGACTTGTTCTGTGCATCTTTGTACCATAAGAATGGTAATAGGTGGGTTGATCCATTTATATAATATAGTGATAACTATTGTCCAAAGAAATAATGCAAGACAAAGTATACCAACTCTTTTGAAGAATTTCTTAAATGAGAATTTTCTTTTTCCGCTTCTTTTATTAAACGTTGTATTTTGAGCCATTATATCTAAATTAAATTTGTGCAAAAGTACTACAAAAAACAAATAATAAAGCATTATTATAAAAAAAACTTGTTATTTTCTTGTGAATAGTGAAAAAATTTGTATTTTTGCACTATTATTGTATATGAATATGCTAATAACAAAGGATATGTCAGCAAAGAGAATATTTTTATATCTTCTATTTTTGTTAACTTTTACAATCGTTAACTCTCAGACAACATTATTAATGCCAACTACTGGTAGTAGAGATACAACTATTAGTTCGTGTATATTATATGATGACGGAGGTGCAACTGGTAATCATTCTGCACACACTTATGCCACTTATACCTTTCGTACAGGCAATCCAAACACAAGATATCGTATTACTATTAATCCTTATCTATATCATCATAACGAAGGATTAGCCAGCATAAAGATATATAACGGCGATCAGGTTATTAGCGATAGTCTATTAAGTGATAATAATGTTAATGGCGACCAAATGATTGGCGATGTTGCA
Organism: uncultured Eubacteriales bacterium; assembly: GCA_963627985.1. GTDB lineage: Bacteria > Bacteroidota > Bacteroidia > Bacteroidales > P3 > Scybalousia_A. Next base: position 10,789 of record CAVGDP010000090.1, read on the forward strand.
TGGTTTACTTATTCTTCTTCTAATGTTATAACCATAGAGTTCAAAGCAGACGATAATGACCCTCAACCTGGTTTTATGATAATATTAGACGAATGTGGTTGCGAGAAAGCTAATAATGTTGTTGCTACTTTTATAGATACTACTACTGCTATAATTACTTGGGATGCATCTTCTACTACTACCGAGTGGGAAGTAGATTATACAACATATTTTCCGCATGATTATGGAGACGAAACTCCTCACTCTAGTTTTGCTAATAACGATACCTTGCACACACTTACTACTAATACTAATTCAATAACTATTAATAACCTTGATGCTCATAGTTTTTACTCGTTTAACGTTCGTCCTAAATGTGATACTTATCCTGGCAAAGGTATTGGTGAATTAGTTTCTGCATGTCCTTGTGTGCGACCTTTGAACCTTACTATGAGTTACGACGAAGATAGTATCTACGTTGATTGGGATAACCCTCGTTCGTACGATATGATCTGGACTGTTGATGCTACTTATAATAAATTTGAAGACAATTCCATACATGATCATGTTCATACAACGCATTGGTCAATGCCTTTTATCTGCGACAGTTTACCAGATATGATCAGAGTTGTAGGCAATTGTGATGATGAAGGTCATGTATTCTCCAAACCTTTGTTCTGTAATGATGATTGGGTTAGTGTGGAGGAGCATCTTTGTCCGGGTAGAAACTTTGTGTTAAATATTAATGGAGCAACGGATACTTCCATAATCATTATTTGGGAAAATTATGTAGATAGTGTAGCCTATTATGATGTTTACTACAGAAAAGAGGGACTTCCAAAAGATAGTAATATATTTTTTAATTCAATTGTTGTACCTAATGGTCAAAGTATTGGAATAGATACAATAACAGGATTAGAAGAATTGACTAAATACACAATTACATTAGTCTCGCATTGCATTTCAGGAGGTTCTTCTTGTGGAAAGACAATTACTACTAATACTACTTTGAACAATTGTATAGACTATGTTAATATACTTTCTAATAATACCAAATTATATTGGGGTACATATACTGAACCGAACAAAGATTCTACTTTCAATAATTATCATTACGCCTGGAATTATTCTTTGCAAAATGATTGGTTAAATAATAATTTTCTTTATTTTTGGGGAACAGATAGACATACACCTATTTTAGATAGTTCACTTTATGATGATTTAACTAATTCGCAATTAAGGTGTGTTCCAATAGGAGAAAAAGCTTCTATAAAACTCGGTAATAATAATATCGGAGCAGAAAGTGAAGCAATATCATTTAATTATTTTGTAGATACAACGGATAAAGATATGTTAATATTGAAATATGCCATTGTATTGCAAGATCCTAATCATACGAAATTGAATCAACCACGTTTTACTCTTGAAATATTAGATAGTACAGGAAAAGTTATAGATACAACATGTTGTTTTGCTGATTTCTATGCAGCGGGTGATTTGGGGTGGAATGAAGTACAAGGTACAGAAATAATTTGGAAAGATTGGACTATAGTAGGTATAGACATTGCTCCATATCATGGACAAAACATAAAGATTAAACTTACTACGTATGATTGTGCAGAAGGTGGACATTTTGGTTATGCTTATTTTACAATCAACTGCGATAATAAGAGGATCCATCTAATTAATCGTTGCGATGCACAAGATAGTATTTATTTGCAAGCACCATTAGGATTTGAATACAAATGGACTAAACAAGGAGATCCTACTATTTTATCTACAACAAACGAATGTTTAGTCCCTGTTGATACTAATAATTATGAATGTTTGACCTCTTTTATTGGTAAGCCAGAATGTAATTTCACTATCTATTCTGTATCAATCAATGTAGAACCAAAGGCAAAATTACTTTATACGATTGATACTTGTAATAGTGAAGCAATATTTTATAGTGAAAGTTATCTTTTTTACGATACTACATATAATGTATATACTAAACAAATAGTAGACTCTATGTATTGGGTTTGTGAAGATGGAAATATTTATTATGTAGATACATTAAGAAGAAAATTTACAAAAAATGGAGATTACAAAGTAACTCTATTCTGCAAACTATCTAATTCTTTGTGTATTGATAGTGCTACAGTAAATATTGATGTTGATTTTGCTTCTCATCCTACAATCGTTGGTGATAGTATTGTGTGTAAAGGAGATAGTGTTATGCTAAAAGTAGAAGGTATAGAAAACAGAGAAGCGACTTATCTATGGAATACAGGCGATACTACCTCATCTATCTATATCACAAACATAGATACTATTACTATTACTGATACTACTTATTCTTGTGAAGTATTTATTAAAGACGGTGGATGTACGGTTAATCTAACCAAACACATCAATATAGAAAATAGTTATTCTGATACTATTACCTCTGATATTTGCGAGGGCGAAAGTTACGATGAGTTTAATTTCCACGAGAATACAACAGGTACTTATACTCAATACTTAACAACTATTAACGGTTGCGATAGTAATATTACTCTTGTACTAATTGTGCATAATAACGATAATGATACATTAGATTTAATTGGTTGCGATGAATATTATTCAGATGCTAATTTCTCCATAAAAGAGAGCGGTACGTACACCCGATTACTTAATTCTATTTATGGTTGTGATTCATTAGTAACTATCAATTTCTTATATATAGAAACTATCAAAGATACTATCAATGCTCAAATCTATAAAGGAGACACCTTTACCAATAGTATGTTCCACGAAGGTGCAAGTGGTACTTATACGTATGATTCTATTGATGAATATGGTTGTACTAATACTTACGTATTGAATTTAAGGGTTATAGAACTAAAATTCCCTAATGTTATCACCCCTAATGGCGATGGTATCAACGATATATTTGAACCTAAAGATTTATTAACTCAAACTATATTTGAAGAAACTCTTTTGAAAATATATAACCGTTATGGTAAATTGATTTTTGAGAAAAAGAATACTCATAGCCGTGAAGATTTATGGGATCCTCAACAAACTAATACCCCAACAGGTACTTATTTTTATAGATTTATTGCCAAAAGCAAAAAGAGGAATATTGATATTACAGGAACGGTAGAAGTTTTGAGATAATACCTTCTAATTATTTGATACTTAATTAATAGACTTATAAACGGTAAGAAAATGAATATAGCAATTGTCGGCACAGGTTACGTAGGTTTGGTTTCTGGAACGTGTTTTGCCGAGATGGGTATAAACGTTACTTGTATTGATATAGACAAGAAGAAAATAAACGACCTAAACGAAGGTAAGATACCTATTTATGAACCAGGTTTAGAGGAATTAGTTAAACGCAATGTAAAAGAAGGTCGTTTGCATTTTACTGATAATTTAACTGCTGTTATCAATGATGTTGAAGTTGTATTTTCTGCTGTTGGTACTCCTCCTGATGAAGACGGCAGTGCAGATTTACAATATGTTATCAACGTAGCCAGAGAGTTTGGACAATCTATTAATAAATACAACTTACTTGTTACTAAATCCACTGTCCCTGTTGGCACTGCAAAGAAAGTAAAGCAAGTAATCCGAGAAGAATTAAATAAACGCAACTTAAATATTGACTTCGATGTTGCTTCTAACCCTGAATTTTTGAAAGAAGGTGCTGCTATAAAAGACTTTATGTCTCCCGATAGAGTTGTTGTTGGAATAGAGAGTGAAAGAGCTAAAGAGTTGATGAGTAAGATTTATCGTCCTTTTCTATTGAATAATTTTAGGGTTATATTTACCGACATCCCTTCTGCTGAAATGATTAAATACGCTTCTAATAGTATGCTTGCTACACGAATTAGTTTTATGAATGATATTGCAAATCTGTGTATTAAAGTCGGTGCTGATATCAATATGGTAAGAAAAGGAATAGGTTCTGATAGTCGTATTGGTAGTAAGTTTTTATATCCTGGTTGTGGTTATGGTGGTAGTTGTTTCCCAAAGGATGTTAAAGCACTGATACAGACTGCTATGGAGAATAATTACGATATGCGTGTATTGAGAGCCGTAGAAGAAGTTAATCAATATCAAAAGACTGTTTTATTCAAGAAACTAAACGATTACTATAATGGTAATTTAGCAGGTAAAACAGTATGTTTATGGGGATTAAGTTTCAAACCAGAGACGGATGATATAAGAGAAGCGACCTCTTTGGTTATTATTGATTTATTATTAGAGGCAGGATGCAAAATAAATGCTTGCGACCCTATTGCGATACCTAATTGCAGACAAAAAATAGGAGATAAAATAAACTATTTCAGTGATATGTACGAGGCTATAAATAATACCGATGCAATGTTATTATTAACCGAATGGAAACAATTTCGTGTTCCTGACTGGAATAGAATAAAACAACTAATGCACACACCGTTAATTATAGACGGCAGAAATATTTATGATGCCAACGAATTAAAAAACAACGGATTTACTTATCTACATATATAATTTAGAATAAAAAATAGTTTCTTGTGTCTTAGTAAGCACGATTAATAATTTCCTATTACTTGTGTTAGAGATGTTTATATCTTTTATTATTATTTTCCTCCCAGAAGTAGTACAAATAAGGATATTTTCATTTCCATAGCAATTTGATTGTATAATAATCAAAATAGATACTAAAATCATCCAAATAACTTAAATACTTATCTGAATAACTTTAATACTTATTTGAATAACTTCAATACTTATCTGAATAACTTTAATACTTATTTGAATAACTTTAATACTTATTTGAATAACTTTA
>CAVGDP010000091.1:0-5185 GCA_963627985.1 uncultured Eubacteriales bacterium
ATTCGAATAAACTTAATAACTATTCGAATAAACTTAATAACTATTCGAATAAACTCAATAACTATTTGAATAACATCAATAACTATTCAAATAAAATCAATAACTATTAGAATAAAATCAGTACTTATTTTGATAATTTCAGTACCTATTCTAACTATTATATAATCAAATAGTTATAAATGCAAAAAATCGCTCCATTTTTGCTAAAAATATACCCATAAAAAATGACCATATAGGGAAAATAGAACATTTTGAAGTTTTGAAATGTGGTATAAATTTCGTGTTTTGAGGGAGAAGTAGAATAAGAATATTATTTCTTTTTGTATGATAAAAGATTAGTGTCCGTTAAACGAATTTATTTGCTTTGAAATTACTTATTTTCTACTCAATACAAAGAAAGAATAACTTAATAAGTGTTTAATTCTTATTATTTTACGAACTCTAACGGACACTAACAAACAAAACTATTTTTTACCTAATAAGGCAAACATATTTTTCTTATAAAACTCTACTCCTGGTTGATCGAAAGGATTTACTCCTAACATATAGCCACTTATTCCGCAAGAAAGACAGAAGAAATAGATTAATTCTCCGATTGTTTGCTCATCTATCTTGTCTATACTCAATTGTAGTTGAGATACTTGACCATCCAAATGTGCCATTATTGTACCCTGTTCAGCTTTGTGGTTGATTTGTGTCAGAGAGTGGGGTAGTAGGTAATTCAAACTATCATCATCTATCTCTTGTTTCGGTATTTCTATGTGTCGTAATGAAGATTCTACGTGTAGAATCGTTTCAAACATCAATCTTTGCCCTTGTTGAATATATTGTCCCATAGAATGCAAATCTGTGGTGTTACTTACCGAGGCAGGAAATAGACCTTTGTTCTCTTTTCCTTCGCTCTCGCCAAATAATTGTTTGAACCACTCCGAAAAATAAACCAAATTAGGTTGATAATTAACCAAAAGTTCTATCTCTTTACCTATATTATAGAGATAATTTCTTGCGATGGCGTATTGAATGGCGATATTATTCTCATAATCATTACTATTAAGTAACTCTTCTCTCATTTTTATAGCACCATTAACTAATGATACTATATCAAAACCTGCCACTGCTATCGGCAATAAACCTACGGGTGTTAGGACAGAATATCTACCTCCCACATCATCGGGAATTATGAAAGTGGAATAACCTTCCTTGTTGGCAATTGCTTTCAATATACCCTTTTGTTTATCAGTTATAGCAACGATTCGTTTCTTGGACGCTTCTTTGCCATATTTCTTTTCTAAATGATTGCGTAAGATCCTAAATGTTACTGCTGTTTCTGTTGTAGTACCCGATTTGGAGATAACACAAAGTGAATAATCTCGCTTATCTAAAACATCCATCAAATCAACCATATAATCCTCGTTAAGAGTATTGCCAGCGTACAAGATAAGAGGGTGTTTTCGATTATCAATAAGAGAATCAAAATTATGCTTTAATGCTTCTATAACTGCCCTTGCACCTAAATACGAACCACCTATACCTGCTACGACAAATATTTCACTTGTGGATTGGATTTGTTTTGCACACGATAGGATATTTTCTAAATCGCTATTAGTAATAGATATAGGTAAATCAATCCAACCTAAAAAATCGTTACCCTTACCTTGCTTGCTTTTCAAATCTTCTAATGATTTGATGGCCTTTTGTTGTAGTAAATCAATATCTTTACTACATGGCTTGTCATTTGATGAATACGTAACCTTAAATTTCATAATTCTATTATTTTAATGTTATGATGCAAAAATATAAATAATTTTCTGTATGATAAAAATAATTCTCTTTTTTATCTAATCTATTTTCCTTAGAAGGACAATATTCTCTATGTGATGAGTATGTGGAAACATATCCACAGTTTGTATTTTCTCTACGTTATATATAGATTTTAGGAGTAATAAATCTCTTGCCTGTGTGGCAGGATTACACGATATATAGACGATTTTACTTGGGGCTATTTTTAATATTTGTTCTATTACTTTGGTATCCATACCATTACGTGGAGGATCTGTAATTATTATATTTGGTTTGCCATTGGCTTTAACAAAATCATCTGTTAGTACTTTCGCCATATCACCGGCGTAGAAAATAGTATTATCTATATTGTTTTCTTTACTATTTATTTTAGCGTCTTCAACAGCGTCTTCCACATATTCAATACCTATAACTTTTTTTGCACTATTTGCAACAAAATTAGCAATAGTCCCCGTGCCGGTATATAAATCATAGACAATATCTTGCTTATTTATATCGGCGTATTGAGCAGCAAAAGTATATAATTTCAGTGCTTGTTCGGGGTTAGTTTGATAAAAAGTCTTTGGTCTTATCTTAAATTGCAATGGATTATCATTTTCGCTATTGTATCTCGGCATATATTCCATTATATGGTCTTTGCCGTGATATACAATAAATTCTCTATCGGATAAAGAGTCATTTAGTTTGTCGTTAATGCAATATTGTAAGGAAGTTATTTGAGGAAATTTGTTTTTTATGGCCTCTAATACATCTTTTATTATGTTTTGTTCGTCCAAAGCGAATACTACAATAATCATTAAATCATCTCTTTGAGTTGTTCTTATAACTAATGAACGCATAATGCCAGAATGGTTACGTATATCGTAATAAGGTATATTTTTGGTGATAGTATATTCTCTTATAAAGTTACGAATATCGTTTGAGATCTCTTTTTGTAGGACGCAATTCTCAATATTTATTACTTTATCAAACAAACCACTGACATGAAATCCCAAAGCATTCTGATGAATATCACCTTTAACGAAATCTTTTACCCATGCTTTGTTAGAAAAAGTAAATTCTAATTTATTTCTATAATAATATATCTCATTAGCTGCTATAATTGGAGAGATATTCTTACAATCTATTTTACCGATACGAGTTAAGTTATCTATAACTTGTTGTTGCTTGTATTTTAGTTGCCACTCGTACGAGAGCATTTGCCATTTGCATCCACCACAATAAGTAAAATGAGGACATTTTGCACTAATTCTCTTATCAGAATATTTATTTATACGCAAAAGATGTGCATAGCAATAATTTTTCTTTTGTTTGAATATTTCTATATCAACAATATCTCCTGGTACTGCAAAAGGAATAAAGACAACTTTATCATTTATTTTTGCAATAGCATTACCTTCTGCTGCAAAATCAGTAACTAATACATCGTTTAGTGTGAATTTCTCCTTTTTTCTACTCATTGATTCTCTTTTTAGATAAAATAAACGCATATATACGAATAAGAAATTGTCTATAAGTGTATATAAGATAAGGTATTAAGTCTTTATTCTTTTGTTCTATGTATATAATACGTTATTAGGAATAAATATTTAATTCATTAAACAAAAAAAGCACTGCAATTACGATTACAATGCTGAAAAATCATCATTAACAAATTCTTATCTACTTAATTATCTTTCGTCAGAAACAGTTAATTTTTTTCTACCACGACGTCTACGAGCGTTTAGTATTCTTCTACCGCTAGCAGTAGACATTCTCTCTCTAAAACCATGTTTATTAACTCTTTTTCTTCTTGATGGTTGAAATGTTCTTTTCATTGCTATACTCTTTTTCTTTGTTATTATTCCAAAATTTCAGTTTGCAAAATTACAAAGTTTTTTTATTCTAACAATGTTTTTTGATGATTTTTTTGTCACAAATCAAAATTTTTGTAATTTTGCACTCCTGAAAATAACTCTAAAAATGGACAAAATTAGACTAAATGAAATATTAAAAATGGACGATAGCATAGTAAGTATGTTAGATTTAGTCGTTATGGAGAGATTATCTATGAAATATCCGTATTGTTCTATTTTTAAGGTATTAGGAGTAAAATTTGCATATATAGTTAATAGTTTCAATAAAACAGAATGGACTGCCATAGCAAGTGTTTATATACAAGACAGAGAATATTTGAATAAGATATTAAGCGATATAAAGACAAGTAAATCAACAAATAAAAAACTAATCATAGAAAAAGAAAACGAAGATATAATAAAGAAAATAAATTCTTATCAAGACAAACAATTAAGTGATAATCCTACCAAACAAGAATTATTAGATAAATTTTTGGAAATAGAACAACCTATAACTGCTCGTCCTATTAGACAGGAGATCGCAAAAGATAAGGATTTGGAAAGAGTAATAACGGACAGTGCAAAAAAAGATTTTAAGATAGTTACCGAAAGCATGGCCAAGATATATGCTAAACAAGGGGACAAAAGTACTGCCATAGAGATATATAAACGTCTTATAAAGAAATATCCTAACAAAGTACAATATTATACTAATCAAATAGAAATATTGAAAAATAATTAGCGAAAATATTGTATAATAATAGGATAGGCAAGACAAAAAAATAAATAGAAAATAGTAATTAACTAAAATAAATAACAAAAAAACTAAAAGAATATGTTTATAGTAATCACGGTATTAATAATGCTAATAGCATTGGTGCTTGGTTTTGTAGTATTAATACAAAATGCCAAAGGCGGGGGTTTAGCCGCTAATTTTGCATCGCAAAATCAATTCATGGGAGTAAGAAAGACTGCAGATTTTCTTGAAAAAACAACATGGGTATTAGCAGCCATTATGATAGTATTGTGTTTGGTATCTTCCTCATTAGTACCTTCTCGTCAGAGTAGACAAGATAATTCTAATAGTGGTTTGAATATCAACACAAATTTGCCTACTTCTACTCAAAACAGTAATACTGCAACACCACAAACTAAATAAAATATAGGTGTTAATTATATAAGGCGACATACGCCATAACTTATATCTACAACATTTATAATTGTGTGCGGAGTATGTCGCTTCTTTCCTGTTTTTACTACAAAAGTAAGAATAGGTTTTGTGTTTGTGTCCATAATTATTGGTATTAGAGAAGGATTGATGGATGAATAAAAATTTTGGATACATATTCTTGTAGAATACTAATATTTTAGAATGAATAGATATTTCTTTGTTCTAATTCAGTATAAACACACAAAAATCCTAAATTATTTTACTTAACCAAAATGTTCTATTTTTCCTATAAGGTTATTCTTTATAGTCTTTTTTGATAAAAAAATAAGTATTTATTTTACTTTTGTAATATATTGATTATATAGTAATTATAATAAGT
>CAVGDP010000092.1:0-6558 GCA_963627985.1 uncultured Eubacteriales bacterium
CAAAATTACTTGAATGAATTTTGCTACAAATTCAATCGGAGATATTATGGAGAAAATCTTTTTGAGAACCTTCTAATCCTTTCTGCCACTCACAAGAATACATTTAGGTAAAGAAAACGGCTATCATTTTTTTTATTTATATCTCTACTTTTAGCAAACAACAATAAATCCAAACATTATTACAATATTCACTATTTATCCGTTACTATATATAATAATGTATACTAACAAAACGTTTACAGATTATGTATAACGAAACTGATATACACAAGACTATGAAAAAGAATATAGTAGTACTTACAGGAGCTGGTATTTCTGCCGAAAGTGGTATAAATACATTTAGAGATTCTAATGGTTTATGGGAAAATTATCGTATAGAGGACGTGGCTAATTATGATTCTTTTGAGAAAGATAGTGAATTGGTTACAAAATTTTATAACGCTCGTAGAAGACAATTAGCTACAAGTCTCCCAAATGAAGGACACAAACAATTAGTACGTTTGGAAGACAAATTCAATGTTACTATTATTACCCAAAACGTAGATAATCTCCACGAAAGAGCAGGTAGTAAGCATATCATTCACCTACACGGAGAATTAACTAAAGCATGTAGTGTGAAGAATAAAGACGAAGTCTATAATATCGGTTATCACGACATAACGCCTATGGATGTGGACAAAAAAGGTAATATGTTGCGTCCTTTTATTGTATGGTTTGGAGAGTCCGTTCCTATGTTGGAGCTCGCAATAGATACTATCCAAAAGGCAGATATTATGATTATTATAGGTACTTCATTAGTTGTTTATCCTGCTGCTTCTTTGATTAACTACACTCCTATTTACTGCAAAAAATATTTAGTTGATCCTAAACGCCCTAATGCAGACTTAAAAGGTATTACATTTATTGAGGAAAAAGCATCTATTGGCGTAAAGAAAGTTGTAGATGAAATCCTATCTAAATCATAATTACAAACTTTCAGTTCATTATTTCTATTTTGATCTTTAATCAATGATAAGATATATAAAAGAAATATCACATAAGAATTAAAAAACAATAAGAAAGTAATCTTTTTGAATAAAAAATTGTAATTTTGTGGTCGGTTTTAATAACATATACATATCATAATAAATAAACACTCTAAAATGGAATACAAATATCTTAAAATAGAAAAAAAAGATAGGATTTTAATCCTAAAAATCTCTGTACCCAAAGCACTAAATGCTCTATCTTCTAATGTTTTGGAGGAGATGAATGACTTTTTGGATAATATAACAGAGGCAAGAGTTTTGATTATTACTGGCGATGGAGAAAAAAGCTTCGTTGCTGGTGCTGATATATCCGAAATGGCTTCGCTTTCGTGCGAACAAGGTTTAACTTTTGGCAAAAAAGGTGCTATGGTATTTAGAAAAATAGAGACCTTACCTATACCTGTTATTGCAGCTGTTAATGGTTATGCTTTGGGAGGTGGTTGTGAATTAGCAATGAGTTGCGATATTAGGATCTGTTCTGAAAATGCTAAATTTGGTCAACCAGAAGTTGGTCTTGGTATTATTCCTGGTTTCTCGGGTACTGTTCGTTTATCTCGTTTGATTGGTATGGGACAAGCAAAACAAATGATTTATTCTGCTTCTACTATCAAATCGGATGAAGCTTTAAGAATTGGTTTAGTTAATGCCGTATATTCACAAGAGGACTTAATGAATAAAGCGATAGAATTAGCGGAAAATATCATCAAAAACGCACCTTTGGCAATAGAAAAAGCAAAACAATGTATTAATAACGAATATGATATGGATATAAATCAAGCCATAGAATACGAGAATACCAAATTTGCTGAATGTTTCCTAACTGCCGACCAAAAGAATGGCATGAAAGCTTTTTTGGAGAAGAAAAAATATGACTTCGAGGGGAAATAATCTCCCTCTCTTTTGATTTAATTTCGTTTTTGATTATTCTTATAAGGAAACAACAAGAAAATAACATAAAATAAATAATAAAATAACTTTTTGAAACAATGAAAATATGCGTAATTGGTACAGGAACTATGGGTTCTGGTGTTGTTCAGGCTTTCGCTGCTGCAGATATGCCGGTATTAATGAAAAGTCGTTCCACTTCAAGTATTGAGAAAGCAATCGCAAAGATTACCAAAAATCTTTCTCGTCAAGTAGAAAAAGGTAAGATGGAGCAAGAGAGAATGGATGCTATCTTAAAAAACATCTCTTCTACTACAGATTACAACGATTTGAAAGATATGGATTTGGTTATTGAAGCGACCGTTGAGAATATGCAAGAGAAGAAAGATGTGTTTGCTGCAATAGACAAGATGTGCAAACCTGAATGTATTTTTGCTACTAACACTTCTTCTTTATCTATTACAGAGATAGCAGCAACAACTACTCGTGCAGATCGTTTTATTGGTATGCACTTTTTTAATCCTGCTCCTGTAATGAAACTAATTGAAGTTATTAGGGGACAAAAAACTACCGACGAGATTTGCGAACAAATTGTAGCATTAGCAGAAAAGATTGGCAAAGTACCTGTTAAAGTAAATGAAGCTCCTGGCTTTGTTGTCAATAGAATACTTATACCTATGATTAATGAAGGTGTTGGAATATTGGCAGACGGAGTTGCTACTGCAGAGGATATAGACAACGCTATGAAACTTGGTGCTAATCATCCTATGGGTCCATTGGCATTAGGCGATTTAGTTGGTTTGGATGTATGTTTGGCTATTATGGAAGTATTGTATAATGAATACGGAGACAGTAAATATCGTCCGCATCCATTATTAAGAAAGATGGTTCGTGCTGGTCTTTTGGGCAGAAAAACAGGCGAAGGTTTCTTTAAATATTAATAGAAGATCACAAGACAATCCGAAATTGATAGTTTGGAGTATGACACATATTTCTTTGATGAAGTACGTGTCATATTCTTTTGTGTGTTTGCGAAAGAGCAGTCTTTTTTTTATAAATTCTCATTCTATTGATTATGTATTTGCTTGCTTATTTATGCTTGTATTTCTTTTGAATATTATTACAATAAGAATACTTGCAATTCTTTCTATCATTAAGCCCTTAATTATAAAACTAATATCTCTTATTCCTACTATTTTTAGATTTATTGTAAGAAAAAAAATGAATTTTTCTTGTGGTAGTAGTTTCTTTTTAGTCTTGTTAAGGTCTTTGATATGAACTTTTCTTAAATTATGATCGGTTAAGATATCTTTGATATTTGATCTTATTTTAACAAAATAAAATACCACCAAAATATTATCTTAGAAATCTAAAATATCATCTTAAACTCTAAAAATATTATCTTAAAAATCCCAAATATCTCCTTGTAAAAACGATCTACCTACCCTACTCACTATTTTTCTACTTACAATTATCTCTCTAATTATAAGAATAATACCCATAACAACTACTCCCAAAGACATAGATTTTGTTTATTCAACCATAATCTCAAATCTTTGGGAGTAGAAATCACACACTCTCACGCAATATTCTAATGGAGAGTCTTTTTTATGTAATTTCTTTTTGCTATACTATCTAATTATTACTCTATTTGAATAATTTAGAAAATTCTCTTTTCTTTCTATTCTTCCATTCTCCTTTATGATAAACGTATGAAGCGATCAAAGGCAATACTGTTGTGGCCTCGGCATACACCATCTGCTCATAAGTCGGAGAAACTTTGCCCCAAGAACCGGCTTCTTTTAATGTGGAAGAAGAACAAGCACCATCTCGGGAGTCAGCAACTGTAATCTGGACAGCATATCTATGCATATCTACATCATGTCCCAAAACCTCAGCACAAACAACCGTATCTTGTGCAAAATTCTTAGGAGTACCGCCACCAATCATAAACAAACCTGTCGTTTTAGCGGCAATTTTGATATTAGTTAACTCCAAAAAGTCTTTAACAGAGTCAATACTAACGTGTTTATCAGGATTAGCAACTTGATGCATAACTAATCCGAAACCGGCAGAGCAATCCGAAAAAGCAGGACAGAAAATAGGTACATTATTTTCATAACATACTTGAATAAGAGAGTCTTTCTTTTTGGCATTACCTTCTGATAACCATTTACCAATCTCTTTTATAAACTCCCTCGATGAATACGGACGAGGCTCTAATCTATCTGCAATCTCCTTTATTGTTTTGTCGCAGATTTGTAATTCTTCCTCATCAATATAGGTATCATATATTCTGTCCACATAATTATCTCTTAGGACCATATCACTAATAAATGGAGTACCTTTATAATGTTTGAAACCTAATGCCTCAAATAAGTCCATATCTATTATTGACGCACCGGTAGATACAACACAGTCTATCATGTTGCTCTTTACCATATCAACATAAACTTGCATACAACCTGCAGCAGAAGTACTGCCGGCCAAGGTTAGTATGTTTGAACAGTCCTTGTCTTCTATCATCTTTTCTAAATAATCTGCTGCGATAGCAGTTTCTCTTGAAGCAAAAGACATTTTGCTCATTGCATTGATAATTTCAGTAGAATCTATTTTCTTAATATCAATGTGTTCAATGGTTTGGCTCAATAATTCTTTTTTTGTCATTTTTATAAAAACTTGCTTTGTTTAAAATTACTTTGCAAAATTACAAATTTTTTCTTTTATACCAACTATTTTGTTTTCATCTCAAAAAAAGACTTATTACTCTATATTTGCGATTTCTCCTAATATATTTAGAATTTCTTCTGTGCTGTCTGCGTTCATTAATCTCATCTTAAATGGTTTGAAATTGATAATAGAGGAAAAATATTTGCTATAAAACTTTTTCATTATTATAATAGCGTTCCTTTGTTGGCGATTTTCTAATAAGGAAATGAAATGTTCTTTACATAGAGAGGCTTTTTCTTTTATTGTTGGCTCATAAAGAAGTCGTTGTTGTGGGGATAAATTTTGCTGTTCTATAATTTGCTGACATTGTTTGAATATATAAGGTTTCCCAATAGCACCTCTACCGATTAGAATACCATCAACACCATAACGATTCTTATATTCTAACATTTTTTCTGCCGAGTCAATATCTCCATTACCGAAAATAGGTATATTTATTCGTGGATTATTTTTCACTTCGCCGATTAGGGTCCAATCTGAACTACCATTATACATTTGTTGTTTGGTTCTACCGTGAATACTCAACAACTGAATACCGCAATCTTGCAAAGCCTCACAAAAATCCGTTATCTTCGTTGAATTATTATCGTAAGCAATTCGCGTTTTTACCGAAATGGGAGTTTTTACACTCTTTACAACCGCACGAGTTATCTTTATCATCTTATCTATATCCTGCAAAATACCACTACCTGCCCCCTTGGTCGCAATTTTCTTCATAGGACAACCCCAATTAATATCAATAAAGTCAGGATTCTTCTCTTCTACCCTTTTAGCAGCCTCCACCAAGGATTGTTCATTTGCTCCAAAAATCTGAATACCAATAGGACGTTCATTTTCTTTGAAAAAAATCTTTTGATAACTCTTTTCCACGTCCCTAATTAACGCATCAGAAGAAACAAATTCAGTAAATAAAACATTCGCACCAAAAGATTTACAAATATTTCTATATTCCATAGTTGTAATATCATCCATTGGCGAGAGAGCGACCGAAAAACTTGGCAATTTATCTTTTAACATCTATTTTGTTTGTGATAATAATAATTTTTGTTTATTGTTTTTGCTAAAAATATCAAAATATCAGTGTGCAAAATTAGAAAAAATTTCTCTTACAAGATTTTTTTAGTAATTTTGCTCCCATAAACTACATACCTTTACTATAATGAAAGAAGCAAAATTAGAAATAGATTATAAGATACTCTCTTTTGAGGAACTATCCACAGAAGATAAAGAACTCTTATCCACCGCCATACAAACAACTAATCTATCCTATTCTCCCTATTCTCACTTCAAGGTCGGTTGTGCTATAAGAATGGATACGGGTGAGATAGTTGTAGGAACAAATCAAGAAAATACATCCTTTCCTAATGGTCTTTGTGCCGAGAGAGTGGCTTTATTTAGTGCAGGTTGTAAAGAGGGCAACGTAACTACTTTGGTTATTAGTGCAAAAGACACAAACGATAGATTAGCAACTGCTTTTCCTTGCGGAGCGTGTAGACAAGTTATGTTAGAAACAGAAACTAAACGCAGCAAACGCCCAATAAAAATTCTTATTCATAGAAAAGATAATACTATTTTGCAATTCAATTCCGTTAGGGACTTACTTCCTTTTTCGTTTGACTTTTAATATTTTTAGTTATTCGCATTCGCCAAAAACAAAGTCATAAATAGAAGACCCAAGATATTCTATTTTCCCTATATGGTCATTTTTTATAGCCATTTTTTCGTAAAAAATTGGCAAATTTTCACCTTTGTAATAATTTGATTATATAATAGTTAGAATAGATACAAAAATCATCAAAATAATATCTGATGTTATTCGAATAGTTATTGATGTTATTCGAATAGTTATTGATATTATTTGAATAGTTATTGATGTTATTCGAATAGTTATTGATATTATTTGAATAGTTATTGA
>CAVGDP010000093.1:0-24949 GCA_963627985.1 uncultured Eubacteriales bacterium
CTATTCAAATAACTTCAATAACTATTCAAATAACTTCAATAACTATTCAAATAATATCAATAACTATTCGAATAAAATCACATATTATTTTGATAAAACGATGTTTCATTAAAATAAAAAAACACCTTTTTTCTAAAAATTACTACAAAAAATTATAGCAAAGAGAATCAATATTTTAGATAACCATTTTCACTTATCAAAATGGGGATATAGGGAGAATATCACCTTTATGAATCTACTTTGTAGAGCAGTTATAGGTATAATAAACAACCTTATTTAATCAATTTCTTTATCTATTTTCATTAAAAAGCATCCTTTCGTACCTACTTTATACACTATTTTATACACTAATCAGTAAAATACTACGATAATAAGAATTTTATCCTCATATTTTGCGAATAATTTGAATAATATTTCAAATTTTAGATGTAAATTTGCAATGTATTTTCATCTTAATATATTCAGAAAAAATAATACATTTATGAACAATTGCAGAATAATAAACGGTGATTGTATTGAAGAATTAAAGAAAATTGAATCTAATAGCGTGGATTTAATCTTTGCAGATCCGCCATATTGGATGCGTGTTAGTGGTAGATTAGAGCGTGTAGAGGGTGGTGATTTTGATGGTTGCGATGATGAATGGGATAATCAATTTGCGACATTAGAGGATTATCAAAAATTCACAAGACAATGGTTAAGCGAGTGTTATAGAGTTCTTTCCAAGAATGGTAGTTTTTGGGTTATTGGTAGTATGCAATGTATTTATACTATCGGGAGTATTATGCAAGATATAGGTTTTTGGTTTATAAATGATGTTATCTGGCATAAAAAGAATCCAACACCAAATTTCAAAGGAACACGTTTGAATAATTCACACGAAACATTGATTTGGGCAGTAAAAAACTCTAAATCTAAATTCACTTTTAATTACAAAACAGCAAAAGAATTAAACAAAGACACAGTAAGCGAACAAGAATATTTACAAGGTGTTAGAAAACAAATGGGAAGTGTTTGGAGAATTGCGGTTTGTAGTGGTAATGAGAGAGTAAAAGATGATAATGGTAACAAATTACATTCTACACAAAAACCAAAAGAACTTTTATATAGAATAATTAATATTTGTTCAAATGTAAATGATTTGATATTAGACCCATTTGGTGGTACTTTTACAACAGGTGTCGTTGCTAAACAATGTGGTAGGAATTTTATTGGTATAGAAAAGGATACAACGTATTGCGAATATGGAAAACGCAGAATAGAACAAACACAACAAAATATTACTTCTATCGAGAATGCAATATATGATATTAAACCTATGAAAGTATCGTTGAAAGAGATGATTGATGATAAATTTCTTATTGCAAATGAGGAGTTATTTATCAAACAGACAGATTTACACGTACAACTTTTGGATAATGGTTCTATTGTAATGCCAAATGGTACAATAACAAATATCCACGAGGGTGCAGCAACGATAACAAACAAGAAAGCAACACGTGTGAATGGTTTTGATTATTGGTTTGTGAATAGAGACGGAAAAAGAAAATCAATAGATGAGATAAGAGAAGAATACAGACATTTTATTTCCAAATAATTACAAATATGCAAGAGGGAATTATTAATAGTATTAATTATGCCGTTGATGAATTGATAAGAAACTCATTAGCACAAAACAAAATCAACAAATTGATAAAAAAACATAGTGATAAAATTCATTTCATACCTAATAGATACAGAATATTAGGTGGAATTTTGCAATCAATGAATATTCAATTTGGTAATTTTCTTGAAACAACAATTAAGAATATTATTGAATTAAATCCTAATAATGAGATATTGACAGAATTTTCTGGCAAAAAAACAAATTCTTTCTCTGTCTCCAAACAATCAATACGATTAGTTGATGATTATATTGCAGAGTGTCAAACAGAAAACAATTCTGAACAAAACTTACAGGATAAATTTGATTTTCTTATTGATACCATCATTCAAACAGAAGCAAAAAAGCAAAAAATAGAAAAACTTTCGTATGATATTGATTTATTATTTCAACAAAAAGATACACATCGTATTGTATATGTAGAGATAAAATATAATGACGATCACGACACAGGAAAGTTTGTTAGTATAAATAGAAAGTTTCTACTAACTATAGCCCTACTAATCAAAACTCTAAATATAAAAGATCGCAAACAAATACAACCAATTTTAATGTACTTCAATAATAAGAAGATGAAAGGAAATATTTATCTGCCTGAAAGTTCCGTAATTTATAGGGGTAAGCGTTTCTTCGATACTTTTACAACGATTGACTACAACGAATTAGATTTAGCCTTTTCTAATATTAGTAATAGTAAGGAGATAAATAATAAATTTGATAGTATGTGTAGGAAAATCCTTAGCAAGAAGGAGGGTTAAGAATTTACTCTTATTGAATACCAATCTAATACAGTCCTACAAGTTACCAAGTAAAAGTTCTTTTAATACATACAATCTCTTATCTTGATCAAAAACACAACTGAACTTTTCTATGTGAGTACGAACAAACCCTCTTTTACGTATGTAACCCTTAAACAGAACCCGCATACTGTAATGATCAATAATACTATTCTTTGTATCTATAGAAAAGAAGATATAAAATCTAATCTACATAACAAATTGATTCAATTACCTTTGGAAGTTTATCTATAGATAACATATCTCTTATGTTTAACGTTAATTTGTAATTAACCATGTTTTCTGGATTCATTTGTACAAGTTGTTTCTTAAAATTATCCTCTTGCATATAATATTTTCTCTCTGAATGAATATATTTAATGGCAGTCTTATGAAATATCCTATATAAAACTTGCTCTTCGCAAATACCTATACACAAAAGATAATCATAGTTATATTTCGGATTTATTCCATTAAACTGAAAAGTATTATTTGTTCTACCTTTGCGAGCTGTTTTTACTTCAATTGTTTTATTGTTCTGCAAACAAATATCATACTCATCGTGAATAACTTCGCTGTCCTCTTGTTTTATTGGACAAATTTGTCTGCAAATACTTTTAGCATATTCCTCCCAATTTGTCCTATCGCATTGCCTTCAAAGTCTTTTATCTTTGAAAAAATTTGTTCATAACCTTTACCTAATTGCAATTCTCTATGTTTCCTCTCTATTATGACTTTTAGTTCTTTATTCAAAAAGTCTAAACTCATTGTCTGTTTTTTCATAATTTATCTTTTAATAGTTGAAAAACGTTTGATTTGCCAATATGATAACAAGAATTAGTCGCTGGCGTTGCATATTGTTTCCAATCTGTACTTTTGAAAATATATGTTATTCGTTGTTTTTGTTCTTCATTATCAGTTAACAAAATTATTGCAACACCAGATTTATATTTCACTTTATCAAAACTATCCACCACTTCTACATTATTATAAAAAGTTGATGAAATATAGAAATCTGCTTTTTTATTAAATATCCATTCTTTTCCACACTCACGTTTCTTCGCAAGTGATACAGTTACCACTTTAACTAAATCGCTAAATGGTTCTTGTTTATTGTTATTGTACCAACTAAATTCCGTATTATCTACTTTGTGATTTTTACTCCAAATTTGAAATACACAACGTATACTTGTGAAATTTTTAGTTGTATATGAATAGAAAATATTCTTTGGTAAAATTTCTGAATATATTAAATTAAATCCCTTTACTCTATACTTAATTGAACCTTTGCCTTGACTATTAAAAAACATTGGTAAGATAAAGCAAACATATTCTGCATTTTGTGAATGATTTATAAATTCCAACGCAGTTACTCCTCTATGCCCAAATGGAGGGTTTCCCATTACTATAAGTCGTTTTTTAGGTAACGCATATTGCAAATAATCTGTTTGAATGAAAGTATCCCTTAATGGTAAAATATCAATACCAATTCTTTTATCTTTTGGAAATAAATCATAAAAAACACCATCACCTGCACTCGGCTCTAACCACGTAAATACATCTAAATCTTGTTCATATTTTGAAATAATTGATTTTGTTTTAATATATAATCGGTTTGCTTCTTCTTTATTTGTAAAAAATTGATCTAATATATTATCTTTGTTTTCTTTCATTTGTTTTCCATTCACAAAAAAGAATTTGTTAACTCCCTCTTGTAAAAAAGTATCATTCTGTGCAATCGTTATATTATTATTTATGTTCATATATCTATTTATTTTTTTCGAATGCAAAGTTACAAAATATTTTATCTTTTAGGTATACCTTAAGAATAATTTTTCTTTTTATTTAGATTATTATCGTTTCGTTTGTTATATTTGTTACTTTTCTAATATTAGTAATAGTAAGGAGATAAATAATAAATTTGATAGTATGTGTAGGAAAATCCTTAGCAAGAAGGAGGGTTAAGAATTTACTCTTATTGAATACCAATCTAATATAGTCCTACAAGTTACCAAGTAAAAGTTCTTTTAATACAATCTTTCTTGATCAAAAACACAAAAAGATAAGACACTCCTACTATCAGATCCTTTCAAGATACTATTTGAGAATAATTCTATTTCACAATCTCTATCTAATAGCCAATAATAAGAAAGGGACGAATATTCTATACTATTCGTCCCTTTGTGATTATAATTCTCTATTTATTAAGAAGAAAGAAATACTCCTTTTAGACTACATATTTTTGGCGATATTAGATGCAATCTCTTTGAATTCCTCTTCGGATAGTGTTAGTTTTGGATTTGCAAAATTCAAATCTCCCTCTTTCTCCATCGGTACCAAATGGATATGAGCATGACGTACCTCCAAACCTATAACTGCCATACCAACTTTAACACAAGGATGTGCCTTTTTGATAGCAACAGCAATACGTTTGGCAAAACAAATATAGTCTTTTAGGTCGTTATCATCTATATCAAAAATATAGTCTATTTCCTTCTTTGGAACGACCAATGTATGACCTTTTTTTAATGGAGAAATATCCAAGAAAGCATAGAATTTATCCGTCTCGGCAACCTTATAAGAAGGTATTTCTCCTGCTATAATCTTTGAAAAAATCGATGCCATATACTATCGAGATATTTTAGTTATTTTTAATTTAAGCATACCTGCAGGTACTTTAACCTCTGCAATATCACCTACTTTCTTACCTAATAAACCTTTGGCAATAGGAGATGTTACGGATATCTTACCTGCCTTTAAGTCTGCCTCGTTTTCGGGAACAATTTCGTAAGTCATTTTCTTTTTCAATGCCATATTCTCAAACTCCACTTTAGATAGGAGTAATACCTTTGAAGTGTCTATTCTACTTTCATCCAAAAGACGAGCATTAGATACCATATCTTGCATTTGCAGTATTTTGGCCTCCAATTGAGATTGTGCTTCCTTTGCAGCATCGTATTCTGCATTCTCACTCAAATCTCCTTTTTCTCTTGCCTCTGCTATGGCTGCAGAAACTCTTGGACGATCAACAGTTATCATCTTGTGCAACTCATCTTTAAGTTTTTTCAGCCCTTCTGCTGAATAATATTTTATTTCTGACATGATTCTTTTGTTTTATATCTTTTGCAAACTAAATGAATAGAAGACCCTTTCTTCTCAAGTCTTCTATTCATTAATGAATTATTACTTAATTATATATCTACAGATTCTACAAAGTTAATCTCACACCGATGGAATGAATACCGCCCAAAATAACGGTTGTTCTATAGGCGTAATCAATAGCCAAATCTGTATTACGTTTATTGCCTTTGCCTTTAACTATTGTAGTGTTTATAGTAGCACCTGCCGTGAAACCATTCGAAAAATTAGTTCTGTCTGTATTGGTATAGATATCTTTGGTACCACCTCCTTGATAAGTATAACCGCAACGTACCATAAATAAATTTTTGAAACCATATTCCAAGCCCGCTGTATAAAGGTCTTTGGTAAATGCCATAGACTCATAATTAGCAGCAAATGTTAAACGCTGTTCTTTCTCTGCAAATAAGAAATCGTAAGATGCACCGATATTCAAACTTGAAGGTAATTCCCAAGATAAAGAACGTTGCTCTAAGGTTTGTTGGTGACCTGCATTTTCAACTGTTGACATAGTAGAAAGACCATCACCAGAGAAACTCATAGAAGGTCCCCAGTTCTTTAGGGCTATACCAAACTTTATCTCATAGTCATCTCCTGTTACATATTGAATACCCGCATCAAAACCTACGCCTGTGGCAGTTACGTTATCAATACCTTCAGTAATAACTTTCAATGTAACACCGGCATATATAGATGAAGAGAAGGCTTTTGCAAACGACACACCAAGATTCATTAAACTTGGTTTGAAAGAAGCACCGGTTACCTCGGGGGAATAATAGGTAGTTCTTTGTATTTTACCGAAACTCATAGAATTTACATACAAACCTAAAACTCCGTAATCTCCTAAGTTTTGAGCAATACCCAAAGCAACGATACCTATATCGGAATCATTCAAATAATGAGAATAATTCACATAGAAATCTGTTCCTGTAGTATGACCCAAACCTGCAACGTTAGTAAACAAAGCATCCAAACCTGTACCATTAGCAGTATTAACGTTTGACCAACCAGCACTTCTTGCCCATGGATTAATAAGCAACTCACCTGCACCAGCAGTACCACGTCTATCATCATTACCTGCATTTGCAGTTATATTAGGCAATAGCATCGTCATTAATATGACTAAACTGATTATTTTGTGTATTTTATTCATAACTTATTTCCTCTATTTAAGTGTTTATTAAACTGTTTGGTTAACTATTATTGGAAAGAGTTTAAGTCTACTGGACGTAATGCTCCAAACCATTTAATCAGTTTTTCACCAATACCATCAGCCTTAACATGAATTAGATATACACCTCCCGAAATCTGAAGACCTCTTTCGTTCTTCAAATCCCAATCAACACTTGTCAAAGCAGTTCCTCCTCCAGAAACCAAATTAGCAGAAGGTCCTCTAAGTTTACGAACTACTGTTCCATCAACAGTGTAAATTGTTATATAGCAATCAGGAGGAAGATTGGTTATCTTAACAATATTCTCTATCTGATCTTTTTCATATAAATCAAACGCATAATATGGATTAGGAACAACCATAATATCATCCAAAGCCCTCTTTGCTACTGAGATTACACCTCTTTGAGTTGCTACATCGTCACCAAAGTCAAATTGATACATTGGATAATTATTGTTTTGTAACTCTGTTGGTTGGTAGTAAGAATCATAACTATTAGCTGTCCAATATTGTTTATAAGGTTGTCTTACTCTTATCTTAACAGTAGCATCTGTTGGAATTAGAGTTGGAGATTTCTTATCCAAATCTACATTAACACCTTGCTCAAACAATTGAGTCATTGGAGCTGGCATTCCAACCCACATAACTGAAGCGAATAAAGATTCAACCTCATCCAAAATAGCGTCTTGTCCTGT
Source organism: uncultured Eubacteriales bacterium (assembly GCA_963627985.1). Taxonomy (GTDB): domain Bacteria; phylum Bacteroidota; class Bacteroidia; order Bacteroidales; family P3; genus Scybalousia_A. Next base: position 7,444 of record CAVGDP010000093.1, read on the forward strand.
AATACCTGTTAGATTGGTCAATTTGTTTAGGATATTGTAAGCCCAAACTCCTTCATCATAACGAGGAGGCTCAACAGTTACTCTATTACGTAAAGTTTGATTCATCTTGAATTGATTAGTACCCAAAACGTATACATAATGCATTCCACCATAAGAAGAGCCATTACCCGAACCATAATAAGAAGGATTCCACATCATATCCCTACCATTGTATTGACCTAATGAAGAATTTTCGCCAAAGATAATATTAAGTCTTTCGCCAGTCTCTACATTAACTGCATAACCAGGGAACCAACCCATTCCTTGTGTACCACTTCCATCATCGTTACCATTCTTATCAACAGAATTGTGTTTTCTAAGCATAAATTTCTTTGCACCACCTTCGGTCATAGTTGCATCTGTTCCCATTTCTATAACCGGACAACGTGTCCATTTAGATTGATCGGCAGTAAAGACAATATCCACAGAAGCTAAATTATTCAAATCATTATATAGCATAGAGTTCATTTGTAATGGATCTATTGCCATATTATAATTATAAGAATCATCTGCGGATGCTAAATAACGTTTAGAAAATGCAGGATGAGTATATCCCAAAGAAGTCAATTTATAAGGTGCCCATGTTCCATAGACGCAATTTTCGAATTGACTACTTCCATCCAAGGCTGCCTTTGACTTATTAACTGCATCTGTAAGATAATAGTAGTCTGCGTTTGTATCTGTTACTAATGAGCCATCTGTTCCAGCAGGAATAGAAGAACCACTTCTAATCCAATTAGTAGCATTATACCCATCGTTATCAGCAAATCCATACAACCACGCACTATCTGAATTTTCGTATTCTATGGATGATGCTAAATATGCTCCAGATTTTACTGAATTATTAATTGTACTTCTACCATCACCTGTTAATGACAAATCAATTGTATTTGCCAAAGATTCTACATTAGATAATGATATAGATATACCTAAATCAAAGATAATTTGCTCGTTTATGTCTCCTATAGGACGATCAGATGTTACAGCATAAACAGAATCTGTACCATCGAAATATAATGCTTTGGAAGGATCTACACAAGTTAATTCCCAAGTACAACTATCCATTACTGTAGGATAATTTGCGTTAGGTACTAATTTAATTGTATATTGTCCTTTCTTTACATTCAATGGATCTACTACTTTAATATCTAACGGGCCATAACCAGCAGAATATTTAGGATTTTCTATAATATTCTTATCTGTAGTGAACAATTCATTAACAGATTCTGGCTTTATGCTAAGATTCATTCCTCCATTTCCATTACCTTCTATTCTTATAATTTCAGGAGAATAGCCGTAAGAAACTTGAACTACTGTTCCGTTTTGTTCTGCCTCTGTCATGTGAGGTATCGCCATAACAGGCTCTATACTTGAACCATCACCTTTCTTCCTTGATGCTAAATAAGGTTCTTTTTGTCCGTCAATCTTTGTAGCGTCTTCTGCATTATAATGTTTGTAATCATTATAAGCGTATGCGATAGCAATATAATAATATTTCTTATTATTTACTATTCGTTTGTCATTTGTAGTTGCAAATTTATCTTCTGTAATACGGAAAGAGTGTCTAATACCAGCATTTTCACCAGATACCATTGTTTGAGTAGTTGGATATCCGTCCGTTATAGTAACGTTCTTTAATTCTGCAATTGCAGCATTATTCTGTGCTGGATCATAGTTTTCAATATCACATTGAGCAACTAAACGTGCTTTGGAATTGTCATATATATCAGCAACAGAAACAGAAGAATTTGCTAATTGGAATATTTGATAACCTTCAAATCTATAGTATCTATCATATTCGTGTGTTACGTATGTAGTATCTCCCGAGGAACTAATAACAGTTTCTTGATAATCTCTTGGAATTGTCTCATCCATTGCTTTGTAAGACTCATTAACGTTGTTACCTGTCTCATTAGTTAAATAAAGTATAATCTCTCTATCTAATTCTTGAACAACAACATCTGGAGCATCTGGACCTTCCAATACATTGAAACAATTATCGAATAAAGCCTGACATTTATCGTCTACTGTTCTTAATAATTCAACAGAAGCACTTGGACCACCTGTTGCTGCCTGAGCAAAAGGAATACCAACTGTGATATAGTTAATAGCACCTGGTTTTAGGGTAAATGGACCTGCAGATTGCATAAAACGTCTGTCGCCAGCACTATTACCTGCACTCTCTTCTGACCATAATTTGCCTGCATACTCACTTTCTCTACCGGTCTCTCTTACTCCCCAACCCCAAATATCTGAAGTTCCAGGGAACATAAAGTCTGCATAGATACCTGTCTCTACTCCTGTTTGATATCCGTCACCGCCGAATACCATACGACTATTATCTTTCCAAATACCACGTAAATAGTTGTAATAGTCAGATGCCTTGCTCGGTTCTCCATTAGAAGCATTGCTATTGTTATAATAAACAAAACGTCTCATACCAAAACGTTCATCATCTACAATTCCGTTTCCAAAGTTTACACCATTTATAGCACAAGCATCAACGGAATCTTTTGATTTTGGATACCATGCTTTCTTATATTTATAAGCATTATCTGTTAGAAGAATTCTTAATGATTCACTACTCTTCAATGTTGCCATATTGCTCGTATCGGCTAATGTCAAACCAACTTGTATACAATATTGTCCCAATTCACTTGCTCCGTAGTTTTCTATAAAGGATTCTATATCAATCTTTGGATTATCTTTACCGTCTGGATCCATATAAGGACCTTGGAAGAAGTCTATACCAACAGCAGGAGGATTGCCTGAATAAGCACCAGTACCTGGACCATCCGTTGCTTTACCATTATAAACATAACCCAAACCTCTCTCAACATCACAACCAACAAAGTCATCGTATGCATAACCCAAATCGGCATCTACCCATTGACTAAAATAAGTATTCGTCAAAGTAAATGTAGAACGATTAATAATCTCGTAGGAATAGAAAGTCATATTATTGATTTCATTATTCATAGTGAAAGCAAATGCTTGAGCACGAATTTCCAAACCAATAGGATTTTCAGAACCAGACTCTGTGTGAGTATTTCCTTTATCATTGAATATCCACCATAATGTTTCATCACCTTTCAGTACTTGGTCGACAAGTAGTCCACCTGTCGCAGATATTTTACCACCTGTACCATAATTAGGATTTACTGTATCAGACTCCATTGTAGGAGTTGGCGTGTATTTACTACCTACTGGTAAATTAGCCTTAATTGTTGCTGGACATAAAGCCCCATCAAAGTCATAATAAGGATAATCTCCAGAATTGTAATCATAGACACCATCTTTATTCCAATCATAAAATGGAGCCAAAAATTTAGATTGCTTCAATGAAGTATTACCATTTCCTGGCCAATTCTTAATAACATCTGTCAACGTAGATGGGTCGTATGTACCTGCAATAGGCAAACCTTCTGCATCGTATTCAAAAGAATTAATAAAAGCTTGAACCTCTGCTTTGGTTATTCTATATAATTTGTCCCACTCGTCACAAATTTGTTTATTAACAGAAGCATTTCCATCTACTGTCAATGGTCCTGGCCAAAAGTCATCTCCACTTTGTCCGAAACGCAAAGCAGCAACTCTTAATTGTTTATTCTCATCTTGTCCACCAATCCACAACGCTGCACAATACATAGCAGTACTTGTTCCGTCTTTTGGTACATAATAATGTGCAGCAGAACCATCATACCACATATTACCACCTTGATTGATACGGGCACGTACGTTGTTTATGCTTAATTCCGCAGAACCTTGAGCACGTCTACATCTCTCCAAATCGCCGTCTGCTTTAGTTGCAACACGTTTAGCTACCTTTCCCTTATAAGGTGCTGCATCTACCGATACACTAATAATGCATAAACAAAGCATTAACAACGATAATTTACAAATTACATGTCTCATAATATTTTAAACTTTTTCTTTCTTTGTTAACATCTAATTAGAACATATATGAAACGCCTATCTCTACTCTACGTGGAGATGCATAATTATACGAACCATTATCCAAATACATCATATAGTAATTTCTATATGCTGTTTCATCTAATTGTTGTTGAATTGCTGTTTGAGTCTCTGGATCTGTCAAATAACCATTATCATCCGGGTCACCTGTTACACCAAATACTCCTGTAATATTCTTGGTGTTAAGAACATTATAAACAGAGCAGAATAATCTCATTTGAGTATTTCTCTTTCCTACTTTGAATATAAATGATTTATCAATTGTCATATCCAAACGGAATATCCAAGGCAAACGAGAACCTCTATAACTACCAACAATTGTAGATTGAGTTTGGCTATAATAACGAGTGTAAGGAGCACCTGATTGTGCTAAACCTGTTACATTTACACCAAAATTCTGCAACCATTTGATTGTCTTTGTTCTTGCTTCTCCATCTTTACCAGTAACAACTTTTCTTGTTGTTGGTCCATTATACCTATCACCACCTTCATAACGGAAGTCCAAATTTAATTTGAAAGCATGACGTCTATCATCTGAAATTGGAAACATCATCTTAACATTAGGATAGCCGGCTCTGATTAATGAAACCAAAGTAGAAGAGGGCAAACCTGTTGTTCCTTCTGCATATTGCAAAGTATAGTTAGCATTAATTCTTATATTTTTCAAACGTCTAAGATCGTATGAAATAGTTACACCCTTAGTTGTTCTGAAATCTTGATTATCGTATGAATAATACATTGTAGTAGGGTCAGCACCTGTATATTGAACTAAATTAATCAAATCTCTTGTTTGTTTGTAATAAGCAGATATTGCCAAAGCAGAACTCTCTGAAAGAACTTGTTGGAAACCTAACTCATAATTTGTAATCTTTTCAGGTTTCAAATTAGGATTAGTTAAAGCAGCACCACTCATTTTCTCCATAAACAAATAACTTGCATAACTTGCAGCCCAATAAGAACTACCAGGACGACGTGCAATAACATCGTATGATGCCTTGAACTCTGATTTGTCTGAAACAGGGAAAGAGAAAGCTATACGAGGCATAGCAACTACTTGTGGCTCATAATCTTTGAACGCATCTGTGCTAATATTTTCTGGTAGACCTGTGTCTAATAATGTTCCTTTTCTGAAAGGAAGAGGTTGCCCAGATGCACCTGCAACAGAATTAGGGTCTGAAACTATTTCGCCATTAGCATTATACCAAGCAGAAGCAGATCCTTCTCCTGAACGATATCCCATTATTTGTACTCCTGAGAAATTGTTACTCAAACTACTATTTAGTGTATTAACATAAACAACAGCATCCTTTGGAACACCGGCAGGAATATCTGTTCTTCCATTCTTTTCCAAATCACTTACCGTATATGCACTATATAATAGGTATGGATCTTTTAATCCCATTTGGTTGCCATCATATCTATCTACACGAATACCAATATTGAAAATCAAGTCACGGAAGTAGAACTTATCCTGTACATATCCTGCCATATAGATAGGTTGCCATGCACCTAATTCTCTTTTTCCATTTGTACCATTGAAGTAATCTTGCAAAGAAGTTTTACCTGTAAGTTTTTTTCCTGTATAGTCATATCCCATAAATGAAACGTAGGCATTACCAGAATTGTACAACTCATCGGCAGAAAACATATCAATAGAAAAAGTTGAAGGATCATAACTATCTATATCTATGTACTCTGTTCCAGATAGATTATATCTTTCTCTAAATTGTTTATCAAAGTATGTTTGAGAACCTCCGTCAAAATTTCTCTCATAACTAACAACTGGATAAAATCCACTATAATCAATAATAGGATTATCCAAATCTCTATATAGTATATGTTGATTTGCCTCTTGTTTCATTAAAGACCAAAGTCCACCTGCTGACAAACTATACGATCTGTATATTTGTTGATCGTATTGAAATCCTAATTCTAATTCATGTCTGCCAATATTTGCAGTTAATTTGGCAGTAGCATATATAGCTTGTGTCTCTGATTTAGAATAGGATGTAGTAGGAACTCCAACATTAGTATACATACTATAAATTGAACCTGGTGTATCGCCATTAACCAAACCATTCAAAAGACGAATGTTAGTGTAATTAATTAATGAAGACCTATAACTAGCAAACATTTCATCATTATATAATTGACTAGTGTATGCTGTTAGTCCTGGATTATCCGTAGAAGGAGTAAAATCTACTTGGTAATCTAACCAACCATTATGTTGATAAACATATTCCTCCAAACCATCGCCATCTATATCCATTTTTGTCAAAGCGTATGTAGGTTTTTTGTATGTTTTGAATGTACCAATATGCCCGTATCTAAAGAAATCTTCCTTAAAATTAGGATTATACGTTTCAGAGTATTGACGTTGATAAGAACCTAAAACTTCAAATATAACATCCTTTATTTTAGCACTTCCTTCGTTAGAAGATAATCTTTGCGTAAAATCTGCTGCTATCTGAAAACTATTAGCTTTACTCTCGCTATTGTTTTCATTATTTAATAGCATTGAAGAAAGACTACCATTCTTACCTATACTATATATATACTCTCCATTGATTTTTAATATTGATGTAGAATTTGGTCTAAAATCCAAACCTCCTTCTATGTAAAATGAGTTTGACCAAAGATTTGGCTTGCGTCCAACTCTCTGAAAATCATCTGCAGTCAAATAAGAGGCTGTGTATTGTATAGATCCTGTAGATGGATCTAAATATAATGGAGACGCTTGTATTCTTTCCAAAACATCATCCTTTACCATAAAATAACGTCTATCTTTGGGACGGCGATAAGGGTCGTGGACATAAGAATTGTAACCACTTAAACGAAATCCTAGAATAGTTTTCTCTGCTCCCGTCGAAGCGTTTTTCTTTGTTATTATAGGACCAGTGAAATAAAACTCGCCTCTATGATAACCTCTTGTATCAAATGGTTCTGATGTACGATAAGCAACCATACCCTCAAATTTGTTTTGAGGAGCCTTTAATGTAATACTAGATGCTCCACCGATAGCCTCACCAATACTTGCTGGTGTACCACCAAGTGTTACCTGTATTTCTTGCACAGCAAATGTAGGTACACTAGAACCTGATTTCTTAACACCATTTACAAAACTTTGCATATCGGATTCACCTCTGACACTACCAGTATTTCCACTTCCGTCATCCGTAATACCTCCAACACTTGCAATAATTCCTTCCACAGAATTAGCAGACATCTTACTAATTTCATCGGCAGAAAGTCTTTTACCTGACTCCGAACCTCCAATATCTATCAAAGGAACTGCTTGAGTAACAATTTCAACTTCTGTCAACATTTCAGCTGTAGGCTCTAATTTTACATCACCCTCTCTTGTCTGTCCAGAAGATTTTACATTGATACCTTGTTTAATAACAGATTTGTACCCTACAAATGATGCCTGCATGTCATACGTACCAGGAGTCAACTGTCTAATTTGGAATTCGCCATTAACATCTGTTGTGGCACCTCCCATTTGTTGTCCATTTTGAGTTACGATAACATTAACAAACGGCAGGGGTTCGCCTGTTTTTGCATCGGTAATTGTTCCAGTCAATATACCTTGTCCAATTACCACGTTGGCTGTAATTAACAGCCCCAGCGTAATTAATATTTTCTTAAGCATACTCATATCATATAGTGTTTATTAATTATTCTTAACAATCGTATGGTCTATTTAATATGGTGGAATAGATGACAGCTTTCTTTAGATCAAAAGATTTGCATTCTTTCTTTGTTTGTTGTTTGTCTTCGCTCTCAAAACTTTGTTTTTTTTCTTTTTTGTATTCTTTGTTCAAAGGACTACTCTTCACAGAAGAAACATAACCGTCATCCGCATTATTATATGTACTCATAACATCAATAGTTTCTGTTGGGGTATCATCACTTCTTTTCTTCTTACCCATAGAGGAAAGAATTACCAAAACGAAAACCACTATTGCTATAACTACACTACCCATAATGCCACCACTTTTTATGCGTTAATATTTTTGATTATCTTTTTTTTGTTTCTACTTCTACTACTTCTTTTTTGTTTGATTTAGTTATTAAGTAATACGCCGTTGGACATGCTACACAAAGAGAAGCGAAACATCCCGTAGCAATACCTATAAGCATAGAGAACGAAAATCCTTTCAAACCGTCTCCACCCAATAAGAATATTATCAATAAAGTTAACAATGTTGTACCCAAAGTATTAAATGTTCTACTTAAAGTCTGATTCATTGCATCGTTCATTAGTTTGCCATAATTTTCTTTAGGGAATAGTTTTACATTCTCTCTTACACGGTCAAACACAATAACAGTATCATTGATTGAATATCCTATAACGGTCAAGACTACTGCCACAAAGTTCTGGTCTACTTCCAAAGTAAATGGTAATATCTTGTTGAACAAAGAAAATGCTCCAATAGTTATCAAGGCATCAAATGTTAAAGAGGTTAAACCCGCCAAACCATATTGCCATTTATTAAATCTAATTGCAATATATATGAATATCAAAATTAATGATATTATAACGGCTATTATGGCTGAACGTTGAATATCTTCTGCCATAGTAGGTCCAACTTGTTCAGAACTTATTATTCCTAATGGAGATATCTCTGTAGACTGGAATTTCTGTAAATTTATCGTATTATCTTTGAATAAATCTTTTGTACCATTGAACAATTTGGAAATAATTTCTTTCTTTACTTCTTCACTATCTTCTTTTATTTTGTAATCCGTTGCTACTTTAACTTGGTAAGCAGGTCCATACGTCTTAACTTCTGGAGTAGATCCAAATTCCTTGGTTAACGAAGCTTTAACACTTTCTGGGGTAACATCTTGATCAAAACGTATTACGTATGTTCTACCTCCGGCAAAATCTACGCCTAATTCTAATCCTTTGAATGCTAATGAACCTATAGCAATCAAAACCAAAATTCCGCCTATAACAAATTGTCTCTTGTGCGTTCCAACAAAATTAACATTCGTTTTTTCCAAGAAATGTTGAGTAAGTTTGGTGTAGAATGCGATATTAACTTTCTTCTCTCCTTTGCGATGTAATAATACTTCAAACAATAATCTTGAAATAAATATACCACAGAATAAAGAAGTTAAAATACCTATACATAATGTTATAGCAAAACCTTGTACGGGACCACTACCAAAATAAGCTAATACTATACCTGTTAATAAGGTAGTAACGTTACCGTCTATAATAGCCGAATAAGCCACTTTATAACCATCCGAAATAGCCGTACCTATATTCTTTCCTCTTAATAATTCTTCCTTTACACGCTCATTAATAATAACATTAGCATCCACAGCCATACCCATCGTAAGCACAATACCTGCAATACCAGGCAATGTTAGTACTGCTCCTAATGACGCCAAAACTCCAAATAGGAAGAATAAGTTACAAATCAAAGCAACACAAGCAGCAATACCCGCTGTACTATAGAAAAATATCATATATATTAGAACAAGAACGAATGCAACCAAGAAAGAGAATATTCCCGCCTTAATAGATTCTTCTCCTAATGTAGGTCCAACAACTGATTCTTGAACAATTTTTGCAGGAGCTGTCAATTTACCTGACTTTAATATATTAGCCAAGTCTTTTGTTTCATCTACTGTAAAACTACCCGATATCTCCGAACGACCTCCTGTTATCTCACTATTCACTCTTGGTGCAGAATAAACAACGCTATCCAAAACGATAGCAATACATTCACCTTTATGATTAGCTGTTATTTTTGCCCATTTACTAGCAGCTTCGCTTTTCATTACCATTGTAACAACAGGTCTGCCTTGTTGATCAAAATCATCCTTTGCGTCCGAAATAACATCACCATCTAATAATGCAGCCTTACTCTTATCTAAATGTATTGCATAAAGTTCGTATAGATTAGTTTTGTTTAATGGTTTTGCACTCCATAAGAACAATAAATCTTTAGGTAATACTTTGCATTTTTTCAATAATTGTGTAACAGCCTCTTTGTTTGATGCTGTTACTGTACCAACTGCCAAAGATACTTGCGGATTTCCTATAGAATTAAACAAGGATAATAGAGGATTAGTATTTTTTACTGTAGCGGTATCCTCTTTGGTAGTATTATTTGTTTCATTATTTGCAATATCTATCTCACTAGTCGTCTCTGTTGCGGATTCTACCTGTGCTGTATCTTGTGTTTTGCCATTACCTATCGCAGCCAACCAGGAGTCTGCATCTTGTAAAGCTTTAACTGCTTTTGTTAAATCCTTTTCTACTAACCAAAATTGTAATTGAGCACTACCCTCTAATAGGTTGGCAACTCTCTGGGGATTTTTGATACCAGGTAATTCTATGGAAATTCTTTCGGATTGATCCAATTTCTGAATTGTCGGCTGTGCTACTCCAAATTTGTCTATACGTTTGGATAAAACTTGAAATGTTCTTTCATACGAATCTGTACATTCTTTTCTAATAGCACTCAATACTTGAGCATTAGAAGATGTTGCAGTAATACCTTTATCGGCTAACTTAACTCTAAAAAATGATGATAAATCTATCTTTTGTTTAGCATTTGCTTCTTTTACTGCTTTTTCAAAACAATCTATGTATTTACCTACCTCTACTTTATGAATGGCATCTGCTCTATTTATTAACGCAACTAAAGAAGGATCGTTTGGATTTATGGCTAAATTTTTAATAACATCCACAGTAGAAACTTCCATCATAACGTTCATACCGCCCTTCAAGTCCAAACCCAAATTAATCTCTCTTGCTTTACATTCTTTGTATGTGAACTTACGTATAAATAAAAAGTTGTAAACAGGTTGTTCGGAAATGGAATCTAAATATGCATTAGAAATAGAATCAAACTCCTGTGCAAAAACTTCTTGATAACGAAGTTCATCCCCATTAGAGATCTTTGTAGCCATAGTTTTTGCTAACCCTGTCGCATATTCCTTCGCGTTAGACTCTACTCTTTTAGTGAAGTAAGTGAACGATAGTTGGTATATACAAATCAACGCAAACACAATGGCAATGACCGTAATAGCTCCTCTATTCTTCATAATAAGTACTTATGTTTTTTTACTTTTATTAATTATTATCTATTCTTTTTTACTTTGTAAATTTGAAACTGCAAAATTAGAAGTTTATTTGCAAATTACATAATTTCTATTATTTTTTTTTGAAAAAAATTAATTTCCTTTCTCTAAAAAACTGAAAACAAAACTTTTAATTTTTATCTTAAAAAGAACTATTTTTACCAATTCAATACTTATTTTATCTAATTAAAATGAAAAAATCAAACCGCATAATACATAAATTAGGTTATGAAACAAAAATTCTACTCCTATTTTATCATACAACATTAATAATCTTAAGACCGAGAAAGAAAAGAAAGAATATTCGTTAATTCATTATTTGTTTCTATTAATATGTATGCATACAGAAATGTCGTTTCTTTTTCTACGCGAACAAATAAATACCAATAAGTAAAGTAGTATTAATAACTATCTACCATTTTTTTAAGATAATGGTTAGTAAAAAATTTTTTATACAAGAACTAAAACTTTTGTGTCTATTATCTGCAAAACAAATAATTAGAATAGATCTTCTAAACATATCCTCTAAAAATATTTGAAAAAAATTCTTTTTATAACACAAAAATAATAACTTTGCAATCTGAAAATTATCAAAAAATTATACGAATATGACAGAAAAAATTCAAAAACTAATTAATGACAGTCCAGTAGCCCGTTGGTCAGCGTTGATACTAATCGCCTTGATGATGTTCTTTGGCTACATGTTTGTGGATCTTATGTCGCCTCTACAGAGTATGATTGAGGCAGAAAGAGGATGGAGTCCTTCTGTGTTCGGTACGTATGCCGCAGGAGAATATATCCTTAATGTGTGTGGTTTTCTTATTATTGCAGGTATCATATTAGATAAGTGTGGAATACGTTTTACTGGTACTTTATCTGCGTCCCTAATGTTCGTTGGAGCATGTATCAAATTTGTTGCCGTAAGTGACTGGTTTCAAACAACTGGTTTCAACGCTTGGTTGAATACTTGGTGGGTAGCAATGCCTGGTAGTGCTAAAATGGCGGCTTTCGGATTTATGCTTTTCGGTTGCGGATGTGAAATGGCAGGTATCACTGTTTCTCGTGCTATTGCTAAATGGTTTGAAGGCAAAGAAATGGCGTTAGCAATGGGATTAGAGATGGCAATCGCAAGAGTCGGCGTATTCGCCATATTCTCTATATCTCCTTGGATTGCAAATCAATTAGGACATGTATTTTGGGGCAAACCAACGGTAGTTGCTTCGGTTGCATTCTGTACTTGTTTGCTTTTGATTGGTCTTATTTTCTTCCTAGTCTTCTGTGTATTAGACAAAAAATTCGATAATCAATTAGCAGATAAGGCTTCTCAAGAAGGAACTTCTGAAGAAGAGTTTAAGGTAAGTGATATAGGCAAGATTCTTTCCTCAAAAACATTTTGGGTAGTTGCTTTACTTTGTGTGCTTTACTATTCTGCTATATTCCCATTCCAAAGATATGGAGCAAATATGCTACAATGTAATATAGGTAATATGGACGCACAAGAAGCTTCTAATATATTTCGTTGGTTTCCAATAGGTGCCGCAGTAATAACTCCTTTCTTAGGTAATTTTTTGGATAGAAGAGGTAAGGGTGCAACAATGTTAATTTTTGGAGCGTTATTATTGATAGTATGCCATTTAGTATTCGCTTTTCTATTACCTACTACTCATAGTAAATTCTTAGCATATATAACAATTATCGTTTTGGGTATATCTTTTGCGTTGGTTCCTGCAGCCCTTTGGCCAAGTGTTCCAAAGATTATGGACCCTCGCTATTTAGGTAGTGCTTATTCGTTGATTTTCTGGGTACAAAACGTTGGTCTTTGTTTTGTTCCTGTACTTATTGGAAAAGTATTAGAAGTTTCTAATGCTAACAATCCTGTTGTACTTGCGGCTAAACAAGCGGGTGAGTCTTTCATACCTTATAACTATACAATGCCATTAATCCTATTTGCATGTTTTGGTATTTTGGCATTATTAATTGCTATCTATCTAAAAATCATAGATAAACAAAAACATTTGGGATTAGAAGAACCAAATATCAAAAAATAAACAAAAAATACAAGATGTAGTTATCTTGTTAACAGAAAAATAGGAGAATTTTTTATAAGAAATTCTCCTATTTTATTTATTGTTAATTAAAAATTATACTTCTTTGCAAACAAGTATTTTATAAAGTATTAATAATAACTCCCCAAACGCTTACTCTCCCCATGCCCTTACATATATTTATATATAAGTAAAATATTTTTTATTTTAGACTAATTCGTCTATACTTATTTATGTTGTATTCTTTATAGATACTTTATAGATAACTACTAATACTATCAAAATAACTTCAATGATTATTTTGATAACTATTAATACCATCAAAATAACTTCAATGATTATTTTGATAACTACTGATGTTATTTTGATATTTAATCATAATAGAAACTTTTCTTCATATACCGTTTCGTCAACTCTCTACAAAGGAAAAAAAATTAGGAAAATAAGAAAGAAAACAAAAAAAATTTCAATAAAAACACGGAAAAAACACAGAAAAATTTGTTACATAACGAATAAATTACTAATTTTGCGACTTCTAAACGGACTAAATTTACAAAAATATAATGAAAAATACTTATACGGCAGTATCGGCACAAGAGGCAGTTCAAGTCATAAAATCCTCTGATCACGTTCACTTGGCGTCCGTTTCAGCTGCACCACAATGCTTAATAGAAGCAATGTGCGAAAGAGGGCGAAGAAAAGAATTCGCTAACGTGTATATCCACCACCTACACACAGAAGGTCCCGCTCCTTATACCGCAAATGAATTCGAAGGTATATTCCAACACGATGCTTTCTTTGTAGGCAAGAATGTTCGCAAAGCAGTTCAATTAGGTTTGGCTGATTATATCCCTGTAAACTTGGTAGATACACAGAGATTATACAGAAAGAAAGTTTTGCCGTGCGATGTGGCAATGATACAAGTATCCCCTCCTGACGAACATGGTTTTGTCTCAATGGGTACAAGTGTGGATGCAACCTTAGCTGCTGTAGAAATGGCTAATACCGTTATCGCCGTTGTAAATCCTAATGTACCACGTACCTTTGGAGATAGTATCATACCTATGTCTATGATTAATATATTCGTTGAAGACGATACTCCAATAATGGAGGCTCCTATCGCACAACCTAATCAAATTCAGGACGCTATAGGTAGACATGTGGCGGAATTAATAGAAGATGGAGCTTGCTTACAAATGGGTATCGGGGCTATACCTAACGCCGTATTGAGTCATTTGGATGATCATAAAAATTTAGGTATACATACCGAAATGTTCTCCGATGGAGCATTGGAATTAATAGAAAAAGGTGTCATAAACGGTAACCAAAAAGTCCTCATGCGTTCAAGGGCTGTAGCAACATTTGTTATGGGTACCAAGAGGTTATACGATTTCGTTAACGATAATGCAATGGTTAGATTGATGGATGTTGGCTATACGAACGATCCACGAAATATCGCAAAACAAACAAAAATGACTGCTATCAACTCTGCTTTGGAGATAGATATAACGGGACAAGTATGTGCCGAATCTATTGGTGCCAAGTTATTTAGTGGTATCGGAGGACAATTGGACTTCGTTATGGGAGCATCTTTATCAGAAGGCGGGATGAACATAATCGCTATGCCGTCCGTTACCTCCAAAGGAGAAAGCAAAATAGTACCTACCCTAAAACCTGGTGCTATCGGCGGAGCACCTCGTAGTATGATTAATTGGATAGTAACAGAATACGGAGCAGTTAATGTTTTCGGTAAAAGTCTACAAGAAAGAGCAAAATTACTTATATCTATTGCTCACCCAAATCATAGAGAGGCACTAACGAAAGCAACATTTGAACGTTACGGTTCTCATTTCCATTATTTTAGTTTCTAAAACAAAGAAAAGATTACTCAAATAAGAGTAACCATTCAACATAAATAACAAAACAAATACTCCAACCATTATTTCTATATAATCATTGGAGTATTTTCTTATTAATACTATTCGTATCTTACTGCAAAATAGTTATTTCGCTACAATTAAGAAATAATTTTTCTTTCCTTTTTGCACCAAGATATATTTACCGTTCAACAAAGAATCCGTACTCGTTACGTACGTATCTCCTATTTTTTCTTTATTTATTGATAACGAATTAGCCTTCAACTCTCTTCTTACCTCACCTTTGGAAGATAAGATTGTAGTATTAGTTGCCAATAAGTCAATAATAGGAATACCTTGCTCAACCTCAGCTTTTGATACACTGAATTGAGGAACTCCCTCGAAGACACTCAAAAACGTTGCCTCGTCTAATTTACACAAAGTCTCCTTAGTACCTTTACCAAAAAGAATTTGTGAAGCCTCCAAAGCGTTATTATAATCCTCTTCGCTATGTACTCGTATTGTAATATCCTTTGCTAATGCTTTTTGTAATATACGCTCTTCTGGTCTTTGGTTATGCTCTTCTTCCAAAGAGGATATCTCTTCTTGTGTCTTCAATGTGAAAATACGAATAAATTTCTTGGCATCTTCATCGGATAAGTTTAGCCAAAATTGATAGAATTGATAAGGTGTTGTCTTGTTTCTATCTAACCAAATATTTCCCTTCTCTGTTTTGCCGAACTTCTTACCATCTGATTTAGTTATCAACGGACAAGTAATTGCGTACGCCTCACCAGAAAGCATTCTCTTAATTAATTCTGCTCCTGTTGTTATATTTCCCCATTGGTCAGAGCCACCTAATTGTAATCTACAATCATAATTTTGATACAAATACAAATAATCGTAACCTTGCAATAATTGATAAGAAAATTCTGTAAAAGATATACCCGTCTCAATACGCTTCTTAACACTATCTTTGGCCATCATATAGTTGACAGTTATGTGTTTACCTATATCGCGAATAAAGTCCAAAAAACTCCACTGCTTGGTCCAATCATAATTATTAAGAATCTGTGCGTGATTAGGAGTTTTCTCATCGAAATTAAGAAATTTGGAGACTTGTTTTTTGATACATTCCAAATTATGTTGTATAGTCTCAGGCGTAAGTAGTACTCTCTCGGCAGATTTGAACGAAGGGTCTCCAATCATACCAGTAGCCCCACCGACAACTATTAATGGTCTATGACCACATGCTTGAAAATGTGCCATAATCATAATACTAACCAAGTGTCCTATATGTAATGAGTCTGCCGTTGGGTCTATTCCTACGTATGCAGTTTGCATTCCTTTCTTTAATTGCTCCTCCGTACCTGGCATTATAGTATGAATCATACCTCGCCAGCGTAATTCTTCTACAAAGTCTTTCATTAATCTTTTGCGTTTTTGATAATTACTGATTCGTATTTGTTTTTCGTTGCAAAATTACGACTTTTTCGTATACACACAAAGTTTTACGACAATTAAATCCAATCTTTCGCACAATTTTCTTTCTCAAAATATGAATATACTTTGTAATCATCTTAATATTTCTTCATTATTATAGAATCTAAACTCTAACGATAGGAATATTAAAATCTCTTATTAATACAAATAATCAAGTTAATAAACAAGATTATTTATATCATTATCTAATAGATGAATTGTCTAAACCTATTCACTAATATTCTATTATTATCTTCCCTCCTCTATCTTAAGATGAAGGTGATAGTAGTCAGAAATTCTTTGAAGATCACTAATTTTGCTATCGTTGCTTATATTACTATAGATATACCAACCATCACATTCGTGTTGCCACGTAACGTCTAGTTGTTCCTCTCGTTTTTCTTTACTTACAAGATTAAAACCACTATGCATTACTCTAACAGCAGGTATACGATGTAGTCCAATCTTTCTAAGAGCCTCAATAAATGTATCTATTGCATACCGCCGACATATAACTGTACCATCGGGAAAAGTAACTCGCATTCCTCTAGTTGCATTAACAACACTCCTTGTTGATTCATGTGGTTCCCTTTCTGTTTGTCCCCCTCTAACTGGTGTACTTATACGATTTGTTTCTTGAGTAATATGTTTCGCATCCACAACCTCACTGATTTTTATTTTGCGTGTAAGAGTAACACTAATAGGTTTGCCAGGATGATATTCCACTACAAGGACAAGATTTCTCTGTATCTCTCCCAATAATGGTTCTATGTTTTTCGATAGAACAGGCAGAATTTCTTCCTTTATAATTTTCTCTTCAAGTTCATCAACCGCCTTTAGTAATTTCTCACCAACAGGCATATTCATCTCTCTCAATGAATTTAATGTAAAGTATAACTTTCTAAGTGTAGCCATATTACTATACTATTTTATATTATTTTGTTTTTATTTACTTTTATTTTTATGGCGATTGCTATATTTTTAGAACTGTAAAGAACCAACACC
>CAVGDP010000094.1:0-7546 GCA_963627985.1 uncultured Eubacteriales bacterium
TTAAAGTTATTCAAATAAGTATTGAAGTTATTCAAATAAGTATTAAAGTTATTCAGATAAGTATTAAAGTTATTCAAATAAGTATTGAAGTTATTCGAATAAGTATTAAAGTTGTTTTAAAGAGGTGTAGAAATTATTGAATAAAAACAAATTGTAAAATATTTGCTCCCATTTGTAAGGCTTTTTGGTGACGTTCTTCGGTATCGTTATGCACAGATGTGTCCTCCCAACCATCTCCCAAATCGCATTCGTAAGAATAGAAACAAATTAATCGTCCTTCCCAAAATAAACCATAACCCTTTGGTGCTTTGTTGTCATGTTCGTGTATCTTGGGTAATCCATTTGGAAAATCAAATTTTTGATGGTAGATATCATGTGAGAATGGTATCTCAACGAAATCTAATTCAGGAAAGACTTTTTTCATCTCTCTGCGTATGTATTTATCTAATCCGTAATTATCATCTATATGTAAGAAACCTCCTGCCAATAAATATGTTCGTAAATTCTTAACTTCATCATTAGAAAAGACCACATTACCATGTCCTGTTAGATGTACAAAAGGGTATAAGAATAATTCGGAAGATCCTACGTCTACAGTAGCGTAATTTTCAGACAAATGAGTGGAAAGTTGTGCGTTAGTAAATCGTATTAAATTAGTAAGAGATGTAGGATTAGCGTACCAGTCTCCACCTCCGTTGTATTTTAATAATGCTATTGTGTTAATATTCTGTGCAATAGATATGTTTCCTGTAACAAGTAACAATATGTATATACAAAGTCTTTTCATTATCGTAATATTTGTGAAACTATGCCCTAAACTACATCAATTCGTTCAATTATTCAATTCTTTGTTTGGTTAATTTATTGATTTAGAAAATGAATATTACTTATTGCGTAAAGGGCAGCAGTCTCTGTCCTTAAACGTTTATCACCCAATGTAATTAATTTACAACCAAGATTTTGAGCAGTTGTAATCTCTGTATCAGAAAAGTCTCCCTCGGGACCGATAAATATTATTACAGAAGAATTCGGTGTATAGTCCTCTTTGATAAATATCTTTTCGTGATTGCTACAACAACACATATAGCGTTTTTCCTCATTCATTTCATTAAGGAGTTTTGTTATTTTGGTTAGTTCATTAAGTTTGGGTGCGAAACAAGTAAGAGATTGCTTCATTGCAGATAAGATTATTTTTTCTAATCTCTCCAACTTAATAACTTTTCTTTCAGTATGTTCGGTAAGTATGGGTGTTATCTCGTCTATACCCAATTCAACGGCTTTTTCAATTAAGAACTCCATACGATCCATACTCTTCAAAGGAGCAATAGCCAAGTGGATTTTGTAGTCTCGTTTGCCGAAATCTTTTTGTGTATCAATTATTTGTAATGTACTTTTCCGATCATTTGCTTCCAATACCAAACAAGAGAAAAGACAACCTTTGCCATTAGTTAGATAAACTTTTTCGTTTTCTCTTATTCTTAATACTTTCGCAAGATGATAAGACTCCTCTTTGTCTAATGTTAGAATATTATTTTCAATATTCTCGGAGGTGAAAAATAACTGCATCTTCCCTTATAAAGAATAAACTAGACCAACAGAAATGAAAGGGTTAAGCATTTGCGGAGAATCGTGTTGATGGTAATAATCGTAGTAGTCCGAATCTAAATGAAAACCTTTGTATTCGTCTGAATATTTCATTTGATAATCAACACCTGCTTTTATTCTCAAACTCCAATCTTGTGTAAATTCATACGTATAACCTAACATAAAGCGAAATGTAGGTATTACGTGAGTTAAGGAGATATCGTTGTTACTTTTTTGGATTGAAATAATATTAACTTCGCTTCCGAATTGTGCTAAATATTGTGCTTCTAATTCTGCCGTTGAGGAAGGACCTATTTGGTTCAATGCGGCGTCTCTTTCTCCTAACATTAAGTTAACTCCGGCAGATATTCCCAAGAAAAGATTACTTCTTTTGAGATTATAATAAAGATTAAAGTCCAAAAGTATAGGTATTTCGCTATAAGATTTGTATGAATCCCAACGTTGATCCAATTCAGTACCGATAACAAACGTACTAATATCCTTTCCAAAATAATGAGTTAAGCCCAAATGTCCTCCAAATCCAAAAGTTACTTTGCCATGTATAATACTCGGACGCATTTTGTATTCATAGCCAAGATTAAAACCACTAGCCCAAGGAGTAGTTTCTTTGTAGGCATTAGAAATAACAGGTATAGCTTCAATATTTAGACTAAATAAATTCTCTGCTACATCTCTGTTCCAAATACCTTTACGCCAATCGCCCTTTGCATAAGTATTGAATCCCATAGATAGTGCAAGGCACAATATCATTCCAAATATAGATAGTTTTTTCATAGTTTTATATGTTTTCCTTTGTATTGTTATGTACTTATTTCAAACTGCGAAATTACAAATAATTATCGTATTAGCAAATTATTTTCAAAAAAAAGTACAGAAAAAAGAGAAAAAGATTTAATTTTGTACTCTCAAAATAATAGCAAAAAAAATAAAATCAACTATAATGAATACTGCAGATATAATATTTGAAACGAGTTGGGAGATATGTAATAAAGTCGGAGGCATACATACTGTTGTAATGACAAAGGCGAATACTTTGGTTAAACAATTTAATGGTAATTATTTTTTGATAGGACCCGATCTTGCACAAGGCAATAATAGTGAATTTATAGAAGACAACGAGATATTCAAAGCGTGGAGAACATACGCCAAAAGTAAAGGTATTCGTATGAGAATAGGTCATTGGAATATAAATTCTTTACCTACGGTTATTTTGGTTGATTTTACGCAATACTTTGCACAAAAGAATGATATCTTTGCTCAATATTGGGAGAAGTTTGGTGTAGACTCTCTTACAGGTGGTTGGGATTATATAGAGCCGTTTATGTTTGGTTATGCGGCAGCGAAAGTAATAGAGAATTATTATGATTTCTATTCTATTGCTTCGGATAAAATTGTAGCACAATTCCATGAATGGATGACAGGTAGTGGAGTACTTTATCTAAAATATCATACACCACAGATAGCAACAGTATTTACTACTCACGCAACTGTATTGGGGAGATGTTTGGCAGGTAATAATGTGCCATTATATAGTGGCTTGAAGGATATTAATGCAGATAGTATTGCAAGAAATTTCAATGTCGTTAGTAAGACTTCTTTGGAGAAATTATCTGCTCTTTATGCTGACGCTTTTACAACGGTTAGCGAACTAACTAATAAAGAATGTAAACACTTTTTAGATAAGTCTGTTGATATAGTTACTCCTAATGGCTTCGAGGGAGACTTTGTGCCAAAAGATACTCAATACCAGATTTTGCGTGCTAAAGCAAGAAAAAAGATATTTTCTATAATAGAGGAGGAATTTGGATATACTCTACCGGAGAATAGTTTGTTTATCATAAATAGTGGTCGTTATGAATTTAAGAATAAAGGTATAGACCTATTTATTAAGTCTATGTCTAAATTGAATAAAGAAGATAGTTTGTCTCGTAAGATTGTTGCCGTTATAGCAGTACCTGCGGGAGAGATTAATGATAATGATCCGATAGTTAGTACAATCAAATCCTGTGGATTAGATAATAAACCAGAGAATAATGTTACTATTTTGTTTATTCCTTCTTATTTGGACGGCAATGACGGTAAGATAAATATTTCGTATTTCGATTTCTTGACGGCTTTTGATTTGTCTATCTTTCCTTCTTATTATGAACCATGGGGATATACACCTATGGAGAGTATGGCGTTAGGCATTCCGTCCATTACTACTACTCTTACGGGATTTGGTCTTTGGGTTAAAGACAATATAGATAATACCCATTCTGCTCTAACCATTATAGAGAGAAATGATAATAACGATGAACAATGTATAGATAATATTGTTTTGCGTTGTCAACAAATCCTTAATATGAGTGAAGAGGATTTGGTTATTTTGCGTAAAGAGAGTATAAATATATTCAAAAACGTACAATGGAAAGAACTTATCAATTATTATTATCAAGCCTACGATATAGCAATAAATAAGACTCTTAATCGTTTTGATAAATATAAGGACAAAAAACCATTAGGTCTTATCTTTAATATACAAACATCGTGGGGAAGTATTCCCGAATGGAAGAAATTCTTAGTTAAGGTTACTTTACCCGAAAGACTGAAACCTTTACAAAGTATCGCTATGAATTTATGGTGGTCCTGGAATTACGATGCACTAAATCTATTCGACTATATAGATAAAGAGAAATTTCTACGATATAATCGCTCACCTATTAGATTACTTATGTCTTTGGATAAGAAAGATTATGAGCGGTTATTGAATGATAATGACTTTTTGTCCCAAATGGATAGTGTAATATCTCATTTCAATAATTATATAGCAGAGAGAAAAGAAAAGAAAAATAATAATATCATTGCCTATTTCTCAATGGAGTTTGGAATACATGATATATTGCAGATTTTTAGTGGTGGTTTGGGTATGTTAGCAGGTGATTATCTGAAACAATCTTCTGACGATAATCGCAATATAGTAGGTATTGGATTATTGTATCGTCAAGGATATTTCTCGCAACATATAACCAAGGATGGTATACAAGAAAGTGAAAGAAATAGTCAGCATTTTTCTCTTCTACCATTACGTGCCGAAAGAGATAAGCAAGGTGTTTGGAGAAAGATATCTATTAATCTGCCAGGTAGAAAAGTATATGCAAAGATTTGGCGTTGTGATGTGGGTGTTGCTCCTTTGTATCTTTTAGATACGGATATAGATGCTAATAATTTAGAAGATAGACAAATTACTTATCAACTATATGGTGGCGATAATGAAATGCGTCTGAAACAAGAAATATTGCTTGGTATAGGTGGTATAAGACTTCTTAAAGAATTAGATATAGATGCTAAGATTTATCATTTGAATGAAGGTCATAGTGCTTTTTGTTCATTAGAGAGATTGAATAATTATATCAATATAGATAATATAGACTACAATACAGCATTAGAAAAGGTACGTTCTTCTACTTTATTTACTACTCATACGCCTGTTCCTGCCGGGCACGATGCTTTTTCGGAGGATTTGATGCGTACTTATTTCTCTACTTTTTCTCAAAGTCTATTTCTTTCGTGGGATGATTTTATGTTATTAGGTAGAAAGAGTAATGACAATAGAGAGGATAAATTTTCGGTTAGTCTTTTGGCTATTAATTGCTCTAATAATATTAATGGTGTAAGTAAAATTCATGGTCGTGTGTCAAGACAAATGTTTCAATACTTATACGATGGTTATTTTGCAAAAGAAATCAATATTGGTTATGTTACCAATGGCGTACATCAACCGACTTGGGCAGCAGAAGAATGGTATAACGAAGATAAGGATTATATACATAATATAGAGAATATTAGCGATAAAAAAGTTTGGTCTATTCACCAAACATTGAAACGAAAACTAATAGATTTTCTTAAACAAAGATTAGAAAAAGAATTTATTTCTCGTGCCGAAAGTCCTGATCTATTTATTAAGACTACTAAATATTTGGATGAGAATACTCTTTTGGTCGGTTTTGCTCGTAGATTTGCTACCTATAAGCGTGCTAATTTGTTATTTACAGATTTGAACAGGTTGGAGCGTATAGTTAATTTAGGGGTCAAATTTGTTTTTGCCGGCAAGGCTCATCCTCACGATTTAGCAGGGCAAGATTTGATAAAAAATATAATCAAAGTTTCCAAGATGCCACAATTTGTTGGCAAGATACTATTTATTGAGAATTACGATATGTTTGTCGCAAAGCACTTAATAAGAGGTGTTGATGTTTGGTTAAATACTCCTACTCGTCCATTAGAAGCCAGTGGTACAAGTGGAGAAAAAGCCGTTATGAATGGTGTAATTAATTTCTCCGTTATGGACGGTTGGTGGGCAGAAGGTTATAGAGAGGACGCAGGTTGGGCATTAAGCGAGCATCAAACTTATAAAGATAATAATGATCAGAATCTTTGGGATGCGGAGTTGATATATTCTACTATTGAAAACAAAATTTTGCCTACTTATTTGGAAAGAAACGATGAGGATATACCTGAAAAATGGGTTAAATATATCAAAAATACTATTGGTAAGATTGCTCCTAATTTTACTATGCATAGACAGTTAAATGATTATTTCTCTAAATATTATAATCAAATGTTCGAGCGTACTGAATACATAAGTCAGAATGATAACGCCTTTGCAAAAGAGTACGCACATTGGAAAGAAAAGATGAAAAAACAATGGAGTACGATTGAATTGATTAGTGTTAAGGTACCTAATTCGGATGATTTCAAGTTTGATATAGATGATTATTATCAAGCTGAAGTTGTTTTATCCACTGGCGAAATTGATCCTAAATATATTGGCATAGAGATGATTATCACCAACAAAGAGAACGATACCATACAAGATTATGAGCGTATAGAGCAATTTGAGTTGATTAACTCCTCCAATAGAGAAGCCACTTATAGAATAAAGATACCTGTTTTGGCAAGTGGAGTGCATGATTACGCTTTTCGTATATATGCTAAACATCCTTTAATGCATTCTCGTATGGATTTACCATTAGTAAAATGGATTTAGACTAAATTAATAACCTTATACTCATTACAATCAACCAAAATGCAAAAGCGAAAAAGAGTAAAGTCCAGATAAATGCAGGTATTTTGGTTGATTTTTTTAATAAAGTGGCGTCTGTTTTTGTTTTTGGCGTGGAGAGAGTAATATGTATCAAAGTAAGGATTGATAATAAATTCTCTATCAATAAAGTAACGGCGTAGATGAATATTATATTTTTGTAAAATTGTGAAAATATCGGTACAAGAACGAAAATCAAGTTCAAACCACAAAAACATATCGTCCATAATCTACCAAATGAATTACCGATAAGAAAAATTAATGCCAAGACAGCAATAATAATAAAGATATAAAATATTGTTTTAGTGACATTTGTAGTACTTATATAAACTAATACATATCCTATAATGGAGGGAATTGTATAACCTGCCAAAGAAATAAAAAACATAGATTTCTTATTGGAAATCTTTGTTACGCAAGAACCTGAAAAATTTCTATTGATAATGATTTTTTGTACTTTTTGGCGAAATAATTTAGCGAAAAGGGCATGAGAGAGTTCGTGTATTAGAGTATTGAATGTCCTAAGTATTAAGTCAATATGTTTCATTCTTACAAAAATAGCAATAATAATCAAAGTCAATATTAAAAATGTATTACTCATCTCTTTTAGCAACTTTATTCTCTCTTATAGAAATAACCTTTGCAAAATTACAAAAAATCTTTTTCTTTTTTCTATTTTCGTTCGTTTTGCTAACTATCTCAAACAAATAACATGTGAAGTTATTCAAATAAAATCAATAACTATTCGAATAAAATCAATAACTATTCGAATAAAATCAATAACTATTCGAATAACATTAATAACTATTCAAATAAAATCAATAACTATTCGAATAAAATCAATAACTATTCGAATAA
>CAVGDP010000095.1:0-9543 GCA_963627985.1 uncultured Eubacteriales bacterium
AATAGTTATTGATTTTATTTGAATAGTTATTAATACTATTTGAATAGTTATTGATGTTATTCGAATGGTTATTGATGTTATTCGAATAGTTATTGATTTTATTTTGATAAAATGTGATGTTATTCTAATTTCTATTTCTTTAAAATGATCTATTTTCCCTATCGTAAAATTTTAAGCAATGTTTCACGGTGGGAAAAATGTTAGAAAAATTATAATAAAACGAGTGCTTAAAGTTTTTTGGGGACATGGGAGGTAGAATATTGTTCTATTTTGGAATTTTACTGAACATAAATTAATTCTATCTAAATAAATATCTTCAACAGACACTACTAGTATTTTATAGAATATAATTTTTAGAATAAAAAGATATATAGAATACTTATAATTAGAGAAATAATTAATAGTTTTTTAGTAATAATTATTGAAGTTACAAGATGGGTGGTAGAATTTATATTTAATGTTGTCAAAAATTATAAAAGTACGGAAAAAATGAAAATATTTGCAATAAAATTAGAATGGTATAAAAAAAATTTGTACTTTTGCCAATCATAAACCAAACTATACGATGAAAAACTTTAAAAAAATTATTTTTTGCATATCTATCATAGGAATTTTGTTTGTTGCCTGCAAAAAGGAACCTACAAGAGAAGATAAATTAACTAAAGGTCTGCCTTCCTCTGCTGGTAAAACATTAGAGATGATTGTAGTTGCAGACGATAATATATACAAAAATACAGTAGCAAAAGTAATCAAAGAAGAATTTCAATCATTCCAACAAGGATTAAATCAAGCGGAACCTTTATTCGATGTAGTACATTTGCAAACATCGGGGTTTATTCATTCGGATATGCTACAAAAACATCGTAATATAATTATTATTGACTACAAAAAAGGTAATCCTAACAAAATGTATGGACAAATTAATGAGAAAGTTTATCCGCAGGCAGTCTATAAACTAATGATAGATAATAAAGACTCACTTTGTTCCATTCTTACTCGCTATGCTCCTACAATTAGAAAACAATTTTATAGAAATGAGCACGATAGAATCTATAATGCTTTCAAAAGAAGTGAAGATATTAAATTAACTTCTAAGATAGAAAAGACATTTGATATAAAATTAACCATATCTTCGGATTTTTATTTAGCAAAACAAGAGAAAGACTTCTTTTGGATTCGCAAAGAGACCAAAGACGAAAGTTATGATATAATGATTTATAAACGTCCTTTCACAAGTACGGATTTATTTAATCAAGCAAAAATTATTGATATCAGAAACGAAATATCTAAACAATATATACCAGGACCATCAAAGGGTTCTTATATGGGAACAGAGGAAAGATTTTCTATTTATCAAGACACCATAAAAATTAATAATATTGTGTTAATAGAAAATCGTGGATTATGGCGATTATTTGGCGATTTTATGGGAGGACCTTTCATTAATTACGTATTTCAAAACCCGAAAACAAAGGATTTTGTAATGATCGATTGTTTTCTATATTGTCCAAAAAAATCCAAAAGGGATTTGCTAATGCAATTGGAGAGTATAGTATATAGTCTTAATAAGGAAACAAAATAAATAACATATTAACTAACTTAAAACACAAAGAAAATGAAACCTACACACATTGAACATATCGGTATAGCCGTAGAAAATTTAGATGAGGCTATAAAGTATTGGGAAAACGTAATGGGGTTGAAATGCTACAACATAGAAGAAGTAGCAGACCAAAAAGTAAGAACGGCTTTTCTCAAAATAGGAGAAGTTAAGATAGAATTACTTGAAGCAACAAGTGAAGATAGTTCTATTGCAAAATTCATTACCAAACGTGGTGCAGGTGTTCATCATATTGCGTTTGCTGTTGAAGACACAAATACCGCACTTGAAGACGCCAAACAAAAAGGTGTACGTTTGATTGACGAACAAGAAAGAAAAGGTGCCGAAGGGCTAATGATTGGATTCTTACATCCTAAATCTACTTTTGGTGTTCTGACCGAACTTTGTTGTAAAAAATAAAACATATTACTACTATGGCTTTTGAAGAGAAAATTAAACAATTACTCGATTTGAGAGTAAAAGCAAAATTAGGTGGAGGAGAAAAAAGAATAGAGTCTCAACACGCAAAAGGCAAACTAACAGCAAGAGAAAGAATAGAATTACTTTTAGACGAAGGTAGTTTCGAGGAATTTGATATGTTTGTAACTCATCGTTGTACAAACTTCGGAATGGAAGATAAGAAATTCTTAACCGATGGTGTGGTAACAGGTTACGGAACAATAGAAGGAAGATTAGTATATGTATTCTCACAAGATTTTACTGTCTTTGGCGGATCATTAAGTGAAAGTTTTGCAAAAAAGATTTGCAAAGTAATGGACCAAGCTCTAAAAGTAGGCGCACCAGTTATAGGATTAAATGATTCTGGTGGTGCTCGCATCCAAGAGGGTGTAAATTCTTTGGCAGGTTATGCTGAAATATTCGAAAGAAATATCTTAGCCTCTGGAGTTATTCCTCAAATTAGTGCAATCTTTGGTCCTTGTGCCGGCGGAGCAGTTTATTCTCCTGCCCTAACAGACTTCATAATGATGAGCAAAGATAATTCCTATATGTTTGTTACAGGACCAAAAGTAGTTAAGACTGTTACGGGTGAGGACGTTACGGAAGCTAATTTGGGCGGAGCAAATGTGCATTCTTCCAAGAGTGGAGTTGCTCATTTTGTTGCCGATAACGAGCAAGAAGGATTACAAACGATTAGAAAATTAATTGCTTATCTTCCTTCAAATAATTTAGAAGATCCTCCTGCAATTGATTGCGATGATCCTATTGATAGATTAGAGGATTCTTTGAATAGTATTATACCCGAAAATCCTAATCAACCTTATAATATAAAAGATGTTATAACGGCTATTGTAGATAATGGGGAATTTTTGGAAGTACATGAGAAATTTGCTCTTAATTTAGTTGTAGGTTTTGCACGTTTTAATGGAATGAGTGTTGGTATAGTAGCCAATCAACCTAATTATATGGCAGGTGTTTTGGATATTAATGCCTCTAGAAAGGGAGCAAGATTTGTACGTTTTTGCGACGCCTTCAATATACCTGTAGTTACTTTGGTAGATGTGCCAGGTTTTTTGCCGGGTACAGGACAAGAGTACGGCGGTATTATTATTCATGGTGCTAAATTCTTATTTGCATACGGCGAGGCAACTGTTCCTAAAATTACCGTTACTCTTCGTAAATCTTATGGCGGTGCCCACGATGTTATGTCTTGCAAACAATTACGTGGAGATATCAATTACGCTTGGCCGACCGCACAAATTGCAGTTATGGGAGCAAGTGGCGCAACGGCTATCTTATATGGTAGCGAATTAAAGAAAATAGAGTCTGAAGAAGAGAGAAACAAATTTATTGCTGAAAAAGAAGAAGAGTATAACAATAAATTTGCTAATCCTTATAACGCTGCTTCGTATGGTTATATTGACGATGTTATAGAGCCCCGCAATACTCGTTTTCGTGTAATAAGAGCTTTGCAAGCGATAATAACCAAAAAGGATACTAATCCTATGAAAAAACACGATAATATTCCACTATAAAACTACGCCTTATGAATAATTTCAGAAAGATAGTATTCTTTGCAATATGTATTGTGTTATTGTCCATAAATTCTATGGCACAGGACGATCCTCTTATACCACAATCTTTTGCAGTAGATACAAAGTCTCAGACAATAGCGGTAATAGATGAGCCAGAGAACTCTATAAACATACTAAAAAGGACAAAAAATGGATTTAATATCAAAACATCCGTCTTGGTTGATAAAGTAGACGGACGACATGATGTACAATTTATTTTTCATCCTATGAGTGTTGCCATTTATGAACAACATATCGTATTTTTGGCTTCTAATCGTGATTCTTGTTATGTACGTATTCTTGACCTTGACGGTAATAATGTGTACTTGTCTAATAAATTCGTAGGGGCAGCTTCTGCTTTTTCGTACGATAAACTCAATAAGCATTTATATATAGCAGGTTTGAGTGCCGATGGATATAATGTCTTTGATATTGATTGTACGAATGGTTTTGCTAATATTCGTATAGACTCTATTTCAAGTGATAAAGCTGCTTATATTAATTATAGGATACCCAAGAAGTCAGAAGAAATTGCCAAACATGATTCTATCGGAGTGGGATTATCTGTTATAGCAATGACTACGGTATTTTTCGCATTGATAGTTATATCTATTGTTTTGATGGGATTTGCTCGTGCTTTACATTCTGCACAAACCAAAAAGGCAAAGAAAACTATTCCAGACAAGCAAGAACGTAAGGATGTTATGCAAGAATTCAAAGCCGGAGGTAATCTTTCCGGTGGGGCGCTAGCTGCTATCTCTGCCGCTATTCACTTGTATAACGAAGAATTACACGATGAGGAAAATACTATTCTTACTATTGTTAAGGTAGAGAAACGTTATTCTCCATGGAGTAGCAAAATCTATGGAATGAATGTTTTCAAACGTTAGATCTTTAATCTACACGCAAACATAATTATAAGATTAAAATAAGAATACAAAGAAATGAAAAATTATAAATTTAAGATAAACGGTAGAACATATTCTGTTGATATCAAAAACGTAGAGGGTCAGAAAATAGAGTTAGAACTCAATGGTACCCCTTACGATGTAGAAATAGACACTCAAGTAAAACAAACACCTAAACCAAAACTTACTGCCAAACCTATTGCTAACACAGCAAAGGTTACAGTAAATAATTCGGCTAGTGTTACCTCCGTTAAAACTCCTTTACCTGGTACTATATTAGATGTATTTGTCAATGTAGGCGATACAGTTAAGGAGGGACAAAAACTTGTACTTTTGGAGGCAATGAAAATGGAAAACGAAATAAAAGCCGAAAGTAATGGCATAGTCAAGGACGTTAAGATAAGAAAAGGCGATGTGATAATGGAGGGTGATGTTCTTGTAACGATAGGAGGTTAAATTATGATCTTACTTGATGCACAAATAAGTTTTTTGGATTTTATCCAAAATCAGTTCTTACAGTTTTTGGAATATACTTCTTTTGCCAATTTCACTATTGGGCATATCGTTATGATACTTGTAGGTAGTGCGTTCATCTTTTTAGGAATTAAAAAAGAATATGAGCCTCTACTATTAGTACCTATAGGTTTTGGTATGTTGATAGGTAATATTCCATTTTTCCCTGGACTTAAAATAGGTATATATGAAGATGGTTCTGTCCTACATTATCTATATCATGGAGTACAAAATGGTTGGTATCCTCCATTGATTTTCTTGGGTATCGGGGCTATGACAGATTTTTCTGCCTTATTATCTAATCCTAAACTAATGTGGATAGGTGCGGCAGCACAATTTGGTATCTTTGGAGCATATATTGCAGCTCTTCTGTTAGGTTTTGCTCCAAATGAGGCAGGAGCCATAGGTATAATAGGAGGAGCGGATGGTCCTACGGCAATCTTTCTTTCTTCTCAATTAGCACCCGAATTAATGGGAGCGATAGCCGTCTCGGCGTACTCATATATGGCACTTGTACCGGTTATTCAACCTCCTATAATGAAACTCCTAACAACTAAGAAAGAGAGAGTTATTCGTATGAAACCACCTCGTCAAGTGTCCAAAACAGAGAAAATCATGTTCCCTATCATTGGTTTATTGCTAACCTGTTTAATAGTTCCCTCGGGTATACCTCTATTAGGTATGTTATTCTTTGGTAATTTATTGAAGGAATCCGGCGTTACTAAACGTTTAGCCAACGAAGCCTCCAATTCAATTATCAATATCTGTACTATTCTAATAGGTCTAACGGTAGGATGTTCTACTCAAGCGACTACCTTCCTTACATCCAAAAGTATTGGTATATTTTTCTTGGGAGCCTTTTCGTTCGTTGTGGCAACAACTATGGGAGTCTTGTTTGTAAAGTTTATTAACATATTCTTAAAGGAAGGTAACAAGATTAACCCTCTTATTGGTAATGCGGGCGTAAGTGCAGTGCCGGAT
Source organism: uncultured Eubacteriales bacterium (assembly GCA_963627985.1). GTDB lineage: Bacteria > Bacteroidota > Bacteroidia > Bacteroidales > P3 > Scybalousia_A. The sequence continues at coordinate 6,036 of CAVGDP010000095.1, forward strand.
AGTGCACGTGTAAGTAATATAATAGGTTTGGAATACGACAAAACTAATTATCTTCTAATGCACGCCATGGGTCCTAATGTAAGCGGAGTAATAGGTTCTGCTGTTGCGGCAGGTGTTTTGTTAGCATTTTTGAAATAGAATTTAATGATAATATCTTTTTATTTGGTCAGTAGAGTTTATTCTCTTCTGACCAATTTTCTATTAGGCAGAATATCTGCTATTTAGAATATATTTTATCTATTTATCATCCAAATAATAGATTAATTTCGTTTTTTGATTACTCCTCTTCTCTAACCTTTATCAACAAATAAAACAACTCAAATACATCTATTTATAGAATATTCATAGTTTAGAATAAATCTATCTTGTTTTACTCCGACCTACACTAAACAGATGAAATTTAACACGTTTTTCCTAATCCCAAAATGTTTTATTTTCTCTATATGATCATTTTCTATGGGTATCTTTGGAGCAAAAATCGACAATTTTTTCGCTTTTGTAATAATTTGATTATATAATAATTAAGTAAGTACTAAAATCGTCAAAATAAGTATTAAGTTTATTCAAATAAGTATTAAGTTTATTTTGATAATTATTAAGTTTATTCAAATAAGTATTAAGTTTATTTTGATAAGTATTAAGTTTATTCCAATAAGTATTAAGTTTATTCCAATAAGTATTAAGTTTATTCCAACGAAATGCGATACTATTCAAATTTTATATTCTCTAAAATAATCTATTTTCCTTATCGGTGATTTTTTTAAGTTATTTTTCTAAATAAAGAATAAAGCCATATAAATATTGAATACTATAATCCTGTTTATTAATAAGATAGACAAAAAGAAAAAATATTTTATTACTTTTTTTATTGTTTTTTGAAAAATAATTAATAACTTTGCAACCGAAAGTGTGATAGTTAAGAGGATGAAAACAAAAAGAAAATCATATAGTGTTGTATCTTTTTTGATGTTGCTCGTTTTCTGCTTATTTTTAGTAGAAGACGCCGGGATATCAGATAGTTGTAATAATGGTTTTTCTTCTCTTAACAATGTTAATCTCTCATTTGTTCAGCAAAAAAAGACTACAAAATATCTTTCCGACTATACCGAGACGAATAGAAACGATTGTGTGTTGGCTATTAACAGCAATCGTTGGAACATAATGGATAACACTCATTCTTCGGAGTATAGTGAGAATACATTTGTATATAAAAATTTTTCACAAGAGTTAGTTTCTTATATTCAAAACTATTCTTGCAATAGGGTTATTCATCCTCCATTGGAGAAATTAGGAGTTCTATTGATTTAAATCTTTTCTTGAAAAATTCTTTTGTTTTTTCGTGTTTGCGACTCTTTGTTTTAACGTATTTTTTGTTGCAAACAAGTAAATGGGACTAAGAAAGAACTTTTTTCAAGTAAGGTTTATAAATTTTTTTGATATAAAGGGTGTAAAATATAAGTATTTTGCACCTTTTTTGTTTTTTAATACTCTTGTGCAAATAAATTTGAAATTTCTACGTTATAATATATTGTAAACAAAAACAATTAAAAAAAGAGATGGAAAATTACCAAATAAATCTAAACAAAAATCCATTAGTTGCATACCTAAAAAAGATGCCTAATGAATTTACCAAAGCCGACATAATTCAATACATAAAAGATAATGGTATTGAGCAGATTAATTTTCGTTATGCAGCAGGCGATGGTAGATTGAAGACATTGAATTTTGTTGTAACTAATGAAGAATACTTAGACCAAGTATTGACCATGGGTGAGAGAGTGGACGGTTCTTCTCTATTTTCTCACATGAAAGCAACGAGTTCGGACCTATATGTATTGCCAAGATTTTCTTCCGCATTTGTAGATCCTTTTATGCAAATACCAACGCTTTGTTTCTTGTGTTACTATTTTGATAAGGATGGTAATTTATTGGAGTCTTCTCCTGAATATATTTTGAAGAAGGCAGAAGATAATTTCAAAAAAGTAACCGATGGAATGGAATTCTATGCAATGGGCGAATTAGAATATTATGTTGTCGGTGAGCAATCAGAAGATTTTGAATGCGAACAACAACGCGGTTATCAGGAATCTTCTCCTTTTACCAAATATGAACAATTCCGTTCGGAAGCAATAAATATGATGGCACAGGCTGGTTGTATTATCAAATACGCACATTCAGAGGTCGGCAATTTTACTCAAGATGGCAAAAATTATGAACAAAACGAGATAGAATTTCTTCCTGTCCCTGTTCAAGATGCAGCAGATCAATTAATGATTGCTAAATGGATTCTTCGCACGCTTGCTTTTGAATACAATTTGAATGTAACTTTCTCTCCAAAAATTACTGTTGGCGAGGCAGGTAGCGGTATGCATATTCACACAAGAGTTGTAAAAGGAAATAAGAATATGTATGTAGAGAACGGTGCTTTATCCGATGTTGCCAAAAGAGTTATCTCTGGTATTATGACTTTAGCACCTTCATTAACTGCTTTCGGTAATGCTAACCCTACTTCATATTTTCGTTTAGTTCCTCATCAAGAGGCTCCTACTATTGTTTGTTGGGGAGACAGAAATCGTTCCGCTATGGTCAGAGTACCATTAGGTTGGACTAATGGAAAAAATATGTGTAAGATTGCTAATCCTTTGGAAATGGATAAACTACCAGAAATGATGAATAAACAAACTGTTGAATTTCGTTGTCCAGATGGTAGTGCTAATGTATATTTGTTGTTAGCTGGTCTTGTTGTTGCCGCAACATTAGGTATGCAGACAGAAAATTGGAAACAAATTACCGATAAAACTTATATGACCGAGAACACAAATAAAGATTTGTTAGAGCAATTACCTGCTTCTTGTTACGAGAGTGCTAAATATTTGGAGAAACAAAGAGAATATTACGAGAAGAATAATATCTTCGATAAATCCTTGATTGACGGTCTTATAAATACATTAAAATCTTATAATGATGCCACATTAAGAAAAGATATTGAAAACAACCCAGAAGAAATCAAAAAATTAGTTAAAAAATATTTCTATTGTGGTTAATTAGATATCTTTATGATAAATAGAATAGAAATCTAATCTAAAAAGAAACAGATTAGTACTTTTAATAAGGTTGAATATTCGTACTGCCATAAAAAATGTAGTGCGAATATTTTTATAAATGTTTATTCGTCCTACAAATATCAATATTTCTATATGATGTGATAATGAAAAAATTACTATTGTTAGCCAAAATATATCCATCTATATAGAATTAGTTTATTTTAGTAAAATCTGAAAATAGAATAATATTCCAAACTCCCTTTCTAAAAAAACTTTAAGCACTCGTTTTATTATGATTTTTCTACTATTTCCCGTTCCGTGAAACATTGCTTAAAATTTTACAATAGGGAAAATAGAACATTTTAAATAAAATGAAATTCGAATAGTATCGCATTTTATCAAAATAAAATCAATAACTATTCGAATAACTTCAATAACTATTCGAATAACTTCAATAACTATTC
>CAVGDP010000096.1:0-6778 GCA_963627985.1 uncultured Eubacteriales bacterium
TATTAATACTATTTTAATAACTATTAATACTATTTTAATAACTATTAATACTATTTTAATAACTATTGATACTATTTTAATAACTATTAATACTATTTTAATAACTATTGATACTATTTTGATAAGTATTGAAGTTATTTTTTAATTGAGTTTTATTATTTTTATGTATAAAAAACAAAATTTACTCTTATTACATATCCTCAAAATAAAATCACATTTCATCCGAATAAAATAAGATATTATTTGAATAAAATAAGATATTATTTTTAGGATATAGAAAAATACAAAAACAAGAAAAAGATAGGTAGAGAGAAAATATTTACACAGAAAAATATAAAATAAAGAGGGCTACAATAGAAAAGTAGTCCTCTTTATTAGAAAATTACAATTAGATAAATTATCTAACAACAACTTTTTGAGTTGTGATAACATTATCAGCAGTTGTTACCTTTACAAAGTAATTACCTTGTGTTAAATTAGTTATATCTAAACTAATATTATTAGTATTTGCCTCTTGTGAAAGAACAACTTGTCCTAATGTGTTATATATCTCTACATTCTTGATTGTGTTTTTAGAATTTACAACAACAACATCACTTGCTGGGTTAGGATAAACACTAACTGCCGTAAAATCAACAACATCTTTCAAAGATACTATTCCATCGGTTTTGAACTCAATACGTTTTGCTTCACCTAATTCTTTATTTCCATTGTAAGGGAATCCCCAAACGCAATATGTAGTACCCTTTGCTAACATATATTGTTCATTATCATCAGAACCCAACTCTATTGAAGTATCGGCAACAAAGTTAGGATAAGAATAACCATAATATGCGTAGTAGGAAATCAAATATTCCATCCATTCCAAAGCACCCTCTTGCTCATATTGATCGTATGCAACTAATGTGTCTTTTGGATCAAGGAAATAATAATAGTAAGCTGTTTGATCGTTGATCTCAAAATCTACTGTTGCGTTAGTCTCTGTAATATTATTTGCCTCCATGTTAGTAAATGCTGCTGTACCATTTTGAGAAGACTCTAAAGTTGAGAATTCTAATGAGGCAGCCGTACCTGCTACTAAATTACCATTATAAGGAACGACCCACACAACGTAATCTGTATTAGGAGTCAAAGCGTATGAACTTGCAACACTTGTTGCACCGATAGTCCAAGTAGTATCTTGTGTATAACTATATTGAGATGTACTCAAATAATTAATAACAGAGTCTGCTGTCCAACCAATTAACTCATCTACAGTAGCATATACTAAACGATAGAAAGCAGTTTGATCATTCTTTTGAACTTGTATTTGTGCAGAAGTTGCAGTTATATTCAAAGCATTGAAAACACTCATCTCTGCAGTACCATTTTGTGTAGATTCTATTGTTGTAAATACTATACTGTCTGCAACTGCTTCACCATTACCATTATAAGCAACAACCCAAACAGTATATTCTGTATTAGGAGAAAGGGCGTTTTGGTCTAATAAGTTATCATCACCCAAAGTCCAAGTTGTATCAGCGGTGAATTTGCTTGAATTTGTAGATTGTGCAAAATAATCAAGAACATCTTGTTCTGTTGTAATATTATAGGCAGCAAATACGGAAGTCTCTGCAAACAATATTTGATAATAAGCAGTATTATCATTCTTTGCAACATTTAGGTATGCATTTGTAGAAGAGATATTATCAATCTCCATAGTTGTCATACCAGGTGTGCCGGTCAAAGAAGTTGTGTCAGTTGTAAATTCTTTCTTTACAATAACAGTATCAGTCTCGCCAACACATAATGCAATAATAGTGTATGCAGTATTAGCCTTTAAGCCAACATTTTCCATATCGCCTGCCTCGGTTAACCAAAAATCAGACTCATCAAATTCCAAACCGAATATAGAATAGATATAAGCGTAATATTCTATTATCTCCTTTACCTCTGCTATCATATCAGCATCTCCATTAGGATAAGTTGTATCAATAGCAGTTGTCTCTACTGTCCAAAGATAATAACCATTAGTCTCCTCATTAAGTGTTAGAGTATAATTAGCAGTAAAACCGCCATTAGCCCAATCCTCAACTGTGGTTACATCGGAAAATGTAGCACCTACAGATTTAGTAGCAATACGTTTAGACGATTTTTGAATATTTACAGGAATGATGCCCTTTTGATATTTTTTAATTTCTGACTGCAGAGTCTTTTCTGTATCATTTGATTTAACAAACGATTTTTCAATTCTTTGTTGAGCTGTTGCTCCGAATGTTAGTCCTAATAAAAGGACAATTAATGCAATTTTTTTCATCTTGTTTGTTTTGTTTTATGTTTCTTTTATATTCCTTAATTTTTGATTTTGCAAAAATACATAATTTTATTTAACTACCAACAAATTTCACACAAAAAACAAAAAAGAAGAGTTTGTAATTCTAACAAACTCTTCTTCTATAATAGTAGAGTAAAGACTCTACGTATATTAATTATTTAGATTATCTTACAACTACTTTGCTTGTTGCAACAGCACCTTCAGCGTATGCTTTAACAACGTAAGTACCTTTGCTTAAATTAGCCAAAGAAATAGTTTGTACTCCTCTTTGATTAGAAGTCAAAACTACTTGACCTAATTCGTTGTAAAGTTCTACTTTTTGGATTTTGTCGCTATTAACTGTCAAATAATCACTAGCAGGGTTAGGATATACGCTTAACATTACTTCCATAGCGTCATTCAAACCAACTCCACCGTATGTAAATTCAACAGATGCGTAATCTTCAGTAACATCACCATTACCATTGTAACCGTATGCAACAGCAACATATTCGTCACCTTCTACCCACTCGTCACCTAATCCATTAGTTGCAGAGCAATAAGTATTAAGAGAATCTACATCCAAATATTTGAAATAACTTGAATAACCATAGTTTAGATATTGGCTCATTTCAGAAATTGCTATTTGATCGTAAGAATATTGACCAACATAACTACTATAATAAGCGTCTAATGTATCAATAGATACAGCATGGAAATAGAAATATTTAACATTTTCCATATCCAAAGACCAATCTATTGTACCTGCATCAACATCACAATTAGGAGTGATAGAGTTGATTACAGGAGTACCAGAGATTTCACTGCTTGGAGTAGTAAATGTTACAGTCTTTACTGTTCCATTGCCGTCAGCATCTACTACATAAGCATAAAACTCATACTCTGTACTACCAGAAAAACCATAATATTCCATATCGCCAGCAAGTGGAGAACCATTATCGTCATACATATAAATGTATTGTTCTGCTTGCTCCTCTGTTAGACCATATTGTTGTTGATACATTTGAATATAATAATCAATCTCTGCCTCGAAGTATTCTTCCATAGAAGAATAAGTAGAACTTGTATCAACAAAATTCTCTAATAAATTAGCAGTGTAGCAAGAAAGATAATACTTTGCACAATCGCCTGGTGTAATAGTAAGAGTTGCGTGGAAAGAATCAGATTCTTCTGCAACGTCTCCTACTGTCATAGAGAAAGCATCTTTAACAGCAACTTTAGATTGTGTTTTGGTCAATAATGTACCTTGATGTACCATAAATGGATTTTGATTCATTTCACCACGAGTAATGGTCTTTTGTGCCATAACTCCGAAAGTCAATCCTAATGTAAGGATGAATAACGTAACTTTTTTCATTTTTTTCTTAACGTTTTTTTGTGTGTTATTACTCTTTTATATAACTTTTTTATTTATTCTCTTTTCAAGTGTGCAAAATTATAACTTTTTTTTGAAACGCAACTTTTTTTTCTTGTTTTTTTCAAAAAAAACCGTCTTTTTTTTGTTTTCTTTCTTCTTTTTCTTTCTCTAAAAAAATAGTATCAATTTTGTTTTTATTCTAATTTTCAATAAGATTTCTTTTTCTTCAAAGAAAATATTGTTATAATAAAAAAACTACTCCTCTCTGTTGATACAAATCTTTCCTTATCTTAATTCTTGTGGAATACGAGCCACACGGTGCAATTTATTATTCTTATATATGATATATACATTGCCCATATAGAACCAATGACGGTCGCTACCATCAAAATTAGTATATACCTCACGCTCTGGTTTGCCCCAAGATAATTCAGTCATATCCATAGTCATGGTAGGAATTAATTCTCTATTACAAATTGCTTTGTATGCCGAAGGATAGGTATATTTGTATTTTTCTACACGTGAGTCCATTAAATGATTATCAAAAGAAAATTTATCACCCAAAGAATAATCTGCTGGCATATAGAATTTCCTACCCTTCTCATTACGCATCAACATTTGGAATTTACCATCCCTAACAACAACATCTAAACAACGAAACTTATCTCCTTGATGTAAAGTCAATGGTGTTTTACGTCTTAAATCTATTACCTTTAATGGAAACTTATCACCTCTTACTATAAATTCTCTATCTTTGTATTCTTTCCTAATTTTCTTCAAAAAATTATCAATAACAAACGCAAACAAACGCCTATCTTTTCTATTAGGATATTTATAGAATATCGTATCATTACGATCATCTATAACCAATTTAAGATATACGTCCGTCATATTAGTAGCATCGAAGGCAACATCCTTTACTTCAAAAGTAACTCCTTCCAAACGCTTTGCCTTTGCTATAGGATATTCTGTAAAGGAGTATTTTTTGCTATCGTCCTCATAATTATAAACCTTTATACCATTATATAATCTCTCTAATGTAGCATCAGTAACTTTGGGCAAAGTAATCTTCTGTCCAATCAAAAAATTAGGAACAATGGCATAATTAGCATTAGTATCGTACGAAATAAGATTCAAATCGTCATTAGCATACTTACCATTAGGATAATGATTCAACCTTGCATTATAATAAGACATAGGTATAAACGGAAAATGATATTGATTATAGAAGTTTTGATAAGAATAATACACTGTATCTGTTGTATTACCAACTAATAATTTCATAAAAGGATAACGTAATTTAGTCCAATCTTGTTTAGAAGGAGTAGCATCAAAAATTCTATTAAAAGCATACTGATCCGGTACATAATCCACAACAACAAACCACTTACCTTTCAAAGATTGTAACTTTTCTTTGCTCATTCTACTCAATTGATAATAAGATATATTCTCTCCACGAAAACGTACTGTATTATTGGCATTAACTCCACTATTTCTACTCTCTATTTCTCGTCTTGTACTATTATCACTTCTACTCTTTGTCTTTTTATCTTTATTCTTACTTTTTTGTTTTTCGTATTCATTCGCACTCATACCTACAAAGAAGTAATCCAATAAAGTATCGTTAACATTTTCTAAATACAAAGTTTGATTCATTAGTGCAAAAGGCTCTATCATATATTTCATAGAGGCAGTATAATCTTCTTTATCAAAATCCGGTACTATTGCATAATCTTTTACTTGTGCTTTTACGCTCAACGATAGACATATTATACCTATATATAGTAGTATTTTGTTTATCTTTATCATCTCTTTATTATTTTTGTCGGTTGCAAAATTAATACTTTTTCTCAAAACAAGTACTCTTATTGATTGTTTTTTTGTCTAAAAGGACAATTTTTTTTCAATATCTAAATTTTTATTAATTTTGTACAATAATTTAAAGATACAATACAACTATGCAAATAGACATAATAACTTTATTCCCTGAAATGATAGAAGGTTTTCTTTCTTATTCTATAATTAAACGCGCAAAAGATAAAGGTTTTGCAAAGATTAATCTTATCAATCTTCGTAATTATTCTTTGAATAGATATGGAAGTGTAGATGATTATGCTTTTGGTGGTGGTGCAGGTATGGTTATGCAAATAGAACCGATAGTTAATTGTATAGAAGATTTACAATCAAAAACCACTTACGATGAAATTATTTATACCGCTCCCGATGGACAAATGCTTAATCAACAATTATCTAATACATTGTCATTAAAAGAAAATATAATTATTTTGTGTGGTCATTACAAAGGTATAGATGAAAGGATAAGAGAACATTTTGTAACTATGGAGATAAGTATTGGTGATTATGTTTTGAGTGGTGGAGAGTTGGCATGCGGAGTAATTATTGATAGTGTGGTAAGACTAATTCCTGGCGTATTAGGTGATGAACAGAGTGCATTAAGTGATTCTTTTCAAGATGGATTAGTTGCTCCTGCTATTTATTCTCGTCCTGCGGATTTTCGTGGTTGGAAAGTTCCTTCGGAGTTATTAAGTGGTGACCCTAAAAAGATTTCTTCTTGGCAGTTAAACTCATCCCTTGAGCGTACCAAACAACGTCGTCCCGACCTTTATAGAAAATATATAGAAGAATGATAATCTTCTCTGATCGTTATTTCTTATTTCTTCTATATTGTATTATTTTTCAACTACTTCAAAAGACAATTTGTATTGTTTTTTGCACTATTCTTAATTATTTGCACATACCAAATATATCTTTTCTAATAGAATTAGTTTATTTTTAGTAAATCCTAAGAGGTAGTAATACCTCAAACTCTCTTTTTCTATAAACATTTCTGCCACATGTTTCATTATAATTTTTCTAACATTTTTCTATTCTAAAAAATAACCTTTAAAACAGACGATAAAGGAAATAAAACATTTCTTAAAATCAAAAAAAATTATAATATCACATTTCATCAAAATAACTACGGCACTTATCACAATAACTTCAATACTTATTCTAATAACTTTAATACTTATTCTAATAACTTTAATACCTATTCTAATAACTTTAATACTTATTCTAATAACTTTAATACTTATTCTAATAAC
>CAVGDP010000097.1:0-9745 GCA_963627985.1 uncultured Eubacteriales bacterium
GAATAGTTATTGATTTTATTCGAATAGTTATTGATTTTATTTGAATAGTTATTGAAGTTATTAAAATAGTTATTGAAGTTATTAAAATAGTTATTGAAGTTATTAAAATAGTTATTGATGTTATTTTGATAAAATGCGATACTATTAGAATCTCTATTGCTTTAAGATGTTCTATTTTCCCTATTACCCATTTTCAAAGATTATGTTTCACAAGAAAGACAGTCCTAACAGATTGCACTCGGGTGAGTATTTAAATGTTATTTGATAAAAGGAAAAAGTATTGTCTTTTCGTTGAATTTATGAGTAAGAAGAAAACTAAAAGCAAATATAAGGTGGAAAATTGTAGACTAATGATAAATAGATAAATAATTATCTTAAAATATTTTAGCGAAAAGGTAATCAACAAATTTTTCTTTATCAAAAGATTTTATAAAAAATATTAGTAACTTTGCCCTACAAAAAAATAGAATTATAGTTATGAATAATAATACAAGTCTTTTCAAGGTTAAAGATGGTAAAAACTATTTATTGCCGTTTATCGTGGTAACTCTTTGTTTTGCTCTTTGGGGTTTTGCAAATGATATTACCAATCCGATGGTTAAATCTTTTTCCAAAATATTTAGAATGAGTGTAACAGATGGAGCTTTGGTGCAAGTAGCGTTTTATGGTGGTTATTTTGCTATGGCTTTCCCTGCGGCGATGTTTATCAAAAAATTCGCTTATAAAAGTGGTATTCTGCTAGGATTAGGATTGTATGCCTTCGGTGCTTTAATGTTTATACCAGCATCACTAACGGGTAATTATTATCCTTTCTTAATTGCCTACTTTATACTAACCTGCGGGTTATCTTTCTTGGAGACAAGTGCTAATCCTTTTATTCTCTCTATGGGAGAGAGGCAGACTGCCACAAGACGACTAAACTTGGCTCAAGCTTTCAATCCTATTGGTTCATTGACGGGTATGTTTGTGGCAATGAATTTTATACAAGCAAAGATGAACCCTCTCTCTTCTACGGAAAGGGCAAAATTAAACGATATTCAATTTGAGGTCGTTAAACAATCCGACCTTGCTGTCCTTATCAAACCATACGTTGCAATAGGAATAGTATTGATAATCGTCTTTATTGTTATGGCTTTTATCAAAATACCAAAGATAGAAAAGAAACAAGATAATGTATCTACTAATTTAGGAGCTACTCTCAAAAGATTATTAAATAATAAGATATATAGAGAAGGCGTTATAACACAATTCTTCTACGTTGGAGCACAGATTACTTGTTGGACTTTTATCATACAATATGGTACAAGAATATTTATGAACGAAGGTATGAGTGAGCAAGTAGCCGAAATATTCTCGCAAAAACTAAACATAGTAGCAATGGTCCTATTCTGTTTATCTCGCTTTATTGGAACATATTTAATGAAATATTTTAAGCCATCAAAACTATTGAGTATTTTTGCAGTAGGTGGTTTCTTATTGTTACTAATAACTATTTTTGCAAATGGTAGAATAGGCGTTTATAGTTTAGTTGGCGTCTCGGCTTGTATGTCCTTAATGTTCCCTACTATATATGGTTTGGCATTAGGTAATGTTGGACAAGACACAGAAGTAGGCTCGGCAGGATTAATTATGGCTATCTTAGGCGGAAGTCTTCTCCCTGCTTTGCAAGCAATGATTATAGACAAACACACTATATTCTCTATGCCGGCAGTTAATATCTCTTTTGTTGTACCACTAATCTGTTTTGTAGTTGTATTTATCTACGGAGTAAGATGCTACAAAAGAACAATAACTACTCCTATAATCAAATAAAGATTACATATGGTACAAAAGAAATTACATAAGAAAAGAGGACCTTGTTATATAATAGATTTAATTAGACAAAGATGATGAGAATATTCTTTCACGGAATTAGTCTCTATATATATTCCTTCTTCGTCTAATCTATCTATACGAACACGACCGCTACAATGAATAACATTGTTTGCTCCTAAATAGATACCTACGTGAGTTATTTTCCTTTCTTTATTATCAAAAAAGACAAGATCATTCTTTCGGATATTCTTGTAAGTATTTTCTTTACCATGAAGTGATTGCTGTGAAGCATCTCTCGGCAAAGATACGCCGGCAAAAGCAAATACATTCTGCGTAAAACCACTACAATCCACACCTAAAATACTCTTGCCTCCCCATTGATAAGGTGTTGCAAGATAAAGTGTAGCAATGGCATCAATTAGTAAAGGAGAGCATTTATTGATAGGTATCACGCTACCATCTACAATAGTAAATTCCCATTCATTTAATGTAAATACTTTATCAAATAACTTGGACGCCATAGGTATATTTATTGTCTGCTCTATTTGAGAATTAGTTTTGCTTTTCATTCTTATTTTTGCAAAGGTAGAAGAAACTATAAATCTGTATGAAGGTAAAATATCCAGATTGAACAATATTATACAACGATTATCTATCCATCCTTGATAGTTATCCGATATATTCTCTATTTTTAGCCAAGAGTCTGTTATATTATTCTCTCCTATATACTTGTCAAGTACTCTAACAACATCACCAAAAAGTAATTGTGTTGTCTGTTCTGCACTACTTCTACATTCTTTTCTAACCGGCACAACGGCAAGAAATACAAAACCATACTGCATACGAATTATTTTTTTGCAAAAATAAAAAAAATATGTAATTTTGCACCATAAAATTGTGGAATAATACAAAAATTGAGTTACAACTATACTGCGTAATAGGAGTTGCTTATATAAAAATAGATAAACAATTAATAACCGTATTGCTTTACGCAGGAGCAGTATATAATAACAAACAAATGATATGAACAGTTACGAATGTACAGTATGTGGTTATATTTATAACCCAGCAGTAGGAGATCCTGATGGAGGTATTGCACCAGGAACACCATTTGAGCAAATACCAGATGATTGGGTTTGTCCTGTATGTGGCGTTAGCAAATCAGAATTCCAGCAATGCTAACAAACTTTCAAGAAGTTCCTTAATGGCAATAGTCCTTTAAGGAACTTTTTTAGAAAAAATTATCTATTAATCTTACTTAAACACTATTAATAAATAGTGTTAGTTTAATGATAAGAAAAACTACTTTACTCTATAAAAAAATAAATTTCTTAATTTTTTCAATTTATTTTGTTTTTTTCTATAATTTATTTATAATTTTGCAAAATCAAACATAAAAACTCATGCAAATGATAGATAAGTTCTATAATAGAGTTATCAATCTGCTGAATATTATACTTTTAGACTTGCTAATCGTATATAAGTTATGTTTTGATTCTTTCCTTTCCGAAAGAAATACTTCTTCCATAAAATTACATAAGCATCTTTTACTCCCTAAATATAATTTCGTATATGCCTCCGAGTATATACACTATATAGGGAAAAATAAATTCATAGCCAATTGGAGTCGCTAAAAAAATAAGTATTACTACTTTTATGCTTATTTAAAGACTCCTAATCTCGCTATATATACGAGTCAAAGTCTTGTTCTATTCGTTTATATAAAAAGTAAGATGGAGAATAAGAGTTGTTACAATATCCATTCGCATTATTGTAATAACAAAAATAATAGCGAAAAGAACTTTAAAACACATAAAAAAGATGAAAGTTTTAATTAAAATAATGGCATTCGTAGTTTGTTCTATATTTTTTTTGAATGCATTTGCAGATAGTACTCCTACAGAATATGATATAATTGTAATCTCCATGAAGAATGGAAGAGTAAATGAGGATGGTACTGTTACATATAATGACGTCACGGTTAGAATAAATACCCAAGAAAGATCTCTTAGAGTCTATTGTAGCGAACCAGGGGATAAAACCTGTCCTGCAACAGTTACTGTTTTGTCAACTATTGTTACTGGAGTAAGTACAAACAGTCATCATCTAACAGCTATAGATATTATAAAAGGAAGAATTGCCGAAGGTTATCCTAATGGTAATATGGTTCATAATGGAATGCTGTATCAATGGAGCAACGGAGTTATTCACAATGACTACACATACGAAATGGAAATGATAGGCATTCCTTATCCGATTAGACCATGAAAACATTAACATTAAAAGGTGCATACATATTCGTATACACCCTCTTTTTGATAAGTTACAATAGTTTTGCTCAAAAACAAATTGGTAACATTGATTTGTTTGTTTCTGAAATAGATAATTTCTCCATTGCAAAAGTAAATACCTCAACAAATGAACGTCTTTTGCTGAAAGAAAACTTAAACCCTAACGAATCTTTTGTTATATATACTATAACAGATAATAATATATATGGAGATACTATCAAGAACATTCCTATTCAACATATATCTAATACCGATACTATACTATATTATCCTTCCATACGTGCAGATGGAATATATTATATAAAAGACACTTTGTTTGTTTCTTTTGGTAAAAATATTGCTATGTATAAGAGAGAAAAACAACATTTCGTTTTTAGTAAAATATTTGATTTATTTGAGAACGATACTAATAATTCACGTTTTCCACAAATTATAGGATATGATAATGGCAAACTCTTTATTGCAAATCAACGTTTTGAAGCAGATAAATACTATTCTCTTGCTGTTTATGATTTGAACGTTCGTAAAATAACAAAAGAAGAACATCTCTATGTAGGTAATTCTATCTTATTGCAATATTACGATTTATTCAATTCATTTGCATTCTACGATAATACTATATATTTCCTAAATTTAATAGACCCCAAAGTATATCTCTTAGATTACAATCTAAAACTAAAAGATAGTATTGATTTTTCCTTTAACACAGACTACCAAATAACACAGAAAGCATTAGATACTAATGTAACGATTAATCAATCTATAATAGACCCTAATAGACCAAAAGATATTATATATCTATTGGAAACAATTGGTATACTACAATATTATCTAAACACAAAACTAACTACTATAAACGACTCAATCATATTGGTTAGCACTTGGAGAGCAAATGAGGATAGTTGCAATATTATAAAGATTAATACTTTAACAAAAGAAAAATCAATACTATTAACTTATCCTAAATATGGCAAACAATCCATCTATACATCATTAAGCAATGGCAGAATTGCACCTCTATATAAGGATGGAATGTTTTTCAATTACTCAACCGTATTAGATTCTTTGGAAGAAAATATAGTATATAACTTGCATTTATATTATTCTCCTCTACTAAATTTTAATTCTCTGAAATTGTCTCTGCGAGATAGGAAACTAAAAGAAACAGAAATCTCCCTAAATAATTATGATTGCATTATAGTATTCAATGAATTTCTATGTAAAACTTGTTTTACCAAAGAGACCGCACATAAAAAATTACTTTTTATTGGGGATTTAAAGAATATAAATAAAGTAAATGCTTTGAGTATTTATAAAGAACTACAAAAAATATATCCTAATTCGGATATATACTTTAAGGGGAATAATGATTTTTCAAAAATCAAAAAAAATGTTTTACTCTCTCCCTTAGACCTTTGTCAATAGTTAGTAGTCTCGCCACCACACTTAAAAATATCTCCTAATAACGAAAATAAGACCAAACCTCAAGTGATGGGATTTGGTCTTAAATTGTAAATAGTATTAAATTCTTTTACTGGTACTAATCCTCCGTATCTTTTTTATTAATTCTAATAAAAAGACTTTAGGGATTTAGATACTTAAATCATCAAGTATCTTTACAAGTTTCTTATCCAATGGCTTATCTGAACGAATTGCCTCGGCAAATGGCACATATACTACCTCGTTATCTCTAACGCCGACCATAATGTTTCTTTGTCCCAAACAAATTGCTTCTATTGCTGCGTGACCTGTTATACTTGCTAAAATTCTATCCCTTGCCGAAGGTCTGCCTCCACGTTGTATATGCCCCAAGATAGTAACCCTAACATCGTATTCAGGGAACTCCTTCCTAACTCTATTAGCGTAATACATAGCACCTCTTGTAGGACTCTCGGACACAATTACTATACAACTCTTTTTGGATTTTCTAATACCACGACCAAGAAACTGCTCCAATTGATCTATATCTGTACGATCTTCTGGTATAATAGCAGCCTCGGCACCTGAAGCGATAGCAGAATATTGTGCCAAAAAGCCCGCATCTCTACCCATTACCTCAACGAAGAATATTCTCTCGTGCGAAGTAGCAGTATCTCTTATTCTATCGACGCATTCTACTATGGTATTCAATGTTGTATCATAACCAATAGTAGCATCTGTTCCATAGAGGTCGTTATCTATTGTGCCAGGAAGTCCAATACATTCTATATCATATTTTTGTGCGAATTTCATAGCTCCCGTCAAAGAGCCGTTACCACCAATAACAACCAAGGCATCTATTTTCTCCTTTTGGAGAGTTTTGTATGCCTCTTGCATTCCTTCTTCTGTCTGAAATTTCTCACTTCTTGCTGTTCGCAATATTGTACCGCCTGAATCAATTATACCACTAACGTCCTCGGTAGTAAAGACCTTTACCTCATCATTTATTAATCCTTCATAGCCTCTATATATACCTTTGACTTTGAAACCTTTTGCTATACCAGAACGAGTAACCGCACGTATGGCAGCATTCATTCCCGGAGCGTCTCCTCCAGAGGTTAGAACACCAATAGTTTTTATCTTTTTCATACAAAAAAAACAGATTTATTTTTTAGTTATACAACGAGAAAAAATCAAATTTATTTAATTTATCTAATGAAATCCTACGATTCTTTATCAAAATAAAATTTGTAGTATTTCATTTGTCTTTGTTCATCTTCACCGATTTCCACCCTATCTCTTTTGCCGTGAATATAGATTGTGAAATTTTTGTCTAATTTAATAACGCTACGCAAATATCTTGATGCACGCTTCAAGGCTTCATCGTTCATAATGAAATTATCTTGCAATTGTATATCATTTTCTCTTTCGTACTGTTGTTTGAATCTAATAAAATCGTCTTTATAGGAGTCATCTCCAAATACTTTTTCGGAATAAGAATCGGTATCGAAGTTTTTATTGTCCTTAAAGAACTCTTGGTTACGATTTAAGAAGTCTACCTGATCCAAACGTGTCATTTCATACTCTTGAGGTAAATACTCCGTAACAAAATCTTTGCAAACATTAAGCATATTATCTGTTTTGAAATAGGAGTCTTGTCTTTGTGCAAGATTCAAAAATTCATCCACCCAATAGACTGCTTCATTTCCGCGAGAGATAGTATCTACGATAGCGACCACATAACCATCCTCTTTCTCTTTATTAAAGATTATGCAACCTTTATCTAATTTATTAATATCTATTCCGTCATCAGATTCTATTGAGAAGTCTTCTCCTTTGGGGTATATTTTCAAATAAGTTTGTCTTGTCTCACTTTTGAAGATACCAACTGCGTCCAAAATCTCGCCATCTAAATAACAATTCTCCAAATGTGTAACATACAATTCTCCTGCTTTGATATTCGGATGCAAACTAACGTCAAACAAGTGTCGAGCAATCTCACAACTTGCAGAATATAAATTCTCTTTCGGATCTTCAAAGATAAGACTAACTTGATTATATACTGTGTTTTTGGTAGAACTACCTTCCATAGAGAAAACATAATATTGTGTACTCTTGAAAGGTGTTGTGAAATATTTCAATAATACTCCCGATATATCATTATCTAATACGTAAGGTGCTTTGCTTAAATGCAAACTCTCGTTATTTGCTTTGTTGCCAATTCTATGTAATACTAATCTATCCAAAGTGGCATCCTGACATGTCATCATAATAAAATCTCTTTTTTATAGTGCAAAAATACAAATAAAATCTCACAAGACGATTTATAGGTTATAGATTTTTATTAACTTTGCACAAATAAAAAACGCATAATTTATGAAAAAGATATTATTTGCAACAATCTGTTTGATTTGCACAAATATTAATGCTCAAACATTTGACTCCATTAGAGTATTAAGTAAAGAGGAGCAATGTTTTGATAAAGGTAACAAGAAAATGATAGAAGGTGCTTACCCACAAGCACTATATTGGTTTGAGAAAGGTATAGAAATATCTCCTATATATGAAGAAAATTACTATGGTGCAACTAAAATCTATTTACTTTCTACTGAAACTGTTTGGGGAGTTATGTATGGAGAGTTGTTTATGCTTATCTCTCAAAATGATTCACTACAAAAAGAAATATCTAAAGTATTGTTTAATACTTATTACAATTCCTTTACTCTAAATGGAGGTCGTGCTACGGCGGATTTTGAAAATGATATAATAGTATATAGTGATAGTTTCGAGCGACATAATCTCTTTGGCTCAACATTTAATAACCTTATGTCAACCTCTGCAAAAGGGGTGCGTATTATTGATATTGCTTCTTTGATTAATATTCGTATGAAATTTCTTCTACTATTGAAATCCCGGGCAAGCGATTTTATGAACCCATTATTTGATTATTGGCAAACAATAATAGATAATGGTCATTGGCAAGCATATAATTATTGGCTTTTTGCGTATGGACACAAGTCCGAGAGTGCTACTTGGGCGAGAGAAAACAAACAAAAATGGGATAACTTTCAATCTTTTATGAAAAAGAATCCATTAAATCTTTCCAATTCTTATTTTTTCTCTCGCTACCAAATGGAATAAAGCACTAATATCAAGCTTCTTTCACTTGATTATCTATTTGTTTAGTTTCGTCTTGTTTCTTCTTTGGAGGAACTATTATATCTATTACCTTACCTTCTATATATACAAGAATAATAGAGAATATCGGCAAATCTATTCCTTTACCC
Source organism: uncultured Eubacteriales bacterium (assembly GCA_963627985.1). GTDB lineage: Bacteria > Bacteroidota > Bacteroidia > Bacteroidales > P3 > Scybalousia_A. The sequence goes on from CAVGDP010000097.1 coordinate 8,813, forward strand.
AAAGCCAAAGAAGATAATGCTATGGTAGAATCTATAATAATAACCAAAACTCCCAAAGAGAAGTGGGAATATTTATTAATTATCATAGCAATAATATCACTACCTCCCGAAGTAGCACCTGCACTAAATATAATAGCAATACCAACTCCGTAAGCCAAACCACCAATTAATACGTTAAGTATATTCCAAGGACGGAAATATTGCTCTATTGGTGCTAAATCTTTGTATTGTGCGATAGGTAAATACAATTCTTTTAGTTGATCTGGTAAGTTATTATAATCCATTGCAGAGATAAAATCCCCCGAATATATCAACGGACGATAACCTATATGGCGAATAAAGAAATATTCTGTTATCCAAGTAACAAACCATATCAAAAAGATAGATAATATTGTCTTTATACCAAACCTTGGTCCCAAGAATACCATACCTATTATTAGTAACGCAACGTCCATATATATAACCAAGGACATAGGAACACCCCAAAGATTATGAAATACACTCATTAATCCATATACTCCACCAGGTGCCAAATGATAAGGTACAACAAAGAACAAGTCCGCCAAAGCGAAAATCATACAACCAAGTATTATCTTGCCATAAGCAAGAAAAAATTCCTTAGAACCAAATCTCTCTTTGGAATCATTTAATTGTGATAACCAATTTTTCAATTTTGAATTTGTTTGCATACAAAATCTTGTGTTAATTAATTACTTAAATTTTTTATATTCTTATTTTTTTTGACTTTTAGAAAAGTACTTCTTTGTTTCCAAAAAAGTTTTGCAAAGTTACGACTAATTTTTACGCTGACAAAATTTATACTTAATAACTTGACCATAATTTTTATAATATATTATTAGTGTCCGGTAAAAGTTTATAGATAAAATAAAAATTTGGGCTGATTTCTTTACAGATTTCAGCCCTTTGATTTAT
>CAVGDP010000098.1:0-5451 GCA_963627985.1 uncultured Eubacteriales bacterium
GTTTAATTTTGAATATTAACACACTTTTTTTCTTAAAATTCTATCAAAATTCAAGAAAAATCAAAAAAAATTAATTTTTTCTACCAAAATAATTAATAATCTTCGGATTTTTATACAAAAATATGAGAAAAATGTAATAATTTTGCAAAAAATAGATAATTGTTATGATAAACCAACTATTGAAAAGCACTATAAGTCAGAGTCTAAAAAGTCTTTATGATATTGATATAGAATGTCAATCTATTGAATTACAACCTACTAAAAAAGAATTCAGTGGAGATATAACTTTGGTGGTATTTCCTTTTACCAAGCAAGCAAAAAAACGTCCAGAAGATATTGCTAACGAAATTGGTTCGTTTGTAAAAGAAAATCTTAATTGGGTTGCTTCTTATAATGTTATAAAAGGATTTCTAAACTTCTCTATTTCAGATGCCTATTGGATTAAATTTCTTAATGATAACAAATCTAATGAGAATTTTGGCATACAAGAAAAAAAGCAAAATCCTCCAATTGTAATTGAATACTCATCACCTAACACAAACAAACCCTTACATTTAGGTCATATTAGAAATAATCTTTTGGGATGGTCAGTTTCGCAGATTTTGAAAGCTAATGGTGAGGATGTTAGAATGGTTAATCTGGTCAATGATAGAGGAATACATATTTGTAAGAGCATGATAGCGTGGCAAAAGTTTGGAAAAAACGAAACTCCTCAATCTTCACACGAAAAAGGGGATCACTTGGTCGGCAAATATTATGTTTTATTCGATAAAGAATACAAAAAAGAAGTATCCGATTTGATACAAAGCGGTGTAGATGAGACAACTGCCAAACAAGAAGCCCCTATAATGAAACAAGCTCAACAAATGTTGGTCAAATGGGAACAAGGAGACAAAGAAGTTAGGGACTTATGGCAAACAATGAATAGTTGGGTTTATGAAGGATTTGATCAAACATACAAAAGATTAGGTATTAGTTTTGATAAAATATATTACGAATCACAGACTTATACACTTGGTAAATCCTTAGTAGAAGAAGGTCTAAAGAAAGGTGTTTTCTTCAAAAAAGAAGACGGTAGTGTGTGGATAGATCTTACAAATGAAGGCTTGGATGAGAAACTTCTTTTGAGAAAAGATGGTACTAGTGTTTATATGACGCAAGATTTAGGTACGGCTTTGTTAAGACACAAGGATTTTTCCTCACAGAAATTGATTTATGTGGTTGGTAATGAACAAATATACCATTTTCAAGTACTCAAAAAAGTATTAGAGAAATTAGGATTCGCATGGGCAGAAAATATTTATCATCTTTCTTACGGTATGGTGGAATTACCTGACGGTAAGATGAAATCTCGTGAGGGTACGGTAGTTGATGCCGATGATTTAATGCAAGATATGTTTGTTCAAGCCAAAGAATTGAATGAGCAACACGGTAAAAATCAAAATATCTCCGAAGAAGAACTCAATAAATTATATAATACTTTGTCTCTTGGTGCTTTAAAATATTTTATTTTGAAAGTAGATCCTACCAAAACTATACTTTTCAATCCTAAAGAGAGTATTGATTTCAATGGTAATACTGGTCCATTTATTCAATACACTTACGCTCGTATTTGTTCCATAGTTAGCAAGGCCAAAGAGGAAAATATAGATATTCATAACACTATAATTGACAATAATATCACAATAAATGACAAAGAAAAGGAAGTTATAAAAAATATTTCCTCCTTTGGTAACGTTATTAAAGAAGCAGGAAAAAATTATTCTCCTTCTTTGATTGCTAATTTTGTATATAATTTGGCTAAATCGTTCAATACTTTTTATCAAGATTGCAGTATCTTAAAGGAAGAGAATAAACAGATTAAGCAAATGAGAGTTTGTTTGGCTTATTTCACAAGTGTGGTTATCAAAACGTCTATGAATTTGCTTGGTATTGATGTTCCGAAGAAAATGTAGAGTATTCACACTAATGAAATATATAAATTGCTTTAACATTATCGTATAAAGTCAAGTATTATGGGAAAAAGAACTGAAGGTGAGGGCATTATTTGTTTAGATAAGATTGCAGAAGGAGGCAATGAGTTAATTGTGTATAATGATAATATACATACTTTTGAGTATGTAATAGATTGCTTAACGAAGATTTGCAAATTATCTCAACAACAGGCAATAACATGCACAAATATTATTCATTACAAAGGACTTTGTGTAGTAAAACATGGCACATACGATGAATTATTCCAAATGAGTGTGAGTTTGGATGAAAAACATTTGAAAAACGAGATAAGATAAATCTTGTTAAAAGAATATAAATAGTTGTTTTGAAGACATAATTAAATTATAAAAAATAAAATTAACATTCTATGGATTTGATATTTATAATTATCCTATTGGTGATTGGTATTATTCTGATCGTATTGGAATTAGTCGCAATACCAGGTACTACTATCTCCGGCATTGCAGGTATAATTCTTACCGTTTGGGGAATTGTAGAAGTTTTTACTGAATATGGTTCTCTCTGGGGTGGATTGATTACTACCTTTGCTGCATTGTTCTGTATTGGTTTATTCGTTTGGAGTTTGAAAACAAAAACTTGGAAACGATTTGCACAAAAGACCGAGATATCTTCCAAAGTTAACGAAATAGAAACCACTGTTAATGTGGGAGATAAAGGTAAAACCATAACACGTTTAGCACCCGCCGGGACGGCTTTAATCAATGGCGAGAGAATGGAAGTTTATACCTCTACATCTTTTGTTGATCCTAATACAGATATAGAAGTTGAACAAGTAGAAGGCAACAAAATAAGAGTAAAACCTTTACAAACAGAGTAATATATAATTGAAATTAAGTTAATAAATATAAAAAACGATTTTTATTATGAGTATGACAATGATTCTTGTGATAGTAGTGCTATGTATAGTCTTTCTATCCGTTTTTCTTTACTTAGTACCTGTAAATCTTTGGTTTCAGTGTGTTCTAAATGGAGTAAAGATATCTTTATTTCAACTAATGTTTATGCGTTGGAGAAAAGTTCCCCCATCAATTATTGTTACGGCGATGATTAATTCCAAAAAAGCGGGATTGAATCTTAGTAGCGATTTGTTGGAGGCTCATTATTTGGCAGGCGGACACGTTCAAAGAGTTGTTAATGCTTTGATTAGTGCAGACAAAGCAAATATTCCTTTGGATTTCAAAGCTGCTACGGCAATAGATCTTGCAGGTAGAGATGTGTTTGAAGCAGTTCAAATGTCTGTTAATCCAAAAGTTATCAATACTCCTAATGTTGCGGCAGTGGCTCGTAATGGTATTCAATTAATTGTAAAAGCGAGAGTAACTGTTAGAGCAAATATCAAACAATTAGTTGGAGGTGCTGGCGAAGAAACAGTTTTGGCTCGTGTAGGTGAAGGTATTGTAACCTCAATAGGTAGTGCCGAATCTCACGCTTTCGTTTTGGAAAATCCTGATTCTATTTCCAAAGTAGTGTTAGCCAAAGGTTTGGATACGGGTACAGCATTCGAGATTTTGTCTATTGATATCGCCGATATAGATGTAGGAAAGAATATCGGAGCAGAGCTACAAATGGATCAGGCAAATGCAGATAAAAATATAGCACAAGCAAAAGCCGAAGAGAGACGTTCCATGGCGGTTGCAGCAGAACAAGAGATGAAAGCCAAAGCACAAGAGATGAGAGCCAAAGTAATTGAAGCAGAGGCAGAAGTACCTCTTGCTATGGCAGAAGCTTTCCGCAAAGGCAATTTGGGTATAATGGATTATTACAAAATGAAAAATATCCAAGCCGACACAGATATGAGGGAATCTATCTCAAAAGATACCAAAGCATAATATTACAATAGAATAGAGACGATTTATACTTATTGTATAGAGCGTCTTTATTTTTCTTTCTTCCCTATTTATTTAACTATAATTGATGGAGAGAGTTAAAGAATATATAACGATAACTCTTTGATAGTTATTATTTTTATACCAAAGACATATTTCGATTAAGTAAGCGTATAATTTCAAACCTATTGGTCATTTTTTGTCATAAGTTTAGAACGTTGTAACTATCATGTTTATTAGATTATTACAACGATTTTACCATTAATTTTGTCCATTAACCCTATTCTTTCATTGTTTGTTCTAACTTATTTTCCTATCTTTATCGTACATTTGTATCATAATTATACCGCAACAAAAAAATAAAATTGAGAAATGTACGTTAATAGTTAAAAGTAATATGATTATGATAATATCAAAATTTAGAATTAAATACAAATACTCATTATACTACAAAAGATTCATATTCACACTTTTAGAATCTTCTATTGCTCATCCTTATACTCAAATTACAAACAAAATAAACAAGAATACAAAATAATAAATTACCTTATCCGATAAAGACAAGTAGATCTCATCAATAAATATTATATACAATGAAAAACAGATTTTTCCTATTCTTCGCCATATTAAATTTTCTAATTCTAAATGAATTATCCGCACAAGAAATCGAGTTTTCTAAAGAGGTTTTTACTTATTCAAATACAACTTTACCCTATCGTAAAGCAATAATTTCAGGGAATGATGATAAAGCCTCACTTGTTATTTACTTACATGGAGGTACTAGTAAAGGAGAGGACAACGAAACTCAAATGCAAGAGCCTGGTATAAATGCAATTAGTACATGGCTTTTAGAAAATAACCACAAAGCCATAATGCTTGTTCCACAGTGTCCGCAAGACAAATCTTGGATAGGAACAACTCAAAACATTATAGTCAATTTAATCAAAACATACATTAAACAAGGGGAAGTAGACGACAATAAAATCTATATTTTAGGTGGTTCTATGGGAGGTACAGGCACTTGGAACATGTTGTCAAATCATCCTAATTTGTTTGCTGCTGCTATGCCTGTTGCAGGAAATCCTACAGGATTAGACGCTGAAGCTGTGTCCCAAACGCCAACAATTATAGTAATGGGTACAGCTGACAAAATTATGAAAATAAGCAACGTAGAGACTTTCCTTGCAGAAATGGATAAATACAACGCCGAATATAAGTTTGATATAGAAGATGGATGGACGCATGAAGATGTGTGCAAACATAGTTATACCACCGAACGTCTTGATTGGCTATTCAAACATATCAAAGGACAAGAGAGTGGAATAAATAATATTATTAATCAAAATAACGAGGTCGTTAAAATTATTTGGTTTTCCATAAATGGACAAAAACTAAACTCTCTCCCAAGACAGAAAGGTATTTATATCAAAACTTTTATTTATAACAATGGTAGTATAGTATCAGAAAAATACTACACGAATTAACTTATACTTATTTTGTACACTTTTATCGTGTTTTAGTCTATTTATTCTCATAAAATGTGATTTCATTTTGATAACTTCAAAAGTTATTTTAATAAGTATTGATATTATTTTGATAAGTATTGAAG
>CAVGDP010000099.1:0-4921 GCA_963627985.1 uncultured Eubacteriales bacterium
TCAATCAATTATACTTCTAAAATATAGTTTTTAGATTTTTATCGGACAATAATAGTTTAGAATAAAGAATTATTTAAGAGGTTAAAAGAATGACTACATTGTTCAATTATATTCATAAAAGTAGCACTACCTTTTCGAAGTTGATAGAAGAATGTATCTGGTAAAAGAATGTATTTCCACTCTCTATTCATTCTATCTTCTGGTTTTAGTTTGTTTATCTTTTCTATCCACTCCAATGTTGCCATTTGCTTTCTCTTAACATTATCATCGTCCACTCTATTACTTGCTTTTGTCTCTACCAAACAAACATAGCCTTTTACCCTAACCAAGAAATCAGGATGATAACTTGCCAATAGCCCATATTTATTTATGTAATATATCTTAGCAAAAGAATGTTTTGCTTCATCTATTTTCAAAAAACTCTCAACAATTGCATCATCATCCAAAAATTCTAAGAAATCTCTTTCTAATCCCCCACTATGTGACGGATAAGCAGTTTTTTCGTATATAGTTTTTTGCAAATCCAAAGAAAATCTCTCTTGTTTCCTAATATTCTTAACTGTGGAGAAATATATTTTCTCAACAATAGCATCACTACTAACTATATCATTCTGTTGTATATCATATATTTGCTTTGCTACTTGTGTTATAATATGTGAGATAACCAACGCATTTTTTGATAGAAGTATTTTCCAATCATTATTGTGCATAGGATCGAACTCTTGTTTGAATAATCTATGTCGTATATAGTTATCAATAGAGCTCATTATACTCGCCTGATTGATTTGAATATTTGGAAAGGTTTTATTTTTACTTGCTTTTTCGCTTCTATTAGTTATAGTATCTAAAAGTCTTCCCAAGAACATATTATAACTATTCGCATTAAATAAGTTAGCATTAGCTTTTACAGAATACTGTCCAAAGTTCGTCTTTCCTACTACACCATGCGAAATAAACGATATGCCCTCCGTTGCTAACATTTTTCTAAGCTGTCCTAATGTAAACGTCTCAAAAGGATTCATTTGATTTATATCTATATCTTTTGGTGCGAGCGTATTTTCTTCTTCCTGTATAATAATAGGCCAAAAGAAATCATATTTATAATAATCTTCTTTTAATCCTATATTTATCAAATCTCCAACACTATTACCCGTAATGTCTACTTCTTGGAATCTACCGCCTCCGCCATTTATTAACTCATCATAAAACTCTCTAAATTTAGGGTGCTCCACAATAAACAACATATCCAAATAACTTTCGGGTTCAGTCTTATCTGTGATTAGTCTCTTTAAGTTTTCTTTCTTTACCTCACTATACTCTGCTCCTCTCCACATTAATCTAAGACCACGACCAATAGTTTGCTCTAATAATATATTGCTTTCTGTACTTCTCAATGGAACAATAACACAAATATTACTTACATCAAAACCCTCCCGAAGCATTAAAACCGAAATTATTACCTTTGGTTGTTCCCTATTATCTATATCAAATAGCTTTGTCTTTAGATTATTCCATTCAGTTTCGGATATTTCTTGCTGACGGTTACTATTGATTGCAAGTATATCTTCCTCAGATAATCCTTCTATTCGCAAGAAATCTTCTACAAATGGTGATACTTTCGTGTCTTCACAAACAATTAGCATCTTTGGTCGTTTGCCAAATCGCTCAAAATCTTTCTCTAATTTTCTTAATTTAGTAAGACCTGCACGTATCATTATCTTTTGACCATCACTTAACCCTTCTGGTTTATTATTCTCATCTCTCTTTGCCTTAAAATCTAAATCCTCTATATTAGTTAATTCTTGTCTTTTGTCTAATATTAAAGTTTTCACGCAACCTTGCTTTATAGCCGTAAGCAAATCATAATCTATAACTATATGAGGAAAGTAGAATTTACCAGCATTTTTTCCTCTTCCCATATAATATGGAGTAGCCGAGAAATCCAATTGAATCATTCGCTTTACTTTAGTCTGTAAAGTATTAAGTGTGCGTTGCCAATCCACTTCTCCTACTTCTCCATTGCGAGAAGTGGTATGTATATGATGGGCTTCATCATTGATAACCATCAAATCTTCTAACCCACTCAAATACTCTATTTCGCTACCTCTGAAATTTTGTCCATCCAAAATCTCTAACGCATTACCCTTGGTCGTGCCAGGTCTGATTGGAAGAATGTCTTTAACAAGTTGCTCGTATTCACTTAATTCTCTTTCATTATTCTCAAACAAATGCCAATTAGTTAAGGCTATCATACCCTCACCTGTTACCTTCTGACCAAAACCTTCTTCTTTAGTAACTACACTATTGGCCACAAAAGAAAAGATATATTCTCTATATTGCTCAGGTATAAACAAGTCTCGATTCACATAGAAATCATTTGTATCTATTTGTCGTGTGCCTTTCTCTTGATTTACCTTGCCACAGAAAGTATCTTTCAAACGATCATAAACAATTAGCCCAGGGGTAATAATCAAAAACCGATTAGTATATCTATCATTCCCTTCTTCTACTTCTCTTCTGTTAAGTATCTGCCAAATCATCAAAGCCAACATTACCCAAGTCTTACCTGTGCCTGTTGCCATCTTAACTGCATATTTCGGCAATTGATACTTTTGGTTGCTCAACAAATCATTATCAATATATTGTAGTAAGTTTCTATCAACCTTTTCATATATCTGCCAAACATTCTCTACTTTAAGAACTTCGTGCACATATATTATATTCATTATTGCCTGCTTTTGACCATCGTGAAAATTGATGTTTCTTTGTTCGCAATAACTCTCCCCAAACCAATATCGCATCAAATTAGCCGTTGTAGGAGTTACCAAATTCAAAAACTCCCCACTATTCCATAAAGCATTTACTTTCTCACTTATTTCGTCTGCCAACCAAAGCGATACATTATATTTATCTATCTTGCCTTCCATAACTATTCTCCTTTCACTCCTTCTATTACTTGACTCTCAAAACCAAACACATCTACAGCCTTTACACAAACTTTTCTACAATCTTTCTTATCTACTATTAATTCTTTTTTGTGTACACAGTGCATTTTATCATTATCATTTTCTGTATTTTCTCTATAATCCTGCCAAGTACTATGGAATGTAACCCCATCATAATCTGGATCTATACTCCAATACTCTATCAAAGCCAAAGGATCAGTGCTTACTATATTTAATAACTTCTCCTTGTTTGCATTGTCTAATGGTACATTGTCTGGCGATAGTAAAACGTAGTTATCTAATTCTATAGTTATGCTTTGTTGCTCTTTTTTATATTCTGTTTTAATGTCTTCTACGTGTATTGGTTTAATAGTTAAATATTGTAGAGAAGTGAAACGGATAGTCTTCTCTCTAACAAGTCTATCAAATCCTTTCTTAGATAAACTCTCTAATAAATCTGGCGGAATTACTAATACTTCCAAATTATCATCTTTATATTTTTCTATTACTTGTGATATATCAAAGGCAAAATTCCATCCTAAAATAATTACTTTCTTCCAGCCTCCGCCCAATAGTTTTGCTTTGATTTCTATTGCTTTTTTGATTGTAGCACTCGTAGTTAATTTGTTAGGAGAATCTACTATAACTAATGTTGTTTTACCTATATAACCAATATTTCTTTCATTGGTTTGTTCTGCAGTAAAAGGCTCTGCTCCATATAGTCGTAGAATAATGTCCGACAAGTCTCCTACACGTTTTACTAATTTATTATTTTGGAATATTTCTTTTGAATAGTCGCCTATTGATTGATATAAGAAAGGGTTTACTTCATTATCTATAAATCTCTTTCTCATAATCAAAGAGGCAGGTTTGCCTATATCGCAAGTTATCCACTTACGTCCAAGTTTCTCTGCTACTGCTGCCGTAGTACCACTACCACCAAAGAAATCACAAACTAAATCTCCTTCATTAGTTGCAATTTCTATCAATGCTCTTGATAATCCCTCGGGCTTTTGAGTAGCATATCCTATTCTCTCTGAAGATAAATTCAGTACAGGCCTCATATTATACGACTCAATCCTATTATCCACTACAATATTAGGAGCACCCTCAAATACATCTCGAAGAATTGTATCAACATAATATCGTCCTTCTGGATCCATTTTACTTCCCATAAAGGGTTTGTTTAAATACTGTCGCTCCGTTTTATTATTGACTTTAAAAACGGAATTATTTTTACAATAAAGAAAAATATTGTCGTGTTTACGTGGTAATGAATTTTTTCTTGATGCACCCCCACTACGATAAGACCATATTATTTCGTTAACAAAATTATCTTTCCCAAAAATATCGTCCATAAGTACTTTAACGTATGCACCTACATGCCAATCTATATGAATATATATACTACCTGTGTTAGATAGTAACTCTTTCATAAGAACAAGACGAGGATATAACATTCTTAGATAAGACTCCGTACCTTTCTCCCAAGTATCTGCGTATGCAAATTGTTCTATAACCGCCGGCCTTTGCTCTATCTCATTACCTGGTAAATTTATCTTTGTTCGATAATCAGCTTTTGAATCAAACGGAGGATCAATATATATCAAATCCACCTTGCCTCGCAAGGAAGGTAACCCTGTCAGCTGATCTCCAGCTAATAAGGCTTGCATAACCAAAAGGTTCTCTCCATAGATTAATCTATTAAGCCAATTATTAGAATCTTTTGAATCAGATAGCGTAGGTAATTGTGGCGTATTGCCTTTGAATAGACCCGAACGATCCTTGTAAGGTAATACTAATTCGTTTGTTTGCAATCCTACTCTGGTATTGCCATTTAATTTTTCAAGCAAATGATTTGCTCTTTGTCTTCCTTCCGATACTATTTGAGGAAGAAGTTCTACTAGTGACTTTGCCATAATACTTTTATTTTTATGGCGATTGCTATATTTTTAGAACTGTAAAGAACCAACACC
>CAVGDP010000100.1:0-16992 GCA_963627985.1 uncultured Eubacteriales bacterium
TCAATAACTATTCTAATAACATCAATAACTATTCTAATAACATCAATAACTATTCTAATAACATCAATAACTATTCAGATAACATCAATAACTATTCAGATAACATCAATAACCATTCGAATAACATCAATAACCATTCGAATAACATCAATAACTATTCGAATAACATCAATAACTATCCGAATAACATCAATAACTATTTGGATGATTTTAGTACTTATTCTAAATGCCGCATAATTAAATAATTACAAGAGTGAAGAATTCCTCTATTTTTACTCAAAATATGACTACCGAAAATAACCTTATAGGAAAAATAGAACATTTTGGGGGAGTGAAACATTGTAAGATTTTGACGGACACTAATAGAAAAACCCCTATTATAGATATTCTTTGCAGAGATCTTCAATTAAATTAGATTCAAAGCCATGCGAAGACAAGAAGTACTCCAATCTGTATTTTCTTTGGTAAGTATTGTCAATGTTTATCGTTGCTAATTTCTTTTCAAACAAGACTCGCAAAATATTTAAGTATTCTTGTTGGTCGAATGTCGCAAATGCTTCGTTGATATACTCCAATTTAATGCCTTTTGACATTAACATACGTTTGATTTTTATCTTTCCCCAGTGATTTTGTCTAATCTTACTTTGTGTATATAATATGGCATAGCGTTTTTCGTTGATATAGTCTTCTTCTATCAACTTTTTGATAATTCTATTTGCTTTTGTTTCAGTTAGTCCTCGCTCTATCAAACGATTTTTCATATCCTTAACTGAGGTTTCTCTCCTATTGCAATAACGTTTGCCGTAATTATACCCTTGTTCTATCGTTTCTAACTGTTGTGTTGCCATATCAAAATCAAAATTTGTGCAAAGTTATAACAAATTTTTTATAAAAAATCTTCAAACAAACAAATATTTAATATCTTTGCAAAAGTTAAAAAGACAAAGATAATGAAAGATCGTATAAAAATATATGTTAGGAAAATAATCCTACAAACACTTGCTATTGTGTTGCTAATAATTGGATTGGTATCTTGTAATAAGGACAAAAACAATCTATATAGTGTTTCGATTTCACCAAATAATATGTTAGGAACGCCTGCTGAAATGTTTTCATTGGGTCAAATCAAAATGTTTCAAGCAAGTAATAGTTTGATTGGCTCTATGATAGAAAAGATATATGAAGACACGTCTATAAATAATTTTGCTATCGCTCCTATTTATTTGATTAATAATATAATGGTAGATACTTCTTTGTCTTTGTGGCAAAATGCTTTTCAGAAAACATACAATCTAAGTACCTTATCATATACGCAGAGAAAAGAGGAGCAGAAGGATTTTTTGGATAAAGTAAAACAAATAGATTCTTCTATATCTATAACAAGTAGAGTGGTTAATGAGAATGATAGTGCAATAACTATTTTGCAGTCTTTGGCTTTGGAATTAATGTATGAGAATATTATACCGGACAATATTGATAATATTTTTACGACTATTGATAACAAACGACCGAGATTGGATTTTATGACGATAAATTCGCGGATACGCACATTGAATACAAATGACGAACAAGCAAATGAAATAGAAATTGGCAATGGTAATTATATGCTAATGATGATTTTACCAAAATATCAAACAATAAAAGAATATTTGCGAGATTTTACGGAGGAAAAATATTCCACGATTCTAAATAGAATGAAAGAAAAAAATCTAACTATTTCGTTTCCTTTAATAGATATGCAGGATACTATTAATAATGTGCAATTGCCTAATTATCAGTTATCGGATAGTGTTATTAGTTTCAATAAAAGACTTGATATTGTTTTTAATTTCTCTCTCAAACAATCAACATTAAAAAGTATGGAGATGAATACTACGATGGATTTGAATAATAGACCTCTGCAAATAAACAATGCTGAAATAATGAGATATTCTTCTCCTTTTCTTTTTGTTATAAGGGGCAAAAGTTCTAATCTTATTATGTTTATCGGAGTTTATTGCAGAAAATAATTCATTAGATTACCAGAAAGATTCATAATATAAATAAGCAACCAAGTATTTTGAAGAGTTTTAGATAGTGCTTATAGTCTTATTTTTTGTTTATCACGAGTCGTCAGAATAAGATCAAATATTATTTTGATAATATCGCATTTGATGAAAATAAGTGCCGTAGTTATTTGGATGAGTACAGAGTTTATTCTAATAAGTGCAGATATTATTTCCGTCAGAAGTTATATTGTTTTGGTGAAGGATGTAAAAACCTTCTCCCTTATATGTCCCAAAATCATATAGTCAATACGGATATTGTAGAAAAATATTTATAGAAAAATAAAATAGAATATACCTCTCAACAAGTGAGATATCTACCTAATTAGCAAAGTCCTACCTAAATTATGGAGTTAATATAGTGGGACAGTTTTAACTTTTACTTGCCCTTCTTTTAGACTAACTCTTGCTTCTCCCTCTATTGTATTAGGGGCTTCACCATAACTAACAGTTATATCAAATATAGCTTCATTATCGAAGAAAAAATAAACCTCGCCATGACTATCTGTATAACCATCTCGTGTTATTGTTCCGTTATTTTTACCAACATGAACTTTGGCATTAGCAATACGTGAATTATCATTACCATCGACTGCGATAACAGTTAATCCACAACCATCTAAATCATCTCCACAAGAAGAGATGCAAGGTAGAATAAACACAAAAAGCAAAATTGCTACAAAAGTTTTCAAAATATTCTTCTTCATAACAGAAATTTTTTGTAATATTGCACTTTCAAATATAGTTAAATCAAAACTGATTATTTCAGTTTGCAAATTTAAGAAAAAGAATGAGAAGTACAAAAAAATTTTTAACATTATTTGCTGTTTTAAGTTTAATTTTTGTTGGATGCAAATCTAATAAAAATTCACAAGCAATTGAAAATACGGATAATACAATGAAAGAAGAGAAACAAACTACAATTCTTATTTCTACTCCTTACGGAGATATGAAGGCTATTTTATATAACCAAACTCCTCAACATCGTGATAATTTCATCAAAATCATAAAAGACGGCGTTTTAGACTCTACTTTATTCCATAGAGTAATACAAGGATTTATGATTCAGGGAGGAGATCCAACTAGTAAGACTGCAAAGAAGGGTCAAATGTTAGGTAGTGGAGATTTAGGGTATAGAGTACCGGCAGAATTTAATACAAATCTTATTCATAAGAAAGGTGCGTTGGCTGCTGCAAGAGATATGAATCCTCAAAAGGCTTCTTCTGCATGTCAATTCTATATTTGTCAAGGTAAAGTCTACACAATGGCGGAGTTAAATAATTTTGAAATGCGTATGAACAAGACTTTTAGCGAATTACAACGCCAAACATATACAACAGAAGGCGGAGTGCCATTTTTAGATGGGGATTATACTGTTTTTGGACAAGTAATAGAGGGATTAGATGTGATAGATTCTATTGCAAAAGTAAAAACAGATAGAAATGATAGACCATTAGAGGACATACGTATGACAGTAAAAATTGTAGAAGAGTAAGAAATAAGAACAAAAGAATAATTTCTTAATTATTAAGCATAATATGTTGCAGGATACAATTAAAGAAAAGTTGGAGGAAATCAAAAATTTATCTGCCTCCACCAAAGAAGAGATAGAAAAGATAAGAATAGAATATCTTGGCAAGAAAGGATTGATGAATGATTTATTTGCTCAATTCAAAGACGTTCCTAATGAGCATAAAAAAGAGGCAGGAATGTTGCTTAATGAATTGAAAAATAAGATTCAATCGCAAATAGAAACTCTAAAAGACACAATAGAACAAAAACAAGAAGAATTACGTCCTAAAGAAGACTTAACCAAACCGGCAGATATATATTCCTTGGGTAGTATTCACCCATTAACTACGGTTAGAAAAGAGATTATTGATATATTTTCTCATTTGGGTTATACAGTAGCACAAGGACCAGAGATAGAAGATGATTGGCATGTCTTTTCTGCACTAAACTTTCCAAAGGAACATCCTGCGAGAGATATGCAAGATACATTCTTTGTAGAGAACAGGGAGGATGATAATAATATTTTACTTCGTACGCATACTTCTTCTGTACAGGTTAGAGAAATGGAGAAACAAAAACCGCCAATTCGTATAATTGCACCGGGAAGAGTATTTCGTAATGAGGCAATATCGGCTCGTGCACATTGTATTTTTCATCAAGTAGAAGGGTTGTATATAGATAAAGGGGTAAGTTTTGCAGATTTGAAACAGACTTTGCTTTATTTCGTTAAGGAAATGTTTGGTAGCGAAACCAAGATACGTTTGCGTCCTTCATATTTTCCATTTACGGAGCCAAGTGCAGAGATGGATATATCTTGTACTATATGTGGGGGTAAAGGTTGTAATATCTGTAAACATACAGGTTGGTTAGAGATATTAGGTTGTGGAATGGTAGATCCAAATGTATTAAAGGCTTCTAATATAGATGATAGTATTTATTCAGGATTTGCTTTTGGAATGGGAATAGAGCGTATTGCTATGCTGAAATACGATGTTAAAGATTTGAGACAGTATTTCGAGAATGATATACGTTTCTTGGAGCAATTTTCTTCAACAATATAAGATATAATATGTCAGTTATTTCCATTGAAAATATGAGATTTTATGCTCATCACGGATGTTTTGAACAAGAGCAAACAATAGGTACTAATTTTTTGGTAAGTATTTGGTTTGAGACTAATACATGTATTGCAGAACAGACTGATAGTATAGACGATACAGTGGATTATTCCAAAGTTTATGCTATTGTGAAAGAGCAGATGAGTATTCCTTCTCATTTATTGGAAAGAGTCGGCAGGAGAATTATAGATAATATAAAACAGGAGATTCCTTCTATAGATAATATCAAATTAAAAATAAGCAAACTAAATCCCCCAGTTGGTGGACAAATGGATTGTGTTGCTATAGAATTGAATACATAGAATTAATGACACAACATAACGGAGAGAAATATGTTATTTTTGATGACAATTTGAAGTTGTATGACGCTATGCTTGATGATATCAACGGAGCAAAGCGTGTTATTTTCTTAGAAACTTTCCGTTTTGGCAAAGGTGCTATGGGGGATAAATTCTTATTGACTCTGTACAAAAAAGCAAAAGAAGGTGTGATGATAAAACTACTTTTGGATGCTTGGGGAACGGGTAGGGATTTATCGTATTTTCAAATACTTTTGGATGCAGGTGTAGAGATTAGATTATATCGCAAAATGCGTCTAACAAAAGGACTACTTGCCAAAAACCATTGTCGTAATCATAGAAAATTGCTTATAATAGATTCAGAGATTGCTTATATAGGTTCGGCAAACATTACTGCTTATAGCGTATCGTGGCGAGAATTGAATTTGCGCACAACGGATCACAAATTACTTACGGTATTTAGGCGAAGTTTTAGAGATTCTTTTCGTACATATAATAAATATGATATTCCGATGGTAGCAAGTAATAAGAGTTATCACGTAGATGATTGGATTTTTATACAGGAATATCCAGATAGTGTGCGACAAAGGATAAAATCGAAGTATGAAAAATTAATTAGGGAAGCCAAAAAGAAAGTTATCATAGAGACTCCGTATTTTCTACCAGGACATGCTTTGCGTAGAGTGTTGATTGATGCAGCACAAAGAGGTGTTGAGATAACTGTACACGTACCTTATAATTCGGATGTTAGGGTTGTAGATATTATTCGTAGACATTATACTGGTATATTGTATGAAGCAGGAGTGAAATTCAAATTCTATGTTCCTTCTAACTTACATGCCAAGAGTCTTATGGTAGATGATGAGATTTTTTCGATTTCTTCAGCGAATTTTGATTATAGAAGTTTTCGTTATCAATATGAAATAGCGTTGATTGGCAAAGAGAAAACTATTATTGAGCAATTGAAAAAGCATTATGCTTATACAGAACAGTATAGTAGAGATTTCGATTATAATACGTGGAAGAATCGTCCAAATATAGATAAGATAATAGAGTATATACTCTTACCTTTCAGATATTTAATGTAATAAAATAATGGCAGATATTCAAGCAATCAAACAAAGATTTGGAATTATAGGTAACGATCCTCAATTGATACACGCCATTACGGTTGCCGTTGAGGTTGCTGTTACAGATATGAGTGTATTAGTTATGGGTGAGAGTGGAGTTGGTAAAGAGGTTTTCTCAAAGATAATACACACTAATTCGCCGAGAAAACATGGCAAATATATTGCAGTGAATTGCGGTGCAATACCCGAAGGTACAATAGAGAGTGAATTATTTGGACACGTGAAAGGTGCTTTTACTAACGCAGATAGAGATCGTAAAGGTTATTTTGCAGAAGCAGATAAGGGGACTATATTCTTGGACGAAGTAGGAGAACTACCTATGAATATGCAAGTAAAACTCCTCCGTGTACTAGAAAGTGGAGAATATTTGCCAGTAGGAAGTAGCAAAACGATGCATTGTGATGTAAGAGTCGTAGCAGCAACCAATGTCAATTTGATAAATGCCATAGAAAAAGGTAAATTTCGTGAGGATTTGTATTACCGTTTGAATCAAATCTCTATAACGATTCCTCCATTAAGAAAAAGAAAAGACGATATATATATGTTATTCAAGCGTTTTGCAGTAGATCAAGCCGAGAAATATAATATGCCCCATATTTCATTAACTGCAGACGCGAGAGAATATCTAAAAAATTATCCATGGCAAGGCAATGTTAGACAATTGAAAAACGTTGCCGAACAGATATCTATAATAGAAAAAGATAGAGAAATTGACGATAAAACGCTACAACAATACATCCCTCCAATAAATACTTTACCAACGATCGTAGAGACAGAAAATCAAACAATTGATGCCGATGAGGCGTTATACACTATACTACAAAACAAAAACGAAATAAATAATTTACGAAAGGAAGTAGATCAAATTAAGAGCATACTTACTTCTCTTATGCAGGCTACTAATCAAAATGGACCGCTATTATTACAACATCACGAATATTCACAAACAGATACCTTACCGACTATTAATACGCCGATAGATACTAAACCTATTGAAGACAAGAAAGATAACCACAAAACAATAATTCAAATAGAAGAACCCGAGACACTACCAACTTTAGAGGAAGTAGAACGTAAGATGATTATCTCTGCTTTGAAAAGAAATAATGGCAAACGCTCGTTAGCAGCAAAGGAACTTGGTATCTCCGAACGTACAATGTATAGAAAGATTAAGGATTATAATCTAGATGATTAATGTTCTGCAAGAGTATTTCACTGAAATATAAAAAACAAATAGGGGACAATCTCTCTATTAATGTGCCTTCTTCCAAAAGTATATCTAATAGATTACTTGTTATCAGAGATTTATCTAATAATTATGGAGAAATAGAGGATATTAGTAGTAGTGAAGATACGCAGATGTTAAATAATTTTATTGTATTATCTGCAAACAAGATAAATAACACGTTTTTTTGTAAGAATTCTGGTGCAGTTGTAAGATTTCTTTTGGCTTTACTCTCAACAAAAGAAGGTAAATGGATAATAGATGCCGATAAACGTATGCAAAACAGACCTTTACTGCCTTTAATAGATATTCTAAACAAATTGGGAGGAGATATACGAATAACAAGTAAAGAAAAGATTTTTCCTATAACATTATATGGACAGAAATTAGTATCAAAAGAAATAATAACTCTAAATAATAATCTTACAAGTCAAATAATCAGTGCTTTATTGCTCATATCCGGCAAAATAGGTAATGGACTTACGTTGAGAATCCCACATAATCAAGTCTCAATGCCTTATATTGATATGACGATATATGTATTGAATAGATTTGGTGCGAATATTCAAACAAAAGATAACTTACTTGTTTGCAGCGAAGGAGGTTATAAATTTAACAATATTAGAGTAGAAAAAGATTATTCTTGTGCAAGTTTCTTTTATTTATATGTTGCTGTGGGGAAGTTGCGAAAATTAAGGATTAAATCTTTGCAAACAAGTATTTTACAAGGTGATTATATTTGCGTAGAGTTGTTTAGACAATTAGGAGTACAGACAATCTTTGATAGTGAGGGGGCAATATTAGGTTATGATGAGAAGTTAGCAAGAAAAAATAAAAAGTTGGAGTTTGATTTACAATCTTTTCCGGACTTATTTTGTCCTCTTGTAGTGGCTAGTTATATTTCAGGGAAAGAGACTTTTATTAGAAATCTATCAAGTCTAAAAGTTAAAGAATCCGATAGATTAGAAAATATGATAAGAGAGTTGAATAAATTAGGCAAACGTTGTTATAGACAACAAGATGATTTGTTTATTCAATCTATTTACGATAATAATCTGCAAACTAATAAGATAACAAATAATAATTCATTCCGAAATAAAGAAAATATAGAAATATTAGAAACCCCACAAGCAAATATGCAAACAAAAAGACCTAATATTCACAGTATGACACCCTTCTTTCATACATACGAAGACCATCGTATAGCAATGTCTTTGAGTGCTATTGCATTTGTTTGCAAAAAGATAGCAATAGAAAATCCTACTTGTGTTAATAAATCTTTTACGGATTTTTGGTTACAAGCAAGTAAATTTTTTGATATAAATTAATACATAAGTGTCCAATAAAAAAATCTATCTAGATAGAAAGCGTTGATTTTTAGTAAAAATCCAAAAGAGAACAATATTCTAAACTCATTCTTTCTAAAAAAACATTTAAATACACGTTTGATTAAAATTATGCCAACATCTTTTTATACTAAGAAATAATCTCAAAAAATACCCAATAAGGAAAATGGATCATTTTAAAGAAGATACAATTCGAATAATATCTCATTTCGTCAAAATAAAATCAGTACTTATTTTGATGATTTTTGTATTTATCATAACTATTGTATAATCAAATAATTGGAAAGATGGGAAAATTGCCCATTTTTGATAAAAAATCGTTTCAAAAAGGGACATTATAGGGAAAATAGAACATTTTGGGGTTTTAAAATAATATATAAAGCTGACTAATAGACCGAAAACAATTCTTTGTCATAAGTTTAAAACGTTGTAACTACTATATTTATTAGATTGTTACAACAATTTTACCATTAATTTTGTCCATTAACCACCAAATCGCTTATCTGTTAGATTATTCTACAATATAAAGGATAGAAATGTGCAGATGAAGAAAATTTTTTCTGTAATTAGTCAAAAATATTTATAAAAATGTAAAAAATATTTTGCTATTTTGAAAAAATATTATACTTTTGCAAAGTGAAGATTTGAAAAAATTAAGTGAGTTTCACAAAACAATAAACAAATTAAATAAACTTTTAAAACATAAAAATGCCATGAAAACACAAAATCAATCATCGTATTTGTTCGCTCACAAATTAAGATATGTGGGTTGGGTATTGGTCGGCGTATCTATTATTATGATTATAATAGGAATAGATCCCTTGAACTTATTTGGTAAAGGCTGGGATATTTCTAACGATACAATACCATTTTTTGCTATTTATACAGATGGATGGTCTTCACTTTTCTCCACGAGTGCAGATACAGGACACTGGTTTACAATAGTAAAGACCTCGTTATTCTTTACTTTTATGCCTGCAACATTTTTGCTTGGGTGTTTGTTTGTATGCTTCTCAAAAGAAAAACAAGAGGACGAAATGATTTGCAAAATACGTGAGCAATCATTAGTATGGGCGACCATGGTTACGTTCTTTATAATGATTTTCGTTATCCTCTTCTTTTACGGTATTGCTTATCTTTTTTTAAGAAGGTTCATAATAGACTTGTATCTTGTAATCTTTTATTCTAAATTTCGTTTCGAATTGCACAAAATTAATAAGTATCAAACAAAATGACAAATAAATTAAGGATAGAGAGGGCAATTTTGAATATCTCGCAAGAAGAATTAGCTCAAAAGATTGGAGTTACTCGCCAAACTATAAATGCAATAGAATTAGGCAAATATGCTCCGAGCGGGTTGGTTCTTTTGAAGATTGCGGCGATATGTAATAAGCCCGTAGAGGAGATATTTTCTCTTGAAGAGAGTGATTGGAAAGATAGGTAAAGAGTCTATGTTTTGAGGAGAATAAATCAAAATCTCATAGAATAAAGACGCCAAAATTTTGCGATGTTTCGCGCCCCAAAAATGTTCTATTTTTCCTATAAGGGTATTTTTTAGGGGTATATTTTGAGCAAAAATGGGGTAAATTTTAGCCTCTGTAACGATTTGATTATATAATAGTTAGAATAAGTGCAAAAATCATCAAAATAATTACTGATTTTATTTTAATAATTACTTAAGTTATTCAAATAATTACTGATTTTATTTTGATAATTACTGATTTTATTTTGACGAAATGCGATACTATTCTAATTTCATTCTCTTTCAAATGTTTTATTTTCCCTATCGGGTATTTTCTACTTGAAGACAATTTTCAAAAAAGGGACACAATTCCACGATAAATTTCTTCTAATCTGCTCTTATGTTAGAATTCTGCTCTTTTATTATATTTTCATAGAATACGCACATAGAAAGAAGAGATAAATATTGACCATAGAAAAGTATTGAGAAATCACAAAGCAAAATAAAACGTGATATTTAATAAGGTTGTTGTAGTTAGTGAAAATAAGTAATTGCAAGACAAAATAAAGATATTTCGCTATCGCTAATAGACTGAAACTCTTGCTTGAAGATATATAAAACAAAAAAGTTGAAGCCTTAACCTCAACTTTTCTTTTGTGCGGATAGAGAGACTCGAACTCTCACCTCGTACGAGACTAGATCCTAAGTCTAGCGCGGCTACCAATTACGCCATATCCGCCCATTTGCGTTTGCAAAATTACAACGATTTTCTGATTCTACAAAACTTTTCGTTAAAAATTATTTTATTTTAGCCCTAATTCTTTTTCTATTAACGCAGTAATATCATCGCTATCACTCGCATACCAAAGAACACCATTGGACTCAAATACATAATCATACTTATTTGCTTTTGCTACATTTTCTGCTGCAGTTTTTACTTTCTGATAAATATTTGCTGTCAATTCAGCTTCTCTATTAGATAGTAATTGTTGACCATTAGCCTGATGATTTTGGTATCTGCTGTACGCATCTTTAATCTCTTTCTCTTTTGTTTGTTTTAACAAATCCGAAAGTTGATTTTTCTTTGCCTCAAAATCATTACTAAGTCTTTCTACTTCTTGTTGCATTTCAGCTAATTCAGCACGAAGTTTTTCCATCTCTTGATTAAGTGTATCTTGTGCTTTTGCATAGTCAGGCATCTTTTGAATCAAATCCCTGGAATTAAAATGTCCCAACTTTACTGCTTTTTGTGCATTTGTATTTACAGCAAAAAAACTCAACAAAGCTGCAAATACTAATAGTTTTACTGTTTTTTTCATTATTATCTGTATATTATTTATGGTTTATCTATTACAAATTATTTTTTCTTTTTTCAAAGACGCAATTTATCTACTTCTTTGTCGGTATATTTTTCGTATAGGTATGAATAATATCAATAAAGAATACCATTCTATAATATCTTTTGTTGTTTTTTATATTATTCTTTCCAAGAAATCTACCTTATAACTAACGTTTTTTGGAAGAGCCACTCGCCTTATAACCTAATTCTCCAAGAACTAAATCTGATATATCATTCTTATCACTAACATACAAAATAGTTGCACCTGCTGCTTTATCAAATATTGCAACGTAGTTTTTCTCTTGTGCTAATTTCTCAATAGCATTATATACTTTATCTTGAATCGGTTTCACTAATTCTGAACGTTTTTTAGCTAAATCGCCATCATTACCAAATCTTTGTTTTTGTAGAGTTTTAGCTGCTTTCTCTGCTGCAACTATCTCATTTTCTTTCTTTGTCTTCAAATCACTTGGTAATAAGAGTGCTTCCGTTTGATATTGTTTGTACATCCTATCCACTTCTGCCAATTTATCCTCAACTTCTTTCTGCCATTGTAAAGAAGCCTCTTCAAGTTCTTTTTGTGCTTGTTTATATTCTGGCATATTGTTTAGAATATAATCCGAATCCACACAAGCAATCTTTTGTGCAGAAGTTATCATTCCACACAAAATCAAAACCATTAAAGTCAATACCTTTCTCATGTCGTTATTTATTTTAAAGTTCTTCCTTTTTATACTTTTCTTTACTTGTTCAAGTACGTTAATATATCTAACAAATAAATATTCTTCTCTCTTTATATTCTTTTTCTGTTTTTATATCAACTATCCTAATCTCTTTGCACAAATTAGTCAATAGATCCGTTAAGCGAAATATGGAAATGTCCTTTGCTTCGGTTAGTTTCTCCCCATGCTGGGTCAAATCCATAACCCCAATCAAAACCTATCAAACCGAACATCGCCATATACAATCTTACTCCCACACCTGCAGAACGATACATCTTAAATGGTGCAAAATTTTCAAACTTTGCCCAAGAATTACCTCCCTCTGCAAATGCTAAAACATAGACACTAGCACTTGGATTCAAGGTAAGAGGATAACGCAATTCCATTGTAAATTTATCAAATACCGTAGCACCATTGTCTGGCGTTAAGGCAGCATAATCATAGCCCCTTAGAGATATTAATTCTCTAGCATCCAAAGAATAACCAGTCAAACCATCTCCTCCTAAATAATATCTTTCAAAAGGAGAATAGTCTATATCTTTATTATATCTACCCAAAAATCCAAATCGTGTACGAGCAGATAAAACCAAATTATCAACAACATTCAAATACCACCCAGCACGCAAATTAATCTTATAATACTCTAACCATCTATACTTGTCTTGTGTAGAAAGTTTGGTATAATCTTTACCATTAACAAAAGAATAAGGAAAAGTAAACGATCCTTCTGCAACAACTTCGCTTCCAGTACGAGGATATATAGGTTGGTCTACAGAATTTCTGCCAAAGGTCAAAGAATAAGCAAGATTGTTCGCCTTTCCCGTGCTCATAATAAATGAAGAAGCATTCTTAACATCATATAATTGATATTTTATACCTTGAACAAAGGTAAAATAATCGTCCGGCCACGTTAAACGCTTACCAATAGACACACTTGCTCCCAAAATACTAATATGATAATTACTAACATCGTAGTAATAAGAATCATCTTGATAACTATAATAAATTCCTGCTGTTAAGGATGTAGGTTTTCTTCCTCCCAACCATGGTTCTGTGAAAGAAAGCGAACCTCCATAGTAGTAGGAACCATTTGTTTGCACACTAATAGAAACTCTTTGACCATCTCCTACTGGTAATGGTCGCCAAGCGTCCCAATCAAATAATTTACGAGCAGAGAAATTACTAAACGTAAATCCTGCTTGTAAGATTAACATACCTCCGCCCCAACCACCAGAAGCGTTTACCATATTACCACTATTGTCTTCTATTAATTCGTATGTTATATCTACTGTTCCGTTTTGAACATTAGGTTCTACTTTAGGATTTATTTTTTCGTTGTTGAAATAACCTAATTGCTGTATCTCTCTAAGAGAACGTATAAGGTCATCTCTTGAATATAATTGCCCTGGAATAGTTTTTAATTCTCTACGAACAACAAAATCATTAGTTGTAGTATTGCCCGTAATATCTACTTTACCGATACGAGCCTGGGAACCTTCATATACACGCATTTCTATATCTATAGAATCGTTATCTATGTTGATTTCCGTAGGCATAACCCTAAAGAAAAGGTATCCATCGTCCATATAAAGAGACGAAATGTCTTTTCCTGTGGGATCATAGTTGATATTACGCGTTAAGAGTTCCTTATTGTATGGATCTCCGTTATTAATACGTAAACGATTTGATAATTCTTGTGCTGTATATTTGGTATTACCGACCCAAGTGATATTACGAAAATAATATTTCTTACCTTCGTAAATATTCATATTGATAATAATCTCATCATGTTTAGCATCCTTGTGTTGAATATAGGTAGTATCCCAAGTAATAGCCGCATCGCGAAAACCTTCATTATTATACTGCTCTATAACCAAATCTTTATCTGCTTTGTATTCGTCTTCAATCAAACGAGAGGACTTCCAAAAACGCCACCAACGATATTCTTTGGTATCTTTCATCTTATGACGAATTTTTTTGTCCGAGAAATGTTCATTACCCGTTATATTGATATGTGCAATACGGACTTTCTCTCCTTTATTAATCTTAAAAGTCAAATGACATTCCTTTCTATGAGAAGTAGTATCTATTTGCTCTATTATATCTGTCTTTGCGTTATAATATCCTTTGTCTGCGAAATAATCATGTATGATATTAGTACAATTAGTTTTTAGATTATCCGTAACAACATCACCCATCATTATACCCAAACGCTCTTTTATCTTATCCCCTTCACTTCTTGACACGCCTTGAAAACTAAAATGCGAAAGACGTGGTTTAGTTTTTAGACTATATTCCAAAAACACAGTCTTGCCTTTAACTTTGGTAATATATATATGTACATCCTCGAAGATGCCTTGTTTCCATAATTTGTCTATTGCTGTAGAAAATTTATCGGAAGGTATTTTTATTTTTTCTCCCACAGATATTCCTGCCAAGAGTATTACACTTGAATGATCTAAATTATCTGCTCCTGTAACAATTATATCTCCTATTTCATACTCTTTTGGAGAGTAATAATCGAGGTATATCAATTCCGTTTCTTGTTGCGAATACAAACTCTTACCACAACACATTAGAAAGATAAGTATAACTATATATTTTATGTTCTTCATTATTTTTTACTTTAAATGTCTTCTTATAGAGAACAAAATAATTATTATAACGTTAATATTTCAATTTCATTTTATGACAACTACTTTTTTTCACTTTTTTCTAATTGTTCAGAAGTTTTTCCGAACCTTCTTTCGCGTTTTTGATAATTCAAAATCGCTTTATATAAGTCTTCCTTACTAAAATCTGGCCATAAAACGTCAGTAAAATACAATTCACTATACGCAATCTGCCAAAGCAAAAAATTACTTATTCTTTCCTCTCCCGAAGTACGTATAAGCAAATCGGGATCGGGCATATCTTTGGTTTGAAGATAAGAAGCAAAGAGTTGTTCGTCTATATCCTCTTTTTTTATCTTATTATTACAAATATCATCGGTTAAAGTTTTCACCGCATTAACAATTTCCCAACGAGAAGAATAATTCATCGCCAAAACAAGTGTCATACCTGTATTGTCTTTTGTCTTATTCATAATATCATTTAGTGCCTTACGAGTATCTTCTCCTAAACCAATAAAATCCCCTATCGTTGTCAAACGAATATTATTATCCATAAGTGTTTTTTCTTCATTACCGATAGTAACAACAAGCATTTTCATCAAAGCATCTATCTCTTGTTCGGGTCTATTCCAATTTTCTTTTGAAAAAGTATATAATGTCAAGTATTTTATTCCTTGTTCTGCTCCTGCCTCACAAACATTTCTAACTGCATCTACGCCATTTTGATGTCCAAATATTCTTTCTTTGTGCCTTTTTTTCGCCCAACGTCCATTACCATCCATTATTATAGCAATATGTTGTGGCAATCTCTCCTTTTGGATTTGTTTTTTTAATGTATCTGCATTATTCACGACAATAATAGGTATTAAAAGTTTGTTTTACTCTGAAAATAAATTTGATAGTTTTGTTTTAAAATCAAAAAATATGCCATTTAATAGTTTCTTTTCTCTCTGTATAGTATTTTTTATAGTCCAATATTTTCCATTATTAATTAACAACATTCTTTTTACAGTATTCTGATTAATCTTATTTATTCTTTGCTTATTAGAAAAACATATCTGTCGTTTCTCTTGCTAAATTATAAGTTAGATCTGCCTTCAAATTATTGATTACATCACGCTTAAAAACACTACTTTTAGTAATCTTTGTTCTTTTGTTTTTGATTCTATTATAGACAACGTTTTCTTTTTGAGCAAAAACATCTAATTGTATGTTTGGAGATGGAATTACTTCTTTTTGTAGGGAATCTTCTTGATTATTTTCTGAGTAGAAAGAATTTTCACACCACCATATACCCGAAAGATTTTTTATTTCCCTAATCAATTCTCCACCCTTAATCAAACAATCTCTTCCTATTATAAACAAAAGCATACTCGGTTTATTAAAGTTTTTAATAAGAGGTTCTTTATTAGATATAAGCAAGAATAACAACCCATTTTCTTTATCTAAATACAAGCAAGTAGGACGTTTAAACAACTTTTTAGTAGATTCATCATAGAATTCAAAGTCTTTAACTCTCTCAAAATCTAATTTTAATTCTCTATACATCTGCCCGGTATAGAAATAAAAAGGTTCGGAGCCTAATATACTTATAATAGTAAAGGGTTCTTCATTTACTTCTAATAAATCTGTTGTTTTGTCCTGCCTTCTCATGCGAAAAATTTTTGCAAATATACTATATTTTTCTCAATTTGCCACAGTGATTACACTTTATCTACATTTTATTCTATCTTTTCTTTGAGTAATTAGTGTACTTATTTTGATAAATACAAATAAAATTTCTATGAATACACAACTTATCAAAATAATATCACACTTCATTTGGATAATATTTTATTAGTGTCCGCTAAAATATATTTATTTAGATATAACTAATTTATTTTCAGTAAAATTTCCAGTAAAATTTCCAAATAGAATAATATTCCAAGCCCCTTTTTCTAAAAAACCTTTAAGTAGTCGTTAAATTATAATTTTTCTAATATTTTTCACTGCGTGAAACATTGCTTAAAATTTCCCGATAGGGAAAATCAAACATTTTAAAGAAATAGAAATTCTAATAACATCACATTTCGTCAAAATAAAATCAATAACTATTCAAATAACATTAATAACTATTCGAATAACATTAATAACTATTCAAATAAAATCAATAACTATTCGAATAAAATCAATAACTATTCGA
>CAVGDP010000101.1:0-3245 GCA_963627985.1 uncultured Eubacteriales bacterium
ATTAATAACTATTCGAATAAAATCAATAACTATTCGAATAAAATCAATAACTATTTGAATGATTTTAGTACTTACTTCAACTATTACATAATCAAATCATTACAAAGATAAAAAAATGCCAATTTTTACTCAAAAAATGACCATAAAAAATGACCTTATAGGAAAAATAGAACATTTTGAGTTTTTGAAATGAAGTATAATTTTGGTGTCTTTAGAATAAATTTTTCTATGAAATGTATCCATCTTTTGTTTAATACATTTGCGATACACTTATTATATATCTATGAGAATTTTGTCATTAACCTCATTATTAATATCAATTATATAACATATAAAGTGTTTATATAGACGAAAATGTTTGTAAGAGAAAAATTTTATTTAACTTTGCAAACAAATTAATAAGGTAAATGAATAAATAAGTTTAAGATTTATGAAAAGATATATTCAAATCCTACGAATTTCATGGACTTCTACTTTGATAATGTCCATAGTTGCTACAATTTTAACATTACTTATTCCTTTGATTTTGAATAATGAAGAGACAATAGGGGAGAATAATTGGTATTGGACAAATGTCGGAGCGGTATTATTAATTGCCTTTTTGGTATTATTTGCAAATAAGTATGAAAGAAGACAGATTAAGAAACTAAAAACGAAAGATTTAATAACAAGAATTACAAAATACAAGACAGTATATACTAATCAAATGCTGTGTTATGTACTTATTTGTATAGTGTGCTTTGTGGTGGTGCTATTGAGTAAGGAAAAATTTGCTGTACTATTTGATATTTTGGCGATATTACTAATTGTTACTCACAGACCTACAGATATTAAAGTAAAGTTTGACTTGAGCCTAACAAATGAAGAATTATCTAAATTCAATCATCTAAAATTTGGTAAAAAAAGTTAAAAAATATGTTTTTTTAGCAATATAACGGAATTTATTCTTATATTTGCAAATCAATTTTGAGATATTATGAGATACAAAAGATATATAATTGCTTTATTGCTTGTTTTCGTATGTGTAGGTGGTGCAAATGCTCAAAGGTATTTAGATAATGCCATTAGACGTCCCGATGATAATAGAAATAAAATACGTTTGGGTTTGCGATTTGGTGCAAATATCAGCGATTTAACTAGTGCTAATGGGTTAGATATATGGAATGGTCTAATGTTTTGGGATATGAACGAGGAGTATATTGGTTTTACGGACACGAGGAGTAAAATTGGTTTCAACACTGGTATTAGTGCTCAACTGAAATTGTGGGATCGTTGGTATGTTCAAGCAAGTTTGATTTATACTACCAAAGGATATAAAATTAATTCGCAAGAAGTTGATATTGATGTTAATGCTCATTATATGCAATTGCCATTAGAGATGATTTATAAGTATCCTGTTGGCAGTTGTGATTTATTAGTTTCTGGTGGTTTGTTTTTAGGTGTTGGTGTGAACGGAACTACGCACTTTTATGACCATTATGGAGAAGGTGCTGACCCACGACAATTCCACGATGCTAAACAAAAACCTTATATTAATGAAGAATTGGGTGTTTATGACTTAATTGGTTGCGATCCTACGGTACATGGTGCAAATGTTTATTGGTCTGACGATGATGATACGTTTCTTTCAAAGGGTACTTATAGAATAGATGGTGGTGTTCAGTTAGGTTTGGGATTTGAATACAAATGTTTTCAATTTATGATTAATTATCAATTTTCTCTTACCTATTTATATGATTATAATTACGATTTTTCTAATCGTTATATCACAAAGGCTAGTTTCGAGAACGTTGTAGATCCAACCGATCCCGCTTATAGTAAATATTATAATAGTAATGGAGAGTTTTATCACAATTCTTTTGAATATTTTTCCAAAGATGTAATGACTTCTCCTCGTCATCATGCACTTATGTTCACAGTTACATTCTTTTTTGATAAATTTAAACATGGTTTGAAGTTATAATGAAAAGGTGGATATCAATATTTATTGTTATATGTTGTTCGTTTGTCGTATTTTCTCAAGAAGATAATTCGTTAACAAGTGTAGATAATAAACAAGAACGTACACTTGTACATGCATCTACAATATTTAGTACGGATTCTTATTCTAATAAATTTTTCATTAATTCATTTGGAGTTGATTATTTCAGAAAAATAGACAATAAAACCTCATTTTATGTAGGTGCGAACTTATTTAATATAAATACGAACACCAAAGATTTGATAGATCGCTCACCAAGAAGAAAAAATACCGCTTCTTTTTGTATGGGTATGTCGTATAAAGCGAATGATAACTTGATTTTTAGTGGCGATATCTTCTATAATGGTATTTATAACATAGTTGGAGCAGATTTGAATTTGAAATTCTTGCTTTCAGAGGATAGTTTTTTTGAATTTTCTGCCTCATTTTCTCGGCAACTACCTACGGCGGGCTACCATCAACCCATCTCGTATGGGTATAATGACGTTTTCCATCCGTTCATCTTTGGTTATTAGGTCGTTAAATCTCCTAATAGCTTGAGTATCTTTGTCATTACAATTTTCCAAAGCAACTTTGCCGTACCAAAGTATGTTATCAGCAATTAGAATACCCCCTTTGTTGAGTTTTTCTACTATAATATCGTAATAATTAGGGTAATGCAATTTTTCTGCATCCAAAAAAATCAAATCGTATGTATTATTTAATGAAGGAATAATCTCCAAACCTTGTCCAAAGTATAAATTGATTTTATTAATTATATTATTATCTGTAAATGTTTTGATTAGAAAAGATTCATATTCCCTTAAAACTTCAATTGTATCGATCTTGCAATCTTGCGATGTGGATAAGGCAAAACAAGTGGTCGCATAACCCGAAAAAGTACCGATTTCAAGTATTCTTTTAGGGTTTAAAATCTTACAAATCAACATTAAAAATTCACCTTGCCAATCACCACTTACCATATTAGGTTTAATAAAACGCAGATGAGTTTGACGGTCCAATTCTTTTAGGATTTCGTTGTCGTTAGAGTGATGATTAGAGCAATATTTCTCTACTCTCTTGTCAAGAAAAGGGTGAATTTGTTTTTCTATATTCTTATCCATTACATTATTGCATTTATATTTTTAAGAAAGAAAAATTAAAAACGTTTTCATATATAGAATTATTTTATTGTTATAAGATATTTATAAAAATATTAAGCAATTAAAGCTCCTTATATAAGAAAAATAGAAAATTTCTATATCTTTTCAATTACTTGATTATA
>CAVGDP010000102.1:0-3607 GCA_963627985.1 uncultured Eubacteriales bacterium
GAATAGTTATTGAAGTTATTTGAATAGTTATTGAAGTTATTTGAATAGTTATTGATTTTATTTTGACGCAATGCGATATTATTCAAATTTCATTTTCTTTAAAATGTTCTATTTTTCCTATCGTAGATTTTTTGGGGTTATTATAAAAAAGGATGGTTGATAAATTACCAACCATCCAAAATATAGTTATGAAAGATATTTTCTTTGCTTAAAGTTCTTGTTTGTCTGCAATCTCTCTACCTGCTCTTAAGGCTTTGATATTAGCATTAACTATATCCTCTCCCTTTCTTGCAAAGTTAGAACGAACAGCATCTTCAAGTTTTTCTATATCTATTTTCAAATATTTAGAAGCGGCTCCCAAAACTACCATATTTACTCCCTTAGGATTACCAATCTCTTTGGCGATCTTTGTGAAATCGTGGAAGATATGATTTGGAATTTTATTTATTTCTGCTTCTATCTCTTTCATATCTGGGTAATTAGGAATATTAACGAAAGGATTGCTGTCCGTTATTATCCACCCTGTTTTCTTATTTAAGAAATCTACATAACGTAGTGCTTCCATAGGTTCAACAGATAGAATCAAATCGCATTTTCCTTGTGGTATCAAATCGGAAGCAATAGGCTCGTCACTCAAACGTAAATGAGATTGAACATCTCCACCTCTTTGGCTCATACCATGGGTCTCGGCTTGTTTCATATATAATCCCATCTCCAAAGCTGCTTTGGAAATTATGGCAGCACTTGATAAGGCTCCCATACCACCTACACCGCACAATATTATATCTATTTTCATCTCTTTATTCTCCTTATTTTTTTAACATTTTACGTTTCTTATTTGCCCAAACTATGCAATCTCTTCTTGGAATTATGACGCTAACTCCTTTGTATGCAATCTCTTCTTTCATTATTTGTACATTCTCTTGAAGATTTTTTGCTAAGGGCGAAATAACTCTTATGTGTGCAGGATCTACTCCGATACCCGTACAAATACTTTCTATTCTACCTGTTGCAGAAGATTTTTGTGAGCCAGTCATTGCAGTAATATCGTTGTCCAAAATAATAATTGTAATAGGAACATTATCTACACAACAATCCAAAAGACCAGTCATTCCGCTGTGTGTGAAAGTAGAGTCGCCTATAACTGCAACGGTTGGTTTAAGAGATGCTTCTGCGGCACCCTTCGCCATAGTTATAGATGCACCCATATCTACTGTTGAATATATTGCATTAAATGGAGGTAGAGCTCCTAATGTATAGCACCCAATATCAGAAAATACTCTACTATCACCAAATTCTTTCATAGCCTCATTAAGTGCTAAATAAGAATCTCTATGAGGGCATCCATCACAAAGTTTTGGTGGACGAGGAGCAACTATACTTGGTATTTCAAAACCGCCTTCTACTTCTATACCAACTGCTTTTGCTACACTATTTGGAGATAATTCACCATCTCTTTGTATTGTTCCGTCCAAACGACCGTGAATTGGTTTGCTTGTTTTCAAAAGTCCTTTGATTAATCTCTCATAAATAGGTTGTCCTTCTTCTATAACGAGTAATTCTTCGCTTTGATCGTAAAGTTTTTGTAAAAGATTCTCTGGCATTGGATACTGAGAAATCTTTAATATACTATAAGGACATTTACCATCTTTGAAATTCTCCATCAGATAATTGTAAGCCAAACCGCAAGCAACGATACCAAGTTTTTTATTCTCACCTTCATACAAAGCATTGAAGCCTTTATTCTCACTTTCTTTGATCAAATCTGTTTGTTTTGCGATAAGAGATTTGTAATGACGTTTTGCATTGACAGGAAGTAAGATATATTGACGTTTATCTGTAGGAAGAGTCAATTCATTTTGTTTTCTAATCGTCTCTTTTCTAATAACGCCCGCACGAGAGTGTGCCAAACGGGTGGTAACTCTAATCATTACAGGAGTATGATACATCTCTGATAAATCGAAAGCGTAATGTACCATATCGTATGCCTCTTGTTGATTAGAAGGTTCTAAACATGGTATCATAGCAAAATCTGCGTATTGACGAGAATCTTGTTCGTCTTGAGAGGAGTGCATAGAAGGGTCGTCTGCAGCGATATATACTAAACCACCATTTGCTCCTGTTATGGCAGAGTTCATAAATGGGTCAGCAGCAACATTAACTCCTACGTGTTTGCAACAAAACATCGCTCTTTTACCTGCATAAGACATACCGATTGCTGCTTCCATTGCTGTTTTTTCGTTGCAAGACCAATTAGAACGTATGCCTAATTCTTTTGCTTGCTTTGAATCTTGTATATATTCCGTTATTTCTGTCGATGGAGTGCCAGGATAAGCAAATACTCCCGATAATCCAGCATCTATAGCGGCTTGAGCGATAGCTTCATCGCCCAATAAAAGTAATTTATCCATAATATTTCTTTTTATTTTTTAACACAAATTGTTCCTATTCTGCGAAAAAGATAGTGCAAAGTTAAGAATTTTTTTTGTATGCACAAGTAAAAATCCCCCTTTTCTTTAAGAATAATAAAAAATTACCACAAAACAAGGAGATTATTCTAATGTTTTTTTGAGTATTACTCAATAGAAAAGAGAGTATAAGTTTTTAGAAATTTATTTCTGTATAATATCTTTTTTGGATATACCTCTTATGCTTTTATTTGTCCTATTCTTCCTTCATGTTTATAATTAGAAGATTTTTCTTACAAATTCCGCAAAAACTTTATTGTCTTCCTCCAAACAAGTATATACAAGAAAAAAATAAAATCAAATATTATCAAAATAATATCGGAAGTTGTCAAAATAATATTTGATTTTATTTTGATGAAATGTGATAGTAGGAAATTTTTATCTTTTTTAAGATGTTCTATTTTCATAATGGATAAAAAATTATTACTGTCCGCTAAAAGTAGTGGTATAAATAAAAAAATCTTGCAATGTTTCACGCCCCCAAAATGTTCTATTTTTCCTATAAGGTCATTTTTGAGGGGTGTATTTTGAGTAAAAATGAGTAATTTTTTCACATTTGTAACAATTTGATTATATAATAGTTACAATAAGCACTGAAATTATCAAAATAGTTATTGATTTTATTCAAATAGTTATTGATTTTATCCGAATGGTTATTGATTTTATCCGAATAGTTATTGATTTTATCCGAATGGTTATTGATGTTATTCTAATGGTTATTGATTTTATTTTGACGAAATGTGATACTATTCGAATTTCTATTTCTTTAAAATGATCTATTTCCCCTATCGTAAAATTTTAAGCAATATTTCATGGAAGGAAAAATATTAGAAAAATCATAATAAAACTTCTTGCTCAAAGTTTTTTTAGAAAAAGGAGGGAGAGTATTGTTTTATTTAGAAATTTTATTGAAAAGAAATTAGTTATATCTAAATAGATATATTTTAGCGGATACTAATAACAAAAAAATAATAGAAAACAAGTGAGTAAGAGAAACTACAAAAATCAACATTTCAAGTAAAGTGGTCGTGGAAAGAGAAAAGAATGAAGAAAAATAAAAAAAAGACGTCCTAAAACGAACATTTTTTGAGATTTTTACAAAATAACTCCCTAAAATTACACTCTAAAAGCAGTTTTTG
>CAVGDP010000102.1:3643-6276 GCA_963627985.1 uncultured Eubacteriales bacterium
TTTTGTATTTATTTCCCTATTTATCAAAATAATAAGACAATAAAATGAAAATTTTATGCAAAAAGTTTTAATAAAATTTTGGTAGTAAAAATATTTAATGTAATTTTGCAAACGTTTTAGACAAACACGCCTCTTTAGCTCAGTTGGTTAGAGCACATGACTGTTAATCATGGGGTCCTAGGTTCAAGTCCTAGAAGGGGCGCTTATTTTTTTGCCCATTTATAACCTCTATCACTTTTCCCAAAAGAATTTATTAAGAATGTTTCATCTCTATTATTAAAAATAATTGCGTATCTTTGCAATGTCAAATCCGAAACAAGATACTATGAAAAAAATACAAATGGTAGATTTGCAAACGCAATATACCGCCATAAAAAAAGAAGTAGATAGTGCTATAAATGACGTTATTACATCCGCACATTTTATTAATGGTACGCAAGTTAGTGAATTTGCCGAAAATTTATCTGCATATCTTAACGTAAAACATGTTATTCCTTGTGCAAATGGTACAGATGCGTTGCAAATAGCTTTAATGGCTTTGGATTTAAAGCCCTCTGACGAAATTATTTGCCCTGATTTTACTTTCGTTTCTTCTGCAGAAGTTATCGGTTTATTAAAACTTCATCCTGTTTTGGTAGATGTAGATGAGGATTACTTTGTTTCTACCCTTAAAAATATAGAATCTGCCATTACAATCAAAACAAAAGTAATTATTCCTGTGCATTTATTCGGACAAGCAGCCGAAATGGAAGCAATAATGGACTTGGCAAAGAAATATAATCTCTATGTAATAGAAGATACTGCACAAGCGTTGGGTGCAGATTATATTTTTAGTGATAAGACTCGCAAAAAACTTGGCACAATCGGTAATATTGGTTGCACATCTTTCTTTCCTAGCAAAAATCTTGGTTGTTTTGGAGATGGAGGTGCGTTATTTACCGATGACGATCAATTGTATGAGAAAATCAAAATGATAACTAATCATGGTAGTAAGCAAAAATATTATCATCAAATGATTGGTTGCAATTCTCGTTTGGATAGTTTGCAAGCTACTATCTTAAATATCAAACTTAAACACTTAGATAAATACATAGAAAACCGTAGAAAAGCAGCTCATTATTATACTTCTCAATTAGAAAACATACCTAACATAATTACTCCAAAAGAAAACGAATATTCTGTTCATAGTTATCATCAATATACCTTAAAAGTATTAGATAATAAGCGAGACGCTCTCAAAGAATACTTATCTTCGAAGGATATTCCTTCAATGATTTATTACCCTGTGCCGTTACACGACCAAGAAGCATTAAAAACTATCGCAAGAACTCACTCTACCTTAGAGGCATCTACTATGTTAGCCGACCAAGTATTGTCTTTGCCTATGCACACTGAATTATCAAAGCAACAACAAGACTATATAATAAATAGTATAAAAGAATTTTTTGCGTCTTAAAAGAAAAAAGAAATGACAATTAAGGGAAAAGAATTACATAAATACATAACAGACACAGAATTACAAAACATAGTAGCAACTATTGCTAACAAGATAAACAATGATTATATAGACAAAACGAACGTTGTATTTATTGTTATTTTGAATGGTGCGTTTATGTTTGCAAGTGATTTATTTAAGAAAATAGATGGGTTGTGCAAGATTTCTTTTGTTAAATTTTCTTCTTATAATAGCACATCTTCTACGGGTAGAGTAAAGGAATTAATCGGTTTGAATGAGGACATAAAGTGTAAAGACGTCATAATAGTGGAAGATATAGTGGATACAGGCAAAACGATGGGAGAGTTACTCAAACAATTGAAGACAAAAGGACCAAAAAGTATTGAAGTTTGTACATTAATGTTCAAACCGAATAGTTTTACTGGTGATTATAAGATCAAATATATAGGTAAGGAAATAAGCAATGAATTTATAATCGGTTATGGATTTGATTTGGATGGTTTAGGTCGTAATCTCCCTGATATTTATCAAATAAAAGATTAATTCTCTTCATACTCTCCTGCTGTATCTACTAATATTATACACATCCTTCTTATCAAAAGACTTTTTTATTCGCAAAAGGGGGTAATTTTTTCACCTTTGGAACAATTTGATTATGTAATAATTAAAATAAGTGCTAAAATCATCAAAATAAGTATTGAGTTTATTTAAATAACTACGGTACTTATCAAAATAAACTCAATACTTATTTTGACAAAATGTGATATTATGAAAATTGTAATAGATTTAAAAATGTTCGATTTTCCATATTAGGTATTTTTTTGAAGTTAATTTTTTTTGTTAAAAAGAAGTTAAAAAATCATAAAGAAACAACTAGTGAAAGATTTTTTAGAAAAATAGGACTTGGAATATTGCTATCTTTTGAAACTTACTGAACATAAAATAATCTTATCTAAATAGGTATGTTTTAGCAGACATTAATAGAAAATAATCAACCTTTTTGGATAAAAATTATTATTGTCCGGTAAAAAAAACAGTCTATTCAAAAAACAATAATTAGTTATAAAGTAAAAAATAGGACTAAATTCATAATTAAATTTAGTCCACTTTCGTTATTAAATACTCACCAAAATAAAAATAACGATGAGCAAAGATAATAAATTTATTGGACAGCATA
>CAVGDP010000103.1:0-3892 GCA_963627985.1 uncultured Eubacteriales bacterium
AGCCAATACATAAAGCGAGACGGATAGCGTATTGGGATGAACAAAAAAAGAAAGTGATTGTCTATGTTACGAATAATTTTGAATTAGAAGTAGGGCAAGTTAAAGCGATATATGACAGGAGGTGGCAAATAGAAAGTTTATTTAAGAGATTAAAGCAGAACTTTCCTTTAAGATACTTTTTAGGAGACAATGTCAATGCGATAGAAATACAGATTTGGTGTGTTTTGATAGCAAATCTCTTAATGACGGTAATAAAAAAGACAATGAAGAGCAAGAAGATGGCATTTACAACAATGGTTTCATTGATTAGGACACATCTTACGTATTATTACGACCTATTAAAACTACTCAATAACCCTGAAAACTATCTCAAAAAATATAAAGGGACACAAATAAGTCCGCCAAAATCGTGCCAATTAAATTTATTTGAATAAATAAAAAGTATGGACTTGACTTTTTGATTAGAAAAAAGCATAATTGTTTATCAATCAATTATACTTCTAAAATATAGTTTTTAGATTTTTATCGGACAATAATAATAAAATTCTAAAAATATTTTGTAGTTCAAAATAAATTATATAACTTTGCAACCAAATGTTAGTTAACATAGTGATTATTAATAATAACAAAAAACAATAAAGTAATGAAAAAAGCATTCTTTTTATTAGCAATATCCTTAATTGCTACCTTGCTCTCAAATTCTTTATTTGCACAAACATCCACACAAATGTCTATAGCAACAACCGAGAGAGAAATTTTATCAACAACAAATTTTGAACCGGTTAAATCTGTCAGCATCTCAGATGATAGAGTAATTTCTTTAGCACAATATTTCGGAGTACAACAGTCAAGAAAAAGTAGTGTTATACCTTCCGGTGCTAGCATTTATCCTATGTATAATTTAGCAAATAGTTCTTACTTCTTTCTCACGGAAGAAGGAAATCTGAATGCAATATACATCCGTCTACCAAATATTACCATAACAGATTTTGATTATGACATAGAAGAGCAAATGATTTACTTCTGTGGAATATATCAAATAACAAATACCTTTCATCAAAGTGTTATTGGTTCATTCCATAA
Source organism: uncultured Eubacteriales bacterium (assembly GCA_963627985.1). Lineage (GTDB taxonomy): Bacteria > Bacteroidota > Bacteroidia > Bacteroidales > P3 > Scybalousia_A. The sequence continues at coordinate 1,084 of CAVGDP010000103.1, forward strand.
GGATATGTTATTTATAGGACCCACAACTATTAATCTGTATACAATAAATATTCCTAGTAGCTCTTTTCTTAAAAAGATAGATTTCTATCGGGCATTTGACAGCAAAAAGAAAAAATTGTCATTAATTGCTAATGATAATGCGAACACTTTTGCATTCTCTGGGAATAACGAAATAATCTTTCCTCCCTCCTATTTTATTACATACGATTTACAAACCAACGATTACTCTGTTAAAGAAGTAGAGAATGTTAGGTTAACCGATGTTGTACATACAAATAGAAAAGTTGCTGTTGTAGGTATCTTAGATAAAGAACATTTTGTCTTATTTTCACATAGACAAGACGATATTAATACTTATGATGGTAGAATTTTTGAAACATATCCGTTGTATGACTATTCAGAGGATGTAAAATATAGCGTTGAAGCACTTGTTGAGGATCATATTGTAATAGGTTCTTCACTAATAGCAGAAGGATATGGACGAATAGAATTTGCTACATTTGATATATCAAATAGTATTAATTTGCTACATACCCAGTCTATCGCAAATAATGTTGGAATCGAATGTAGAAGTAAGATTATTGATATGAAATATGACAAGAAGGTTAAGACATTACATACTTTAGCGTTTAATGGGTGTACTTCAAAAGATGTAATATTTAGAATAGAACCATATAATACAACAACACATACTTCATTTATGGTAGTGCCAAATATGATGAGTTTTGGAAAGAACCTACTTAAAAGTATAACACTATATAAAGGTATATATGATCCATGTTATTTGACATTTGGAGCATTAGATAATCAAACATCCGTAGTAAATACAGATACAATAATAACGGGAAATTTGTATTTCTTTGATAGAATGGCATATAGTCTATTTGATAAAGAATCTCCTTGTGAGTCTGTTACTAAAATTGATATAAAAGTCGTACAAAGTAAATATATCCCATTTGATATATTTTATGTGCAATCATACAACTTCCAAAGTTCAGTCATTCCATATTGGCCACAAACTGCGAATCCCTATAATGCAATAATAATGTGTAACAATTAAAAAAAAGGAATAATAAACATGAAAAATTTATTTTGTCTCTTAATAAGTCTTTGTAGTATAATATTTCTACAAGCACAACAAGATGATACTATTGTAAACAAAAGAGAATATGGTAATCAATATTTCTTATCTGAACCATTTGAAAATGGTTGTACTGAACTTGATATATTTGTTTATCAAGAAGAATTTGATGCTATTACTTGTTTTAATACAGATACAGAAAGTCTTGGCGGATATTGGGTGGTAAGAATTTTGGAGGAATCAAAAATAGGAGATATAGCACAACCATTCTATATAGATACTACTCTGAATATTAATATTATCGGTGTTTCAATTCTATCTCCTTATAGATACTATTTAGGTAGAAATGGCTATTTGTGTATAGCAGATAGTAATTTAAATATTCAACGTAAAACACCTATATACGATATCCCTATTCCCGTAGAAACACAACAAGGTTTTGGACCAAATTCTCAACCTATTTGGTGGTTAAATTATGAGGAATTTTTCTTCGATACATCCATAAATATGAGTGGTAAATTCTATGTAATTTTAGATAATCCGAAACCCAAACCTTATACAGAATATAATTGGAATAACGTAAAAGATAGGACAAATTTTCATAACATGGAGACTTATATAGCAAGTGCACAAAAGCCAAAGTATTCTTCAAATCCATGTCCTGTTACTATGGAACCTTTAATCCGCTATGTGCAAATACATAATCCTAATATGACAAATGAAGACTTTTATGCAATGACGCCGGATGAAATCATGCAATATTCTATTTGTAAAGATACAAATGCAGAGGTAGATTATTCTATTTCAGATACCTCTTGGCATGATTTAACAAATGATCCATACGATACGGGTAATTCAATTTTTAAATGGGATCAAAGACGAGTAACTGCTTATTATATATTTCCGATATTTGACACAATTACGCCAAATATAGATTCTTCTGCTTTGGAAAAGATTAATTTAGAGAATTATACCTTAATTTATCCAAATCCTACTAACAAAGAAATTAATATACAATGCTCTTTTGTAATCAACTCTATAGAAATCTACAATTCTGTGGGTGGTATGATTAAAAAGATAAATAACATCAAGACAAATCATTATTTATTAGACTTGGACATATATGAAAAAGGGAATTATATCTTAAGAATAAACACGAATGCCGGTACAATAGAAAAGAAAGTTGTGCTTCAATAAAATTTGGCATGTAGGTCATTTTGCGTGGTGAATTTTTTGCTGTAATATTTGGAGATATTATTGTCCGGTTTAAAAAACAGTCTGTTCAAAAAAATAAGCAGTTATAAAGTAAAAAATAGGACTAAATTTCATTATGAATTTAGTCCACTTTCGTTATTAAATTCTCACCAAAATAAAAATAACGATGAGCAGAGATAATAAATTTATTGGACAGCATAATATTAAAGCAAAGTTTATTTAAGAGATTAAAGCAGAACTTTCCTTTAAGATACTTTTTATGAGACAAAGTCAATTTGATAGAAATACAGATTTGGAGTGTTTTGAAAAGCAAATCACTTAATGATGGTGATAAAAAAGACATTGAATAGCAAGAAGATGGCATTTACAACAATGGTTTCATTGATAAGGACACAAATAAGTCCGCCAAAATCGTGCCAATTAAATTTATTTGAATAAATCAAATGTATACTTGATTTTTTGATTAGAAAAAAGCATAATTGTTTATCAATCAATTATACTTCTAAAATCTCT
>CAVGDP010000104.1:0-6992 GCA_963627985.1 uncultured Eubacteriales bacterium
TTGAATAGTTATTAATACTATTTGAATAGTTATTGATGTTATTCGAATAGTTATTGATTTTATTTTGATAAAATGTGATATTATTCTAATTTCATTTTCTTTAAAATGTTCTATTTTTCCGATCGGAAAAATTTAAGCAATGTTTCATAGAGGAAAAAAAGATTAAAAAATTATAACCAAATGACTAATTAAAAGTTTTCTATAAATGGTGAGTTTAGAATATTGTTACCTTTTGAAATTTACTAAAAATAAAATCATCCTATCTAAATAGACCTATTTTAATGGACACAAATAATAGAAAAACCACGTACTTACTATAATAGATACAATTATTATTTAGGTAATTGTAGAAAAAATAATGATATTAAAGAAGATAAGAATGAAAAGGAAAGTTTTCCCTAATTTTTTATAAGAAAACTTTCCTTTAAGTATATTTATGTAACTATTCTTGCCAAGCAATTACAAGATTTCTATCTCCGTAAGCATCATCAACTTTGCCACAACCTGGCCAATATTTATCATTGTATGGCAAAGGAAACGCAGCCTCTTGACGAGTATAAGGAAGTGTCCATTCGTTAGCACATACTACTTGCATAGTATGAGGTGCGTTCATAACAACATTATTACCTTTTTCTGCTTTACCGTCTTCTATATCTTTGATTTCTTTTCTTATTTGAATTAAAGCATCACATAAACGATCCAATTCACTTAATGGCTCACTCTCTGTTGGTTCTATCATCAAAGTACCGTGTACAGGGAAGGCAACTGTTGGTGCGTGAAAACCATAATCCATTAGACGTTTAGCAACATCGCCACATTGAACGTCAGAAGTTAAAGAGAATTGATTGCAATCCAAAATAAACTCATGACCACACATACCTGTTGCTCCAGTATAAACTATATTGTAATATTTAGATAATCTAACTCTCATATAGTTAGCATTTAAGATAGCGTATTTAGTTGCCAATTGCAAACCATCTCTACCTAACATTTTCAAATAACCATACGTTATAGGCAATAGCATAGCCGAGCCAAAACCTGAAGCAGATACAGCAGAACCTTCTTTCCCACCTGTATTCATTATTGTATGTTTTGGAAGATAATCAACAAGTTTGGCTGTACATGCAATAGGACCTACACCAGGACCACCACCGCCGTGAGGCATTGCAAAAGTCTTGTGAAGATTTAGATGGCATACATCGGCACCCATATATCCCGGACTAGTCAAACCAACTTGTCCATTCATATTAGCACCATCCATATAAACCAAACCTCCATTTTGATGAATGATATTAATTATATCCAAAATTCTTTCTTCAAATACTCCGTGAGTAGAAGGATAGGTTATCATCAAACAAGACAATTTGTCTTTGTATTGTTCAGCCTTTTGTTTCAAATCTTCAACGTCTATCTCACCATTAGAAGTTGATTTAACAACTACAACTTCCAAACCAGCCATTGCTGCCGATGCAGGATTAGTACCATGTGCCGAAGCAGGTATTAGACAAACTGTTCTATCTGCCATACCATTTGCTCTTTGGTAATTACGTATCGTAGTCAAGCCTGCGTATTCTCCTGCAGCACCAGAATTAGGTTGGAAACTAATTTTAGCAAAACCGGTTATTTCGCAAAGAATACTATCCAAGTTATTAATTAACTCCATATAACCTTCTACTTGTGAAGTAGGGACAAATGGATGTATGGAAGTAAATTCAGACCATGTGAATGGTATCATCTCCATTGCTGCATTTAATTTCATAGTACAAGACCCTAATGGTATCATAGCACGATTTAATGATAGATCTTTGACCTCTAATTTCTTCAAATAACGCATCATCTCTGTTTCTGAATGATATAAAGAGAAGACTTTTTGAGTTAAATACGCACTTTTTCTCTTTAATTCTCCCTTTATTACATTGGAATATGCGTACTCGGTAACCTTTGTTGCCTTCTTATTATTTACAACTGCGAAAACTTCCAATATTTCATTAACATCCTCCAAAGAAGTAGTCTCATCTAAAGCAATAGATATGGTTGTATCATCTACTTGATTGAAGTTCATTTTGTGTTTTAAGGCTTCGTTTAGGATATCTTTTGCAGGTACAGGAGTAGCAAATAATAATGTATCGAAATAAACTTCATTCAATTGTTTAAATCCATACAAAGGAGCATTAGTTGCAAGAGTAAAGGCGAGATTATGAATATCCTCTGCTATTGCTTTAATACCTTCTGGTCCATGATAAGCAGCGTACTCACCGGATACGATAGCCATCAAGGCAGTTGCTGTACAGATATTAGAAGTTGCTTTATCTCTCTTTATATGTTGTTCTCTTGTCTGCAAAGCAAGACGAAAACATTTATTACCTTGTTTATCTAATGTTTGACCTATTATTCTTCCTGGAATATTTCTTTTGAATTCTTCCGTACAAGCCATAAATGCGGCATTAGGTCCGCCAAATCCCATAGGATTACCAAATCTTTGTGCCGTACCTGTAACTGCGTCTGCACCCAATTCACCTGGTGCAACAAGTAATGCCAAAGATAATAAATCCACACTTACATCTACCTTAACACCAACATTATGTGCTTTGTCAATAAAACATTTGTAGTCTTTTACTTCACCAAAACGATCCGGATATTGAATAATACAACCAAAATAAGTAGTATCTAATTCTATAGTTTCAGCATTGCCAACGACTATTTCTATATTACGAGGCAAAGCACGTGTTTTTATTACGTCTATACATTGAGGGAATAAATTCTCATCAACAAAAAACTTATTAATATTATCTTTTACTTGTTGTCTTGTGCGAGAATGATAGAACATTAACATTGCTTCTGCGTCTGCTGTCGCTTGATCTAATAAAGAACAGTTTGCTAATGGCATTGCAGTCATAGAAGAGATAAGTGTTTGGTAAGTAAATAGGGCTTCCAAACGACCTTGTGAAATTTCTGCTTGATAAGGAGTGTATGAAGTATACCAACCTGGATTTTCTAATATATTACGTTGCAATACAGCAGGCAAAATAGTGTTATAATAACCCATACCAATGTATGAACGATATATCTTATTCTTTGCAGCAATTGCTTTTATATGATTAAAATATTCTAATTCGTTCATACCAAGTGGTAAATTCAATTCTTTTTTTAATCTAATTTGCTTAGGAATAGTTCTGTCTATTAGTTCATCCAAAGATGTGACACCTATTGTTTTAAGCATTTTCTTTACGTCTTCCTCTTGAGGACCATTGTGACGCATAGCGAAATTATTTGTTATCATCTTCTTTTATTATTTAGATTATCGTATATTTACTTGTTTATTCGTTATTCTATTAATTCCAAATTAGGTTGCAAAAGTACGAAAATTTATCAGATAATCAACTATTAAAACCTTAATTTCCGATATTGACTTAAAGAAACATAATTTGAAAATTATTACTATATAGTTAATTATCTCTTAAAGAATATTGGCAGATTGTTCTTTTATTTTCTCCAATTCGTCTTTCATCATTACAACGATTTTCTGCATATCTACTTCATTACTTTTACTTCCCAAAGTATTAATCTCTCTACCTATTTCCTGGGCAATAAATCCTAATTTCTTACCTATACATTGTTCGCTATTAAGACATTCTCTAAAATATTTGATATGCTGAGTCAAACGAACACGTTCTTCTGTTATATCAAGTTTTTCTAAATAGAAAATAAGTTCTTGTTCTAATCTTGCTTGATCTATATCTACTATTTCTAATTCTTTGAACCTTGCCAAAAGTTTCTCTTTTATTTTGGGAACTCTATCTTTTTCAAAGGGAATAACATCAAAAGAAAACTTCTCAATCTCACTAATATGATTCTCCATTGCTCTTTTTAATGCCTTACCTTCTTCTATTCTATAATTATCTACTTCACTTAATGCTCCCTCTACACAAGTAAAAAGTTTTTGTTTCTCTTCTGTGGAAATATCCTCTAATATTGGTTGATTAATATCTTCCCTTTGTAAAAGAAAATAAGTCAAAAAAGATTTATCCGCACCATTAATATCGCAAAGATTAGATAGTTGTGTATAATAATCTTTGAACATCTGCTCATTAATATCCATCTTGGCAATATCTTTATCATTGGTCACAGTAATAAAACAATCTATTTTACCACGTTCTAATTTCTGCTTAATAAGATTTTGAATTTCTATTTCGTATGCTCTATAAATATTTGGCATACGTATATTTATATCTGCTTGTTTGGAATTCAACGTTCGTATTTCTACATTTATATTTTTATTCTCAAATTCTACGGTAACTTTGCCGTATCCTGTCATCGATTTCATACAAATAGTCTTATTTTCGTTTGCAAAATTATATTTTTTTTCGCAAAAAACATAGAGAAAAACTTGTTTTCACAAAAAATTTATTAATTTTGTACCATTATAATAAGTTACTAATAACTCCTATTGATTAGATAAGTGTTTAATAGCGAATTATTCGTATTTTATTTGAGGAAAGAAAAACATTAAAAATTATTAAATAAATATAAGTACCGAGATGAAAAAAATATTTGGAATAGTATTCTGCATCTTTGTTATATCTTTTTCAGTATTTTCACAAAAAGAAAATTACAATATAGCAGATTCCTTAGTAGAGAACGCTTTTAAGAATGCAAAAGAAGTTAATTTGCAACTATCACAAGTTGATAATCAAAACGATTGGCAATACATTAAATCTCTTTTAATGATTGACAAGAGTAGATTAGATATTGTCTATGCAGGATGGGTAAAGAAATTGGCATGTTGTTCTTCCTTGGCTTGTTGTACTGCATTGATTCATTTTATACCTTCTACTAATCCCGTTGAAATCTATTTGGATAGAATAGAAAATAATATTAAGAATAATAGTATAGATGATAGATTTTTTATTGAACGCTAGAAGATACATAATTGAGAAATTACTACTATCGTTTGCTATCTTCGTTTTGTTTTCCAACATAATATCGGCACAGAATAAATTGTCTGCCGATGTAGTGGTTAGACAATTATCTCAAAATGAGTTTATAAAGATAGAGAAAAAGATATTTTTTACTCTTAATGGTAATTTAGTCGTGCATTATACTTATCCAAAAGAATATTATTTGATAACAAATTCCTCTGGAGAATGTTCCATCTACATACCAACGAACAATGAGGTAATGTATATTGATAATTGGTTATTTTCTTCTAATACAGAAGTTCTTACATCGTTTTTCAAATCAAGTTATTCTAATCTAAATCTTACTAATTCGGGTTTTATTTTACTTTCTTCTCAAAAGCAAGACGATAATATTGTAAATGTTTATGTGCAGAAAGATAACAAAATAAAGACTATAAAAAAAGTTAAAATAGTTTGCCAAAAAGATAAACCGATATATAGTGCTTTCTATTCAACTAATGATAATATTATAACAAAAACATTCTATACCAATTATATAACTCTCCCTAATGTATCTTTTCCTACTACTATTACCCAAATATCATATAACAATAGGGGAGATTCTATTCTCAGAAAAGAGGAGATTACAAACATAAAGACAAATGATTTTTTGAATGATTCTTTGTTTAATTTCCAAATACCAGAAAATGCTAAACGTGTTAATTATTACGATTTTATAAAATGAAATGCTTTATTTGTTCGCTTCTATTGGGATTTTATCTCTTTGTCTCCATTAATTTGAATGGACAAGAGACAAAAGCATCCTTTGATATCAACGATTTAGAACTTATTGCTCAATATCAATACAGCGATAGTTTATATTCCGATCGTAAAGTTAAGTATGGTTTTACTGAGAATAAAAAAACAATTAATCCTATATACCATTTACTTTCTGGGTCTATGTTTTTGTATCAAAAATATGTTTCTCCGATTTTATCACGTAAGTGTCCGTACAATCCTTCTTGCTCAATGTATAGCAAAGAGTTAATAAAAGAGTTTGGATTAGTGAAAGGAACAATTTGTACTGCCGATCGGTTAATGCGATGTACCCAAATATCATTATCTAATAAGCACTCCCTTAATTTATTACTAAAACAAAATGGTCGTATAGAAGAAAAAACAGATAGATATTTATTAAGATGAAAAAATACCTTTTTCTTATTATTACCTTAACTAATCTTGTCTCTTTTTCTCAAACAAATAGCAGTGTAAGAGATAATTGGGATTTTGTTTTCTATCTTATTGGTAATAATATGACTAATGAGGCTATGACGTTATTAGATAATCTCGGCACGAACAATGATAGTATCAATTTTTTGAGAGGTTATACATATTATTCTTCAAAAGATTTCAATAAGGCAATTGAGAATTTCTCCTTACTTACTCTAAATTCTAATTTATATACCGAAAGTTTATTCTTATCTTCATATTCTAATGCTATTTTGAATAATTTTGAACAATCGCAAATTGATTTGAATAAGATACTTACAAAGGATCCAAAGATAATTAATCTAAAAAATTTTTCTCTTTCTGCTATAAGTCTTTTAAGAAGAGATAATGAATCTTTCGATTTTTATTCTAATCAAGTAGATAGTACAGATTTTTTATTTAGCGAGGAGATGAAGAATCTAAAATCCATTAAAAACGATATAGATACTTATAAATCAAAATCTAAACTATTGGCAGGAGGTTTGTCTGCAATAATTCCAGGATTAGGAAAAGTCTATGCCGGCAACACAGGAGAAGGTATTTCTTCGTTTCTTATTTGTGGCTCTTTAATGGCAGTAACTGCGGAAAATTGGTATAGAAAAGGTTTAACAAATTGGAGAACTCTCTTATTTGGGTGTATCTCTACTGTGTTTTATGTTGGTAATATTTACGGTTCAATTGTCAGTGTTAAAGTAAATTATGAAAATTTTTATGAGAGAAATCAACTGCAAATTTTATATAATATTAACATTCCTTTGCGTAATAAATTTAGGCATTAAAGAAGTATATTCCCAGAAAGATAGTCTTTCTTTACGATATGAAAAT
>CAVGDP010000104.1:7002-7847 GCA_963627985.1 uncultured Eubacteriales bacterium
ATCTTTTGATATTTTTTTTGAGGCAGATAAGTATTTTTCTCAAAAAAATTACCAAATGGCAATTGTAGAATACGAAAGATGTTTTTATAATTCCACTTCAAGCGAAATTTCTCACCACGCATTAAAACAAAAAGCGTTATGTTACAAATTATTAGGTGAATATTACAAATCGGCACTTACATTAGAAAGATTAGTAGGAGAGAAGGAGGATTATTATCAAATGGCGTTGTGCTATTATTTATCTAATAATTTCTCCAAAACTATTGAAATCGCACAGAAATACGAATTATACTTTGATACAATAGAAGATAATATTCTATTATTGAAAGTTTTAGCCTTAAATGAGGAAAATGATTACACGAACGCTCAACTATCTGCGATAGATTTAGCAGATAGATTAAAAAATAATTCAAATATTGATATTAAACAACTGATTGACAGTCTGTATAGCGATTTACCTAAAGTAAAATATAAGGATTATAAAAGCAAATTAATTACCATAGGATTGAATGTTGCTCTTTTGGGTTTTGGAGTTTGGCAAATTGTGGATAAGTGTTATATAACTGCGTATGTAATAGGAGTGGGGGGACTAACAAATATTTATCCTGGAACAAAAAGGTATGAAGAATATCAAATAAAGAAATATAATTACAAGATAACAAGAAATTTTAATGATAATTTCAAAAAAATTCTTTTGCAACGACTACAAAATGAAACCATTAAGTTAGATAATTAAATAAACAATATTAATATTCAAATAACTTTAATACTTATTCTAATAACTCTAACACTTATTCAAATAACTTTAATACTTATTTGAATAACTTTAATACTTATTCAAATAA
>CAVGDP010000105.1:0-3763 GCA_963627985.1 uncultured Eubacteriales bacterium
TTTGGATGATTTTAGTACTTATTCTAAATACCGTATAATTAAATAATTACAAGAGCGTAGGATTCCTCTATTTTTACTCAAAATATGACTATCGAAAATGACCTTATAGGAAAAATAGAACATTTTGGGAGCGTGAAATATTGCAAAATTTTTGTGAGTTTATGATAAATCTTGGTAAGAAATTATTTTATCTGCAGATTTTACCGGACACTAATATTTTTAGTGGACACTAATAGATTACTTACTTATTACCTAATTTTTTGAAATTAATCTGTAGCGGGGTCTTGCCATTTGCCGTCTTTTTTAATAATCTCTATCAATTTGTTTATCGCATCTTCTTGATTTATATGCGACAATACCAATTCTTTACCACGATATAAATTGACAGTATTATTACCAACACCGATATAACCATAATCTGCATCCGCCATTTCGCCAGGACCATTAACAATACAACCCATAACGGCTATTTTCAAACCTTTTAGATGATAACATGCTTTTTTTACCTTTTCTAATGCCGTCTCTATATCATATTTTGTGCGACCACACGATGGGCAAGCGACAAATTCTGCCTTATATCTCTCAATTCCTAATGTTTGTAATATCTCTTTATCGTAAGGATTACGTTTGTCCAAGGTTGATTGTTTGTGTTCAAGTAGATTTAATGCAGAATGACCAATATAATATGTATCTTCGTTAGGATTTATCTTATCAATAGTTGAATAATTTTTCAAAAGGGCAATTTGTTTTGCTATATCAATTTCGTTTTCTGGCTTTTCTGTCAAAGAAACTCTTATTGTATCTCCAATTCCTTGAAATAAAAGGGGTGCAATACCGCAGATACTTTTCACTCTTCCGTATTCTCCATTACCTGCTTCGGTAACACCAAGATGAATAGGGTAGTACATATTTTCTTCTTGCATCATACTAACCAAAAGTTTGTTGGCTTCGTACATAATAGGCACATCGGAAGCTTTCAAAGAGACAACGATTTTGTGAAAATCCATTTTATCCAGCATTCGTAAGTATTCCATAGCACTCTCTGCCATAGCCCTCGGAGTATTGCCATATCTGAAAAGAATTCTTTGCGATAATGAACCATGATTAACACCGATACGAATAGCAGTAGAATGTTTTTTGCAAATATCTATTAATGGTGAAATATTCTCCATTGCCTTTTTGAGAATATCTTCATATTGTTTTTCACCAAAATTAGACTCCCATTTCCTATCAACATAATTACCAGGATTTATTCTTATTTTCTCAACAATACTTGCAGCAATCTCGGCAGCCTTTGGATTAAAATGAATATCGGCAACTAAAGGTATGTTAATGTTTTGTTTAGTTAATTCATTCTTAATATTGTATAGATTATTTGCTTGTGCTATATCTGCCGAGGTAATACGTACCATTTGACAACCTTTATTCACCAAACTAATAACTTGTCTAACTGTTGCCATAGTATCTAATGTATCCGTATTAGTCATAGACTGCACAACGACAGGATTATTGTTTCCTATCATAATATTGCCAACTCCTACTGCTATAGATGTATTGTTTTTCATAATCTGTATTATTGTTGAAGATTAATCCAAAGTACTTAATTCATTATATTTCTTTCTTGCCTGGTTGATATACAAAGAAGAACTATAATCCAAAATTATTTTTTCGTAATATTCTTTTGCTTTTTTCTTATCATTCAATTCCTCTTCATTTATTTGTGCAAGAAGCATTAAGGCATCATCTGCCATCAAGTCGTACGGATATTTCATAATTAAAGTCTCTAATAAACTATCCGCTGTTTGATAATTATTTTCTTTTATTGCAATCTGTGCCCTTTTGTAAAGAACTTCATCGAACAAAGGATGCAAAACATACCAATTATCAATAGAATCCAAATATGTTTTAGCCTCTTGTAACTTATTTTGATACAAAGCAAAATCTGCTTTTGCGAACCAGGTCAGACCTTTATAGGTACTATCTTGATCCATATTCTCTTTTATCAACAAAGATAACTCCATAGCGTCATTTGCAATAAGTTTGGTGGTGGAAGACCTTAAAGCATCCGCTTGAGATAACGCCCACGCAAAATCTCCTGTGAAATAAGATAAAAGAGCATTGCGAAACTTGGCTTCACTTCCGATCGTTTCGTTTTTGAAATCTTTTTCTACTTGCGAATATGTAAGACTCGCTTCCCAAATATCACCATTTATTAGAAAAATATCTGCTCTTGTTAGTTTGCATTCTGCTCTTAATTGATTAGGTATTTGACGCATAGCAATTATAGTGTCCAAAATATCTACTGCCTCTTGTGGTTGATTGATCCAATACGCAAGGACGTCTGCATATTGTTGCATTGTTTTAGCAGTCTTGTTTGTATAACCTTCCGAAGTGAAAAATTGATTATATTCCTTCTCCAAAAGATTTATTTCCTTTTGAGTATGGGAGGATTTTTGAATAAATTGATTATATAAACAGGTCAAAATATTTTGTTTTATCTGATATTTCTCCATTATCTCTTCACCTTGTTTTGACAAGTACTCAAAACCTTTCAAGGCGTATTCAAATTGATTATTATTGATAGCCATTTGGCAGAATTCATTTACTTGAAAACCATCCGAGTGATTAAATCTTTTATCTATTGCCTTTGCTTGTATAAATGCCGAAGAATAATCATTTTTTTTCATTAAAAGCCAATAATATAGAAGATTGAATTGTTGATTTTTTGAGTCTTTTTTTACTTCCTCCAACACAACATTACTAAACGTTTCGTAGAGTTTGTCGTCTTTGTCGCGATAGAAAAGATTGTTTATGTTTACTTCTATCTGATTTAACATTTTAGGGTCTTTTTTCAGCCAAAGGAGATATTCTCTTGCTATTTCATCGTTCTTGCCTAACATTTGGTAGATATACGTAATTTCATACGTGTATTTTGTCTCGTCATTAAATAGGGTGCGTCCTTGTTTATAGGTCAGCAAAGCGTATTCATATTGTCTTGCAGAGGAAAAATAATTGGCAACTTTGGTTATTTCGCTGTTGTTGGCACGTAGATTTTTTATTACCTTGTCAAATTGTGTTTTTGCGTTGTCTTGTTCGTTATTGTTAAAGTAGAATACGCCCAAGTCTATTACATATAATGGGTTTGTTTTGTTTTTTTTGATAGAGTTTTTGATTAGTTTTTCTTGTTTTTTATCTTGTGAAGTCTTCTTATATGCCTCATTTAGTAGTTGATAGTAGTTATCGTCAAATTTCTTATCTAATAAATCTTCTAATAATCCTATTGCTTCTTCAAATTTTTCTTCTCCCATATATTGTTTGGCGAGAGAAAAATCTACTTGGTCTTTATCTTGCTTATTTTGAGCGGATAAGGAAAAAGAAAACAACAGACACGCAATAATATTCACTAAAACTAACTTTTTCATCTTTGATAATTTTTTCAAAATCTGATATTATTTTCCTTCTATGAGTTGGCAAAGATACGAATATTTTGATAAAATATAAGCGTTTTCACAGAATAAAACCGTCTATACCTATTCATTTTGGGCAGATAGTTTTTACTTTATACTCATAATAAAATACAAAAATTACATCTTTTTTCAAAAAGCCAAAATGTTCTATCTTCCCTATAAGGTCATTTTCGGTAGTCATTTTTTGAGTAAAAGTGGGTAATTTTTTGCCTTTGTAATAATTTGATTATGTAATAGTTAAAATAAGTACTGAAATCATCAAAATAGTTATTGATGTTATTCGAATAGTTATTGAT
>CAVGDP010000106.1:0-7349 GCA_963627985.1 uncultured Eubacteriales bacterium
AAAAAAAAGAACATTTTGGGAAAATAGAACATTTTGGGAGCGTGAAACATTGCAAGATTTTGGCGTTTTTATGATAGGGTAGAGTAAGAAATTATCTACTTATCCTAAAATATTAGTATTCTAAAAATAATGGTGAGTATTTTATAAAGAAGGGTGTTAGAATTGTTTTATGGAGAGGAGTGCGTTTCTTGAGTATTAATAATTTAGAAATTAAGAGTTAATAGACAAAATCAAAAATCATTATACTATATAGAAAAAGTCTACAAAATCAAATCAATGAAATTGTAGACGTACTATTGTATAACTAAAAATTATGTTTGTTATCTCTCTACCGTAGAAAGAGAGTAGAAACGAGATTATGTTTAGGCATCGTTTCTACCATGACAATTCTTGTATTTCTTGCCACTACCACAAGGACACGGATCGTTTCTACCAATCTTCTTTTCTACGTGGATAGGTTGGCGTTTTTCCATCTGCTCACCATTAGTGGATAACTGTTGTTGGCGATTTTGTACGACCTCCTGGCGAGAAGTCTTTATACCACGTTGATCGGTTTGAATGTCTTCACTTTGACGCATATTCTGCTCCGGTATAGGCAATGCCGCACGGCAAAGGAAAGAAGTAATATCCTTATTGATATCCATAAGCATCTGTTCGAACAAGTTGAAAGACTCTATCTTATAAACAACCAGCGGATCTTTCTGTTCGTAAGAAGCGTTTTGAACATTTTGGCGTAAATCATCCAAAGACCTTAAATGTTCTTTCCAGGCGTTGTCTATAATTTGCAACGTTATACTCTTCTCTACACTCAAAGCAATTTCTTTACCTGCTGTTTCGTAAGATTTCTTTATAGGGGCAATGGTATTTAATGTACGTATGCCATCGGTAATAGGGAAGGCTACATTTTCGTATCTTGTTGCGTTGCTCTCAACTAAATTCCTAACAAAAGGAAATGCCAAAAATGCAATCTTATCCATACGATCCTTATAATAAGCATACATGCTATCAAAGATTTTTGATTTTATCTCGGAATGTTTAGAATGATTGAAAGTTTGTTCATCTATTGGCAATTCGTAACCACAAGTACGCATAAAGCCCATTTGTAAGTCGGCGAACTCTTCACAACGATCCACGAGAACAGAAGCACAATCGTACATCATATCAGAAATATCAATAGAGAGTTTATCACCATACAAAGCGTTATGACGTTTGGTATAGATAACAGTACGTTGGTTGTTCATAACATCATCATACTCTAACAAACGTTTTCTTATACCAAAGTTGTTTTCTTCTACTTTCTTCTGAGCTCTTTCTATTGACTTGGTAATCATAGAATGTTGGATAACTTCTCCTTCTTTGATGCCCAGTCTATCCATCATCTTAACCATACGTTCAGAGCCAAACAAACGCATAAGTTTATCCTCCAAAGAAACAAAGAATTGAGAAGAGCCAGGATCACCTTGTCTGCCGGCACGACCACGCAACTGCCTATCCACACGTCTGGATTCGTGTCTTTCTGTGCCGATGATAGCTAAACCTCCTGCTTCTCTAACGCCCTCACCTAACTTGATATCCGTACCACGACCTGCCATATTGGTAGCAATAGTAACAGTCCCCGCTTTACCTGCACCGGCAACAATTTCAGCTTCTTTTTGGTGCAATTTGGCGTTAAGTACTTGGTGAGGAATACGTCTCAATTTTAGCATCTTGCTTAATAATTCGGATGTTTCCACATCTACTGTACCTATTAATACAGGACGTCCTTGGTTTCGCAATTCTTCTACTTCTTGGATAACAGCTGCAAATTTTTCTCTCTTTGTTTTGTATACTAAATCCTCATGATCTATACGTACAACGGGACGATTGGTCGGTATAGTAACAACATCTAATTTGTAGATATTCCAAAATTCGCCTGCTTCTGTTTCTGCTGTACCTGTCATGCCGGCAAGTTTTTTGTACATACGGAAATAGTTTTGTAAGGTTATCGTAGCGTAGGTTTGTGTTGCAGCTTGGACTTTTACTTTTTCTTTTGCTTCTATGGCTTGGTGCAATCCATCGGAATAACGTCTGCCCTCCATAATACGTCCTGTTTGTTCGTCCACTATTTTTACTTCATTATTGATAACAACATACTCAACATTATTTTCAAATAAAGCGTATGCTTTCAAAAGTTGGTTAATGGTATGGACTCTATCGCTTTGAACGGCGAAATTTTGCATAATCTCGTCCTTCTTTTGTGCTTTTTGTTCAGGCGTAAGGCTTTCGTTGTCCAAATCTGCAAGTAAGGAACCAACATCTGGTAAAATATAGAATTTAGGATCTTCTCCTATTTTGGACAAAAAGTCCATTCCTTTCTCGGTTAATTCTATTGTGTTCTGTTGTTCTTGAATAACGAAATACAAATCATCATCCACTATGTGCATTTCTTTGTTTTGGTCTTGCATATAGAAGTTTTCGGTCTTAAGCATTAAAGACTTCATACCCGGTTCGGATAATAACTTGATAAGTGCTTTATTCTTTGGCAAACCATGATGAGCTCTAAGCAAGAGTTTACCTCCTTCTGCCTCTTGTTTTGCATCACGGTTAGGAGTTTCTAATATTGTTCTCGCCTCGGCAATAATTTTGGTAACCTCTGCACGTTGTACATTATATAGTTTTTCTATAATAGGGCAGAATTTATCAAACTCTTGGTCTTCTCCTTTTGGAGTCGGACCGGAGATAATCAAAGGTGTACGGGCATCGTCAATTAAGACGGAGTCAACTTCATCGACTATGGCATAATTATGTACTCTTTGGACAATTTCATTGACATTATTACACATATTATCTCTTAGATAATCGAAACCAAATTCATTATTGGTACCATACGTAATATCGCAATTATAAGCATTACGTCTGTTCTCGCTATTAGGTTCGTGTTTGTCAATACAATCTACACTAAGACCATGAAATTCAAACAATCTACCCATCCATTCAGAGTCTCTCTTGGATAGATAATCATTAACCGTAACAACATGTACTCCCTTGCCAGGCAAAGCATTTAAGTATATAGGTAATGTAGCAACTAAAGTCTTACCTTCACCCGTTGCCATCTCTGCTATTTTACCTTGATGAAGAACAACACCGCCGATTAATTGTACATCGTAATGAACCATATCCCAATGTATGATACTGCCACCGGCCATCCATTCATTTTTGTAATAAGCTTTATCGCCGTCTATACGTATAGCATCCTGAGTAGTAGCTAAATGTCTATCAAAATCCGTTGCTGTTACTACAACTTCGCTATTCTCGAAGAAAAGTCTTGCAGTTTGTTTCATAACAGCGAAAGCTTCAGGCAAAATTTGGTTAAGTATATCTTGCGTAGTAGCATAGATTTTCTTGTCTAATTCTTCTATTCTGTTATAATATTTTTGTTTATCACTAACGGATATATCCAAATTAGTGTCAAGTTTTTCTTTGATTTCGTTTTTTTCTTCTTCTTCTTGCTTAATACTTTCTTGAATAAGATTCTTAAAATCGATAGTTTTCTGACGTAATTCATCTCCATTAAGATTCTGAATAGTGTCATACGCTTTAAGGCATTTATCCAAAATAGGTTTTACCTCTTTCAAATCTCTTTGTGATTTGTTACCGAACAGTAACGATAAAATATTTGCCATTTTCTTTTATTATATTTTTTATTATCACTAATTATTACTCTATTATTACTAATATAGTTATTTTCTTGTCTTTATGTTAGAGTTTTTTCACTTATCGCCGTGTTATTTATATTGTCTTGTTTAGAATATATATACAACGATGATACCATAGCAGTCATTGCCCAAAAAGGTACTGACAATTTGTCGGTATCAAGAAAGTTATTCAAAATACCATGTATATAATACGTTATCAAACTTAATGTTATAAAAAGGGAGAGATAAGCCATATTCCGATTATGTGCCTTTTTATAAGTCATTATACCTATATAAATAGTAGTACCAAACAAAAAGACGACAATTATAAAGCCCACAAATCCTTGTTCACACAAAGGTCCAATATATTCACTATGAGCGTTACCCAAAGTACCTTCGTTAGTGGAGATAACAGTACGCTCGGCATATTTTTGATAAGAACCATAAATAAATTGATATGTACCCGGTCCCCAACCAGTAAAAGGTCTTTCTTGGAACATTCTTAATGCACACGACCAACGATTAATCCTCTCTGTATTAGAAGCATCTGTAGTAATATTAGTAATAGAGGACATGTGTTCTTCTAAATTACCCGAAGAGTCTTGTTTGTTAGATTCCAAGAATTGTAATATTGTACTAGAAAAGAATAATCCAACGATTAATAGAAGTGCTCCTATACCGATTAGTGTTTTTAGTTTTATTCTTAATTTAACAATAATAAATACTCCACAAGCAGCCATAACACTTATCCAAGTTGCTCTCGCATACGAAAGTATTAATCCCATAATCAAACAACAAGAAATGAAAACGAATAATATTCTGTACCATTTATTAGGGCAGATCTCCTTTTTGCCAAATGTAAAATAAATACTTATAGGCAAGAATAGACCAATTGCAGCTCCGTACGCCGTATGGTCATTATAAAAGGGTGCAGGTATTTGATTCATTTCCTGGAAAGCAAAACCAACTAATGCAAACTTTATAGTACAAATGATTATTACTACACTTAACGCAATACCATACAAAGCCACAAATACCCTTATTGCTCTAATATCTTTGAAGATAGGTATCATCATAAAATAGCAAGGTATGACAAACCAAAGACGTGATACCAAAAATTTCAAAGATACAACAATATCCCACGAAAATAAACCTGCAATTAATATCCAAGCCAAATTGATAAAGATTATTTTAGATATAGGACTACGGAGTGACTCTTTGTCATAATTCTTGTTAAAGAAACTATCCCAAATAAATAAAAACATTACCAATATTAGTATAGGTTCGGTAGGGACAGATATAGAAAACGCTTCACTTCTATACATCATAGAAAAAGGTGTAAGCAAAGCGACCAAGAATACAGAATAATATAATTTGAGTATTATAAAAAATACCCCTAATACAATAAGTGGTATAAAAGCATAACTATACAAATCATAATCTACTGCTAACATTCCTCCCAAAAGGAATAATAAACAGAGAACTGCAATAAAAATTAAATCTTTCTTACTATACTTATTCTTCTCTATCACCTTCATTATTAGAAGATATATATCTCTCTTTGACAACTAAAACTATTGTTGCAATAAGTGTGCAAGCTAATGCCCCAACCAAGACAATTAAAGAACGTTTTGGTTTATCTTTTTTGGCAGCAGGTGTAGCGTATTGTGCAATAAAATCAACTGGGATATTGCTATTAGCATCGAAGACTGCTTTATGATAAGCTTCGTCCCAAGTTTGTAACATCTTACTTTTTTGTTCCAAATCTGTTACCAATTCTGCTATCAAAGCACTCTTAACACCTATTTGTTTTAGTTTATTCTCTAATCTATTTACTCCTGCCGTATTACCTGCCGATACATCTTTGGCTATTTGTTGAGCAAAACGGTCAGTGTATAAATTAGGATAATACATACCTGTCTCATTTTGTAGTCTTTGCAAAGAATCTGTTAAGGTCATTACTTCTTTCTTAACACTATCTCTGCTACTGCGTATTGCCAAGACGATACTATCTGCTTTGGCTTTTTTCATTTGGTAGCGTAATTCTTGCAATTGATTAACCATGTAATTTGCTATATCACATGCGTATTGAGGATCCTTATCCCATACTTGCAACTGTGCACCTAAATACTGCGAACGTTTAACTTTTATATTTTTTTTCAATTTCAAACCCATTCGCTCTTGATCTAATGCTGTGTTTTTTAGACCATAATGCTCTCTTAGATTGAAACGTTGTCCTGTCTTCTCTAATATTTGCCAGGAGGATAACAATTCCATTATGTATTCACTCTCTTTTTCGGTTCCGAATAAGAAAATATCCCTACTATCTCCCTCATTAATAGTTGCTTTGGACAAAGAATTAAACTCACTTGGCAATAACAACACTTCTGATTTGTAATAATTAGGCATTAGTAGTGATAATAAGGCACTTACAACACCTGTTACAAAGAAAACAATACAAAGTAATTTGAAATGACGTTTGAAGAAATCAATGGTTCCTTTTAGGTTAAAATTATTCATTAGTAAACTAAATATTTATATTATAATTGTAATAAATTCTACACTATTAACGATTTAGAAGTTATCTACCAATGGCTAAATTGATCAAATAAGACAAGTGCATAAAGATAGCATTCATATCTTGTTCGTTATTAGCCGGTAAATATGTCCTTTGATAAGAAAAATACATACCATCCCTGGAACCAATTCTACCTTGTTCCTGGATACATTCCTCTCCAAATTGACAATTAATCCATACTTTTGGTTTGGATGAGGTATAGTCTTTGGAGATTGTAACTCCTTTCAAATCAATAGAAATTGTGGTTGAATTATCTTCGTCCTTACCCCAATTATATGTAAGAAAACCATCTCCCGAAATGTTAAAATCGTAATAAGTATTGTCTTTTATGGAAGACTCTATTATCTCTACACTCTCTTTAACTTCTTGTGCAGAAGTATTATAACTTACACTCAAAAAGCAAAGGAATAAGATTAGCACCAAGACTTTTTTTTGTTGCAATAAGCCACTTATTCTCATAATTTTGTCTTTATTTCTAATATTTGACACTCTATTTTGCGGTGCAAAGTTACAAAAAATTCGCCATATATGAAAATATTTTATACCAAAAAGAAACACAATCTATTTTTATACATAACAAACCCAAAAACTATAAGGGCAAACAAATAATAAAAGAGAATATAGGATAGGAAGAGGGATTAGTAATTTTTTGCTATTTTGTCTTATTAAAATAACTTCAATACTTGTCAAAATAACTTTAATACTTATTTGAATAACTTCAATAGTTATTGAAATAAAATCAATAATCATTTGAATGAAATCAGATATTATTTTGATAGAAGATAGAGGAGAGAAAAAAGGAGGAAAAGAAAAGGGTAGGAATGTATTTCCTACCCTAAAATGAAATTTAATAACAACATTAAAATCAATTGTTAGCTATGTAACGGTTGATTATTTTTTGATTAATGTTTGAGTCTTTGTAAAGTTTGCATTTGTTACTCGTATGTAATAAACACCTGCTGGTAAAGACTCAGTAGAAATCGTTATAGATGATTGATTAACAGAATAAATATCCTTAAATACTACTCTACCATTAACGTCTGTAAGAATAATATTAGCATCCTCAGTTAGACCATTTATCTCTAATGTTGCATTAG
>CAVGDP010000107.1:0-3836 GCA_963627985.1 uncultured Eubacteriales bacterium
AATAACTATTCGAATAACATTAATAACTATTCGAATAACATCAATAACTATTCGAATAACATTAATAACTATTTTGTCGATTTTAGTACTTATTTTAACTATTATATAATCAATAAATTACAAGTGTGGAAAAATTATCCATTTTTACTCAAAAAATTACCCTCAAAAATACTCTTATAGGGAAAATAGAACATTTTGGGGGCGTGAAACATTTCAAGATTTTATCGTTTTTATACCTAATTAAAGCAAATAAATTATCCATTATCTTATTCTCCACGATTAATCTGTTTAGGGGTTATTTATTTGTTTGGAAATTACCTGTCTCTCTACCAATAGCAAGAAAAAAGATAACCTTAACTAAACATAATTCTATTCTATTACAGTTTTTTACCAGATAATCATACCTCAAAACAATAAAATAAAAAATCAGCATCCAAATACTAATTCGTAGATAGATGCTGACTAAATTACTTAAACTTTAATTACTTAAAAAGAAAATTTTGTAATGCTTAAAGGAAGTGATCCCAGTAGGATTCAAACCTACAACCGCTTGATCCGTAGTCAAGTACTCTATTCAATTGAGCTATGGGACCATCAAAAAAATCATTAACAATTAAAACCCATTACTTTTCTTTTCGTGTTGCAAAATTACAACCTTTTTTTAGATTGACAAAACATTTTATTAATTTTTTTTGAAATTATTTTGTTGCCCGGTAAAGAATCTCTATGGGATGTACTGCTTTTTTGTTAGTAAAATGTGCGATTTGTTCCCTACAAGAAGTACCCGAGGCGCAGATAATAGTATCCCTACTGGCGTTCTCTACATATTCTGTAATAACTTGATGTACTATATTTTCGCTTTGTTTATAATTCCTCTTTTCATAACCAAAACTACCCGCCATACCACAACAACCACTCGGAATTGGAGTAGCGGTATAATTCTTTGGTAAGGATAGAATTTCTTGCATATATTTCTCTCCGATAATTGCTTTTTGTTGGCAGTGGGTATGATAGATAATTTCCTTTTTTTGATTAGTAAAGTTATCAGAAGTTATATTTCCTTGTCTCATTTGCTCAAAAATAAACTCATCGAAGCATAAACAATTATTAGTTATTGACGATATGTCTTCATCTATAAGATTTGGATATTCATCTTTGAAAGAAAGTATTGCCGAAGGCTCAATTCCAACTAATGGATGCTCTTTGGAGATTAGTTTTTTGAGTTTTTTGATATTTTCGTGGGCTAATTTTTTACCCCTTTTTACTAATCCTTTGGAGAATAGTATTCTTCCGCTATTTTTTATTGGTGCCAAACGAACTTCATAATGTAAAGCGTGCATAAGTAATAGAAAACATTCTGCAATATGTGCATCTTGATAGTTAGAAAATTCATCTACAAAGAGGTAAATATATGGATGTTTGGTGTTTTGCTGTAAGGAATTATAGTTTTTGTAAACAAAATGAGTGTATCGTTGTTTGAATGTTGTGTGTTGTAGTATTGGAAGAGAGCGTTGCGGAGCAAAATGCAATAATTTCTTAATAAATAAGGATGTGTACTTATTTTCTACAAAGAAATTATAGAGAGAAGGTGATAAAGAACCAATTTCTTCTATTAATGGCAAATAAGACATCAATAATATATTAATAGGTACGCCCTTTTTGTTATACCAATGTTGTAAGTATTCACTTTTGATTTTTGTCATATCTACATTAGATGGACATTCTTTCTTACAACCTTTACACATTAAACAATCATCTAACAAAGATTTGATTTCTTTGGATACAAAAGGGTCTTTATTACTAGAAGAATAGGTAAAAATCTCTCTTAATATATTAGCACGAGCACGTGTAGAATATCTTTCGTCATTATTATTAGCACGAAAAGACGGACACATAGTACCACCAAAAATACTTGCCTTACGACAAACACCAGCACCGTTACACTGCTCTATTGATTGGAGAAAAGAAAATTCTTTTTTGAAACTATAATAAGTTTTGAAATTAAGAGACGGAGGGGTTGTTAAATAACCATCATATCTTAGGGATTGATTCATAGGAGGTGTATCAATAATCTTTCCACGATTGAAGATATTGTCCTTATCGAAGATATGTTTGATTTCTCTCATCAAATTATAGACTTCTTCTCCGTACATAAAGGGAATAAATTCACCTCTTAATCTACCATCTCCGTGTTCGCCCGAAAGAGAGCCTCTATATTTTTTGACAATTTGAGCAATTTCTTTTGCAATAGTATGAAATAACTCTACATCTTCTCTCTTTTTCAAATCCAAAATAGGACGCAAATGCAATTCTCCACTTGCAATATGAGCATGATAAACACATTGAAGATTATGTTTTTGTAAAATTCGAGCAAAATCATTCATATAAGAAGGTAGATCTTCTACTGCAACGGCAGTATCTTCTATTACGCTTACAGGTTTATTATCCCCTGGCACATTAGTAAGTAATCCTAAGCCGGCTTTACGTAACTGCCAAACTTTATTTATTTTCTCTCCCTTAACAACTACATACTCATAACCTAAATGTTTTTCTTTCAAATTGATTATAGTGTCTTCTATTGCTTGTTCTAATTCTTGTTCGCTATTTTTGCATAATTCGTCTATAATAATTGCTTTAGGGTCGCCTTTTACAAAGAATAGATTTTCGTTTTGTTGACTATTTCTTTTAGCGGCAGAAATAATGTTGTTATCCATTAACTCCACGGCAATAGGAGAGAATTTTAGGCATTCCATATTAGCAACAAAACTCTCGTCTAATGAATTGAAATGAACACAAATAACTGCTCTATGAGTGGAAGGTAAATCTATGATTTTTAGTTTTATTTTGGTTATATAACATAGCGTACCCTCGCTACCACAAATTAATTTGGAGAGATTCAAAGAAGATAAATCCAAAATTTCATCCAAAGCGTAGCCATTATTTCTCCTTATTACGGTCTTTTTAGGAAAAGTGGAGACGATTTTCTGTTGAATATCTTGGTTGTTATATGTATTTACTATATAGCGATATATTTCTCCTTCCAAATCATCTTGTTTTGTTTTTGCAAGTAGTTCATTTGGGGTCAAAGGACGAAATGTTACCTCGCTACCGTCTGCTAAAATACAATCTAATTCTAATATATTTTCTCTCGTTGTTCCCCATGCTATAGAATGTAGTCCACAGGAATTATTACCTACCATACCTCCCAAAGTACAACGATTAGATGTGGAAGTCTCGGGTGCAAAGAATTTGCCGATTTTCTTCAATTCGTAATTTAGTATATCCCTTACAACGCCAGGTTCTACAATTACATAATTCTCTTCCTTGTTAATTTCTATTATATGATTGAAATGTTTGCTAATATCTACTACGATTCCATTACCTACAACTTGCCCGGCCAAAGATGTACCTGCCCCACGAAAGATTAGATTGATTTTTTCTTGTTTTGCAAATCTAATAATTGTCTTTATGTCTTCTATTTGCTTTGGAATAATAACTGCTAAGGGTTTTTCTCTATACGCAGAGGCATCGAAACTATATAATATCAGCGTTGTATCATCTGTAAAGATTTTACAATTTAATTGTTTTTGGAGTGTATTAAATTTGTCTAACATGTATAAATAGGCATTTTTTTTCATTTGAGAAACGTTGATTTAGAATAATTATTGTAAAAATATTTAGATACATAAACAAATCCTTTTGGCTAATAAACAGCAGAACAACTAATATCATAAGAAGAGAGTTTCTTTAATTTTGGAACATAAGACACATTATTCAAATGATTATTGAAGTTATTAAAATAGTTA
This sequence comes from uncultured Eubacteriales bacterium, assembly GCA_963627985.1. GTDB lineage: Bacteria > Bacteroidota > Bacteroidia > Bacteroidales > P3 > Scybalousia_A. The sequence continues at coordinate 3,807 of CAVGDP010000107.1, forward strand.
TTGAAGTTATTAAAATAGTTATTGAAGTTA
>CAVGDP010000108.1:0-2331 GCA_963627985.1 uncultured Eubacteriales bacterium
CTATACAGGTATGCTGATACTGCTGGACTACTAGTTGTAGCACTTTTTTTAATATACTTTATTTGTTTATTCGATTATTACAGATTAAAAAATAGAAAAATAATAATTATTAAATAATGGCGAGATTTATTGCATTATATTTACCACAATATCATCCTATTCCCGAGAATGATGAGTGGTGGGGTAAAGGTTTTACAGAATGGACTAATGTAGCAATGGCCAAACCTTTGTTTCCGGGTCACAAACAACCGCATATACCGGCAGATTTAGGATTCTACGATTTGCGATTACCTATAATTAGAGAACAACAGGCAGAATTGGCAAGACAAGCAGGTATTGAAGGTTTTTGTTATTATCATTATTGGTTTGGTAATGGTAAGCAATTACTTGAACGTCCATTTAATGAAGTACTAAAAAGTGGTAAACCTGATTTCCCCTTTTGTTTAGCTTGGGCTAATCACTCATGGAGAAAAAAAACATGGCAGAATAATAAAGGTAAAGATAAAATTCTTATAGAACAAACATATCCTGGAGTTGAAGACTACGAAAATCACTTTTATTCTTTGCTTTCTGCATTCAAAGATAAGAGGTATATTCGTATAAACGATAAACTTTTCTTTATTATTTATAATGTTCCCAACTTTAAAGATGTAACTACATTCGTAGATACTTGGAGAAAATTGGCAAAGGAAAATGGTCTAAATGACTTTTACTTTGTGGGAACTGATGCAGACAGTAGAAAAAAAGAGTTTATTTTAGGCAAAGGTTTAGATGCCATATATAACGTTGATATCTACAATATACATCATCATTATAATTTATTTCATAAAGTCGTTTTGATGATAGGTCGTAAGTATTTGGGTTTACCAACAGTTATCAATTACAAAGACGCTATGAAGGACATGATAAATGAAGATTGTGTAAATAGGGAGGTAATACCAGTTATTGCTCCTAATTGGGATCATTCTCCAAGGTCTGGGCGTAATGGCATATTATTGAGAGGTGAAAACCCAAAATATTTTCAACAAATAGCAGAAAAAGCAATTGATACTGTTAAAAATAAGCCTAAAGAAGAGCAGATTATCATAATTAAGTCGTGGAATGAGTGGGGAGAGGGGAATTATATGGAACCTGATTTAGAATTTGGACACGGGTATATAGATGCTTTGCGTCAGGCAATAGAAAATAAAAAAGAGAAATAATAAAACTTGAAAAATCATGTCATTAAAAAAGAGATTAAATCATCACTTTTTGTATCAATATTTAGCAACGGAATACAAGAAGATGACTGTTAAGATTAATCCGTTGATAGAGATTAATCGCTGTTACTCGGCATCGTTTGGCCGAAAAATTAATATGGACAACCCTAAAAATCTTATAGAGAAGATATATTGGATGGAACTCTATGCCGATACATCCTTATGGAGTAAATGTACCGACAAATACCGCATGAGAGAATATGTACAAGAGTGCGGATTGGAGGAATACCTCCCTAAGAACTTAGGCGTCTGGTATAATGTCGAAGATATATCCTTTGATACCTTGCCTAATGAGTTTATATTAAAGACAAACAATGGTTGCGGAGATAACTACGTAGTAACCAACAAAATTGCATGGGGGGGGTACAGATAGATAAGATAAAAAAGGTGTTCAAACGTGCTATGCGTCTGCAACGTCAAGGCTATTCCAACGCACAGTTGCATTATCTGAACATCAAACCTTGTGTGATTGCCGAAGAGTTGTTGCACCAATCCGAAGAAGAAAAACAATTCTCCCATAGTTCATTAGTGGACTACAAAGTCTGGTGCATAAATGGTAAAGTAGAATCTGTGCTTGTCGTCTTTGAGAGAAAGAGCCATAACGATTACAAGTTGTCTATGTTCGACTCGGACTGGAACAACATATCTGCAAAAACCCTGAAACCAGAAAAACATTGCTATTCGGGATTAGATATCCCAAAACCAAAATGTCTTGATAACATGATACAGATAGCCCAGCAACTTGCAAAGCCTTTTGTCCAGGTTAGAATTGACTTCTATAACATAGACGACAAACCTATTCTTGGTGAATTGACCTTCTCAACAGGTTACGGCTATTACACAGAAGAATATTACGAATATTTAGGTTCAAAGATAGATCTATCAAAAGTAAAAAAATCGGATATCCCTAACAATAAGAAAATCTAAACTCCCATTTTTTATTCTCTTTTTCCATTTATTCTCATTGCAGTCAAATTTACAAAACATTGAATACCTAAACATATCGAATAAAAAACACCTTATCCACAATGAACATATTAATAGTAGACATTTCGGGCAGAGTATTTAATTA
>CAVGDP010000109.1:0-8039 GCA_963627985.1 uncultured Eubacteriales bacterium
ATAACATCAATAACCATTCGAATAACATCAATAACTATCCGAATAACATCAATAATTATTCAAATAACATCAATAACTATTCAAATAAAATCAATAACTATTCGAATAAAATCAATAACTATTCGAATAAAATCAATAACTATTTTGATGATTTTAGTACTTATTCTAAATACCGTATAATTAAATAATTACAAGAGTGTAGAATTCCTCCATTTTTACTCAAAATATGACTACCGTAAATGAGAATACAGGGAGAATAGAACATTTTGGAAGCGTGAAATATTGCAATATTTTTGTGATTTTATAGTAAATCTTGGTAAGAAATTATCTTATATGTAGATTTTTACCGGACACCAATAATATTAAATAGAGAGGAAATAAAAAACCTCTTCAATATATAATTGCTTTATGTAGTGGAATAATAATTTGTAAATAAGGATGATTTCTATGAAATTAGGTAGATATTATAATAAAAAAGAAAAATTTTTAGATAAAATAGAAAAGTAAAAATTAAAGAAACTATAACACTATTATTCAAAAATTATATAATTTTGCAATTCGTTTTTTTGGAAACGTTAATAATTCATCGTTTTGTATTATTTTTTAATGAAAATAAGGATATTTAATAACATATTTATACTTCTCGTTATCTTGTTATGTGGGCAAGTTTTCGCACAAAATACCATTGTTACAGGTACTATAAGAGATGGTAAGACGGGTAACGTAATGCCTTTTGTGAATGTTACTACTAATACTAATTCATCGGTTTTTATTGGCACTATTACAGACGAGAAAGGTAAGTTTTCTCTCAAAGCCTCCCAGAATTTTGATACTATTATATTTCAATTCATAGGTTATAAGACTGTAATGAAACCTATTAAGCCTCATACTACACAAAATATATCCATTGAGATGATGCCCGAAGCTGTTATGTTAGAAGAAGCTGTTATTGTTGCCAAAAAAGAGAAATATCATAGAAAAAATAATCCCGCCGTTACACTTATAGAAAACGTTCAAGCACATAAAAAAGATAATAATATTACATCGCAGGATTTTTATCAATATCGCAAACACGAAAAAACAGAAATTTCTCTTCTTAATGTCAATGATTCGCTACGTTACAAAAAAGGATTCCGTAAGTTAGGTTTCTTGTTTGAGAATATTCAACAATCAGAGTTGTCTGATAGAAAATATATGCCTGTTTATTTTATGGAGAAACTTTATGAGGAACATTATCGCAAAAATCCTTCTTGTGCAAAGACAATGTTGCTCGGTCAAAAAGACGTAACCATAAGTAAATTTATTGAAACGCAAACTATTGATTTTATGTTGCAAGATGTCTTTGGCGATGTGAATGTTTATGATAATAGTATACGTATTTTCAGTAACGATTTAGTATCTCCTTTGGCTCCTTTTGCTACTCGTTTTTATCAATTCTTTCTAACGGACACTCTTTTCTATAAAGGTGATAGTTGTATAGTAGTTGCATTCAATCCGGCTAATATGCGAGATATTGGTTTTAGTGGAAAACTTTGGATAACAAAAGATTCTTCCTACGCTGTAAAGAAAATACATTTGGATTTCCCTAAAAAGACAAGTGTAAACTTTGTCGAAAACTTGTCGCTCAATCAAGAATATACCAAAATAGATAATCAACTATGCCTTACCGAAAATATTGTCTTAATGGAGGGTAATGTTTTTGGTGCTATGGTACATGGCAAGAAACAAACCTTTTATTCAGACTACAAATTTGGTATAAATAAGGGCGATAAATTCTATAACAATAATGACGTTACACAACGTATTGAAGGTTATAATAAATGGTCTAGTACTTGGTGGGATGAGAATCGTATATCTCCTCTTTCTCAAAGCGAAAAGAATTTATATGAGATACCTACACAACTTAATTCTATTACTACATATAAGATTTTGATGAATACTGTAATGGCTTTCGTTTCGGGTTATGTCGATGTAGGAAAATTTGATTATGGTCCAATAGAGAATACTCTTTCTTGGAATAATGTAGAAGGTGTGCGTTTAAGAGTTGGTGGTAAGACGAATATGAAGTTTAATAAGCATATATTTCTGAATGGTTTTGTTGCGTATGGTACAAAGGACGAAACTTACAAATATAATGCAGAGATTATGTATAATTTTGCAGACAAGTTATATCATCAATGGGAGTTTCCTGTTAATCTTCTTACTCTTGGAATAGAAAAGAATACCGAAATACCAGGACAAAGTTTATTAATGGGTACGTATGATAGATTTTTCCTTTCTTTTAATCGTGGCGATATAGACCTTATGACGCTAAATACAAGATATTATGCAGAATATTGGTATGAAACGATGTCCCAATTATCTACTAAATTAAGAATAGAACATAAACAAATAACTCCTTTATCTAGTCTAAAAGATGCTTTCCATTCTATAACTATGGAAAATGGTAATTATGTTACTTTATTTAATAAAGATAATCCTTTAACCACAACTACCTTTAATGTAGAGTTTCGTTATGCCAAAAATGAACAATTCTATCAAAGTCAGAAATATAGAATGACAATGAACTCCACTACTCCTATTTATACCTTGAATTATACATACGGTGCTAATTTGTTTGGAGCAGATTATGAGTTTCATAAAGTTAAAGTAGAGATACAAAAGCGTTGGTTCTTGTTATCATTTGGTTTTACTGATATATCTCTACAAGCAGGTAAGATATTTGGTAAAGTTGCTTACCCTTTGGCATTTGTTCATCAAGCGAACCAAAATTATGCTTACCAAGATGAATCGTTCAACTTAATGAATTATTTTGAATTTGTTAGTGATTATTATGCTCAAGGCATACTTAATTATAATTTCAATGGATTTATTTTCAATCGTATCCCTCTTATCAAATCTTTGAAATTAAGAGAAGTTTTTGCTATTAAAGCTATTTGGGGTGGATTGACTGAAAAGAATACTCCTTCTATGAATAATGACTTAATTGACTTTGCTCATAATAGCGAAGGAAGATATCGTACTTATCATTTGGAAGAAAAACCATACGTTGAAGCAAATATTGGTATTGATAATATATTCAAAGTACTTAGATTGGATTATGTAAGGCGTTTTACGTATTTAGATAACCCGAATGTCGCAAAATGGGGTATTCGTTTTCGTTTTCGTTTTACTTTTTAATTATTTAGCAATAAATTTAGCAAATATGAATTATGCAATAATAGCAGCAGGTGAAGGAAGTAGATTAAAACAAGAAGGTTTTACAAGTGTTAAGCCCTTAGTTAGAGTAAATGGTGAATACTTAATAGAAAGACTTTTTAGAATATTCAAGGATAACAATGCAGATAGTATATCTATTATAATCAATGAACAAAGTGAAGAATTGAAAGAATATCTTAATAATAACCATTCTAATACTAAAATTAATTTAATCGTCAAAAGTACTCCTTCTTCCTTACATAGTTTTTGGAATATCATAAAAGAAACCAATATAGAGGAATGTTGTCTAACTACGGTAGATACTATTTTTAATGAGAATGAATTTCGACAATATATTTCTTTTTTTCAAAGTCATAAAGAGATAGATGCCTTAATGGCTACTACTAAATATATAGATGATGAGAAACCTTTGTATGTTCAAACGGATAACAATAATAATATTTTAGGTTTCTGGGATGATAAAACAAATAATGATATCAATCAAGTCTCTGCTGGTGTGTATTGTTTAAGAAAGAAAGCAATTCAAATATCTGATTATTGTGTAAAAAACGGAATTGCTCGTATGCGTAACTATCAACGCTCACTTTTGGAACAAAGACTAAATGTAGAAGCCTTTTGTTTTTCCAAAGTTATCGATATAGATCATATAGAGGATATACAAAAAGCAGAACACTTACTAAATAATTTCTCCAAAAAAATACTTTGTATTAAACGTTTAGCAGAATATTCGCCTAATTCCCAAAACAAAGACGAAAAGATTATTTCTCAAGTTGCCGAAAGACTACAATTAGAAGGTATAGATGTAATAACAGTATCGGAAAGTGAGATAAATCATTCTTATCCTATCTATCCTTTTGTTATTTCTATGGCAAGAAGTGAAAGAGTTGTGGAAATATTACAACATTGGCAAGAAAAAGGTAGCATAGTTATCAACTCCGCTATCTCGTGTTTGAATTGTTATAGAGAAAGACAAATAAATATACTAACAAAGAATAATATCCCTATCCCCAAAACAATAATTGTTCCAACGAATACTCCAATAAAAGAATCTATTGATTTCACTAATGGAAGACAATATTGGATCAAAAGAGGAGATTTCCAAACTACAGAACCTATTGATGTTATCAAAGTAAATAGTATCGACAAAGCAAACGAGATATTAGATAATTATCAATCAAGAGGAATACAATCTGCCTTAATTAGTGAAAATATTGACGGAGATATTATCAAATTCTATGGTATTAGCAAAACTAATTGGTTTTCTTACACGTATCCTACCTTGGATAAATTCAATAATGCTATTAATACAAGAAAAGAAAGAATCAAAATAGACGAAAAACAATTTATAACTACTTGTCAAAAAGCCGCTTTGTCTCTTGATTTGGATATTTACGGAGGAGATGCCGCTATTAGTACAGAAGGTAATTTCTATATTATTGATATGAATGATTTTCCTTCTTTTTCTTCTTGTAGAGACGAAGCAGTAGAGAATATAATCGAATGTACAATGAATTTATTATAACATAACAACGATTTATATTCTCTTTCCAAATTCAAAAGATAATTATTAGACAAACAAAATAAAAAAAGACTAAACCAACTAATTAATATGTAAATAAAACAGAAAAGAAAATGAAAAACGAAATAAAACAAACAAATAACAATATTACTCTAAACAATTCATTAAAATCTTCTGATACGGAGGAATGGTGGGATCTCCATTTCAATCGTCCTATTGGTTTTTTCTGGGCAAAATGTGCTATGAAGATACATGTAACTCCCAACATGATAACTATTTTGAGTATCTTTATTGGAGCGATTGGCGGTTTTCTCTTCTATTATAATGACCTAAAAACTAATATCATTGGAATGTTACTTCTCGTACTTGCCAACACATTAGATTCTGCCGATGGACAACTTGCAAGGCTTACCAACAATAAAACACAACTCGGACGTATATTAGATGGTTTGGCAGGAGATATTTGGTTTATTGTTATCTATCTTGCACTTGTTTTTCGTTTGACTTTATTAGAAGGATATTCTACTATTGGTATATGGATATTAGCTATATTAGCCGGAATATCACACGTTTTAGCGGCAAGTATGGCCGATTATTATCGTAATATTCATTTATTTTTCGTAAAAGGTAAGGACGGTAGCGAACACGATACAAGTATTGCAATAAGAAAAAACCTTAAACAAACAAAATTTCTCAAAACTCCTTTTACTAAAATATCTCTTTGGTTCTATCTACAATACACCAAAACACAAGAATGTTTATCTCCTAAATTCTGTTCCTTTTGGCATACGCTTACTAATACTTATCAAAACAAAATTCCCAAAGATCTTTGTGATGAAATTAGAGAAAAAAATAAGAAATATATGCCCTTAACAAATATTCTACAATTTAACACAAGAGTTGCTTTCTTATTTATTTGTCTACTAATCAAATTAGCATGGTTATATTTTGTTTTCGATGTTCTTGTGATGAATATTATTCTAATATATTTGATAATAAAAGAAGAGAAATTGTTTGCTACCTACAATAAAGAAATACAAAGTATATCTAAAACTAAACAAAAATAAATTTAATTATAAGTAATCAATAAATAACTTGAAACGATTGGATAATATAGAGAAAAATGAGCCTAAGAAGAAAAATAAGATAGGGATGATCTTTTTTATAATCGGTATTATGATAATTATCGTAATGCTTTATAATTTAGGTTGGACAGCCCTAATTACTAATCTACGCAAAGTTGGTTGGTGGATGCCTCTTATTATTGCTTCTCGTCTATTGATGTATCCTTTGAATACTATGTCGTGGAGAACTCTTTCCTACCTTAATAAAGAAGAAAAAGAGAAATTATCTTGGTTAAGAATGTTTCGTCTTACTATTAGTGGATACGCAATTAATTATATTACCCCCGTAATGGCTTTAGGCGGAGAACCTTATCGTATAATGCAGACAAAAGATGATTTGGGTACAAAACGTGCTACGTCAAGTGTTTTGAATTATGCTATGATGCATATTCTATCTCATTTTTTCTTTTGGATACTTGGTTTTATTCTATTGATTATCTTCGATGGATACAAAACTCCTCGCCTTGTTTTTATTGCATCGTTGGTCTTTATCTTCCTAAGTTTGGTAGCAATTATCTTTATTATAAAGGCTTATAGAAAAGGAATTATTGTTAGTTTCTTCAAATTTGTCTGTAAGATACCTTTCTTGGGTAAATTTGTTAAGAAAAAAATGACCGAGGAATTAAAAAATACCTTAATAGATACAGATAAAAAATTCACAGACTTATATAATCATCACAGAAAAGAATTTTTTGTGGCGTTGCTTTATGAAACGATGTCACGAATTTTGTCATGTGTAGAATTTTTACTAATTTTGTGGTCTGTCGGTCAGCATATTGATATAATAGATGCTATCGTTATAGTAACATTGACAACATTAATCTCAAACATTGCCTTTGTTTTCCCTATGCAAGTCGGAATCAGAGAAGGGGCTTTGGCTGTTGCCCTAAAATGTGTAGGTATTGCAAGTGGTTTGGGTATTGTTGTGGGAATAGTTGCACGAATCAACGAATTAATTTGGATAACTATCGGTATGTTATTAATTAAAGTGAAACGTTTTGGTAAACATAAATATAATGGAAAATAAAGAAAAGGCAATAATATTTGACTATGGAGCAACACTTGATACAAATGGAATACATTGGTATCACATCTTTAAGAAAGAACATCTTAAATACAATTCATTTTTAGAAGATCAGCAATTAAGAAATGCTTACGTCTATGGCGAAAGACAAATTGCTGCTACACGATCTATAGATAGCATGCACAATTTCCTTGATACTCTATTAATTAAAGTAGATCTACAATTCGATTATTTAGAAAATAATGGCATGATTAAAAAAGAAGATCGTCATACAAACGAAATCTCACAGCAATGCTACACCTTTGCCAAAGAAAACACAAATAGAGTACGTCCTATGTTAGAAAGTTTGAGTACGGATTATAAAATAGGTCTTGTTTCTAATTTCTATGGCAATTTGGAGGAAGTTCTGAAAGATTTTTCTTTAAGAGATTGTTTCGATGATGTTATCGAAAGTGCTATTGTGGGTATAAGCAAACCAGATAAAAGACTTTGGCAGTACGCTTTGGATAGATTGCAGACCAAACCCGAAGATGCAATCGTTGTTGGCGATTCTTACAAAAAAGATATAATGCCTACCAAACAACTTGGTTGTTCTACTATTTGGCTTAAGGGACAAGGATGGATGAATAACCCAACTAATACTCCTTTTGCGGACGAAATAATTACCGATATTATGCAAGTAAAGAATATATTATAGAAATAACGACTTGGAATTCACTTCCAGGTCGTCTTTTTTCTTATCTATATTATTCATTCTCTGCCATTAACAAGAATACTTTTCGTTTGGGGAGTGTAACCAATATTAAAATATCCGAGATTATTGCTTTCATTAAGCGAAGTACTTTTTGTTTGCACCCAAGATTAGTAATAATATCAATCCCCTACTCTATTAATTACATTAATAAGTATTCTTTCCTTATTACTATTTGTCCATAGAAAAGACGAGAAACTAAAAATTTTAAGTACTCGTTGAGTTATGATTTTTCTAATTTTTTTTCCTTCTGTGAAATATTGCTTAAAATTTTACGATAGGGAAAATAGAATATCTTAAAGAAATAGAATTTCGAATAGAATCTGATTTTAGGAAAATAATATCACATATTATTTGAATAAGTATTAAAGTTATTTGAATAAGTATTAAAGTTATTTGAAT
>CAVGDP010000110.1:0-5529 GCA_963627985.1 uncultured Eubacteriales bacterium
TTATCGCCGATGATACTGCAACAAGTATGTGGAAAAGTAGGTCGCTGCCAAGTAAGTTAAAGAGAGTAACAGATAATGTGACTCTCTTTTTTTTGTGTAATGGAAAGAGTTATTCTATTTCTCAGATTATTCAAATGTTTAATTATGCGAGAGACGAAGTAACGAAATGGCAAAAAGAGATGTTGCTCTCTTGCAAGATAATATTAAGTAACAGATTTTTATATTTTATTGAAATGGCAAATATTGAACAACTGATAAAGCAGTACTACGATGAAAATAAGAATATTGCGAATATGCAAGAGTTTTATCTTGAAAAGGCTAGAGTTACATTAAGTGATTGGCGGAATAAGTATATTGACCCTAAACTTCTTGACGATCTCTTAAATTTTGATTATAGCCGTAACTATGCTCAATTTGAAGATAGGGCGAATAAAGATTCGCAAGTTAAAGGTATTCGCAATTGTATCTTTCAACTTGTTGCTTACTGTGATGAGAAGGCCAGCGATAAGAAAAATCTTAACGAATATCCTGATAAACGAGTTATGGCAATGGCTGGTATACGGCAAAATTCCTGGATTAAGCAATGGTTGCTTTTTAAAAAAGACAATACTAATGTCACAGAATCGGTATCAAATGTACTTAACTATATAGATTATCCAAAAGACAATTTTCCAATTGTTAGTGAATCTCATAAAGAACAATTAGCAAGGAATCTATTGCATGTAACTTATAATAGGAATACATTTCCAATGCAATTGTTGGCATTCTTTGATAAGTTTAATTACTCATGTCAAAATGATGAAAATAAAACGATGCTCTATACCAGGATGCTTTATTCGTTTCCGTGTTTGTGGCAGGATTCAAAAATTAAAATAACTAAAATGAATCAACAAAATTACGATATTTCAGAACTTCTTAAATTAAAGAAGAATATCATACTTCAGGGTGCACCTGGAACAGGCAAGACTTATACAACAGCCTCTATTGCCGTTAGTATGTGTAATAAAGATTTTGCTAATTGTGACAATCATGAGGAAGTCATGAAAGAATATGAAAATCTTCGCAGAGAAGGTCGGATTTCTTTCTGTACTTTTCATCAAAGTATGGATTACGAGGATTTTGTCGAAGGTCTTAAACCTATAGTAAATGGTTCAGTAGTGGAATACAAAGTAGAAAGTGGTATATTTAAGAACATCTGTGAAGAGGCAGAAAAGTCAGAAAACTCAGAAAACTCAAACAAACCTTACATTCTTATTATAGATGAGATAAATAGAGGTAATGTTTCTAAAATTTTTGGAGAACTCATAACATTGCTTGAAGCTGACAAACGTATAGGGGAAAGTCATAGTTTAAAACTAAAGTTGCCTTATTCAAAAGATAATTTCGGCGTGCCATCTAATCTTTATATTATAGGAACGATGAATACGACAGACCGCTCTACTGGTACAATTGACTATGCCATAAGACGTCGTTTTGCATTTGTTACTCTTGAAACAAGTTTGGAAGTTTTGAAAAACTGGTACAAGGAGGATACGGATGTAAAGCAAGCTTCATTGGCCTTATTTGAAGAAATAAATAATTCTTTTATTCCTAACCATAAGGTTGCAAACTTTGAGTTAGAAGACCTTAAAGTTGGGCATAGTTATTTTATGGCAAGAAACTTAGATGAACTAAAACTTAAAATGCGTTATGAAGTTGTACCTCTTATAAAAGAATATCAAAAAGATGGTATTCTAAAAACAGAGAAAGATGATAGTTCATTTTTTGAGAAATGGGTAAATGCAAAGTGTAAAGAACAACAAATGCAACAATCTTCTGACGAATAATGCAGGAATACGAGCAAATAATGTACAGAATACAGGAGCACGGAAAGATCCCATATAATTCCTTTGAACTTTGGGAAAAGTGGAAGGAAGGAATGCGTATTCATAGTCAGAAAAAAGGTTTGGATCGTTGGTTTTTTCAATGGCAATGGTGTAACCATTCGGAAATAGATGAGGAGACTAATTCATCAACAAAAACAAATGGTTCAGGTTATTATGCGTCATACGTAATAGGTGCACAATGGTTAGATGATGCCTATACAATGCCTTTGGTGGTTACAACTAAGGATGGTTGCGACAAAATTGATTTCTTGCAGATGTTCAATACTTGTTTTAATAGTGGAATTGAGTCTGAAGAATTTTCTAAGATATACGATATTGATATTGACAAGCCAAAAATAGAGGCTCCTGAATTAAATAGTGTATTAAGTCCGCTTATAGTTGTTCACTTTTTATCTATTGTTAAGGAAATCGTCAAACATGGACTAAAGAAAGATTATATAGACCGAGAATGTAATTTAAATAAAATCAAAGGTCGCATAATGATTTACAGAAATGAAAGGACAAATATTCTAAAGAAACGATATGACAAGGTATATTGTAAATTTCAAGAATATTCTGTAAATACTACAGAAAACAGACTCTTAAAAAAAGCACTGCTCTTCTCACGACAAATTCTGCAAAACTTACCTATCTCCAATGGTCTTCAAGATCTCCAGCAGAGAGTCAATAGTTATCTGTCAATCTTTGGTGATGTTGATGATCAGATTGAGATTTGGGAAGTAAAGAGTATCAAACGAAATAAAATATTCAAAGAATATAATGAGGCAATAAGACTTGCCCAAATGATTCTGCGACGATATGATTATAATATAACCAATATAACCCCAGCAGAAGATGAATATTGTCCTGTCTTTTGGATTGATATGTCGTTGCTGTATGAACATTATGTTCTTGGATTATTAAGAGAAGCTTATGGAAATAAGATAACGTATCAGGCACGTGGTCATACAGGATATCCTGATTTTATCTGTCATGATCCAGATGTAGTAATGGATACAAAATATATTCCAAGTATAGATGAGAACAATATTGATGTGGATATTGTAAGACAATTATGTGGTTATGCAAGAGATATAAAATTATTTACTACCAAACCAACAGAAAACATTCCATGCATTGTCATCTATCCAAAAGAAGGTGAATCTATAAAACTGAATCCGTTTATGGAAAAATCAATTGAGAAACTAATGATAAAGGAAAATGAATATGGTAATATTTGGAAATTCTATCGTATTGCAGTACCGTTGCCTATTTTGCCACAAGAAATTATGAATAATTACTTCACTGCACAACATTAACCATTCTCTCTTTTAAGTTAAAAAGATTTTAGCCTACTATTCAACCAATAGACCTCAATATCTATCTGCGACGGAACTCGGATAAGATAATACCGCAAGCGACGGAAACATTCAGAGATTCAACGTCTTTTGCATTTGCAAAGCATGGAATAGTAATCGGTTTGTTGATAATCTTAAGAATATTATCACTAATACCATGCGATTCGTTTCCTAAGACGATTATACCCTCTTTGCTTAGATTTTGCTGATATATATTCTGACCATTTCTTAGGACGGTAGCATAAATATTCTCTTTTCTATGATCTTGTAAAAATTGTTCCAAATTGGTATACAATATATTAATATGAAAAATCGCCCCCATCGTAGATTGCAAAACTTTGCTATTATAACAATCCACTGTATTCTCACCACAAACAATATTCTTCACATTAAACCAAACTGCTAACCTAATAATAGTACCTAAGTTACCAGGATTATTGATATCATCTAAGGCAAGAACTAATTGATTTTTAGTATCAAATTCTTGTGTTTTCTTTTGCTTTACAACGGCTAACACTTCGTTAGGAGTTTTCAAAGAAGTAATTCTCTCTAATTCTTTTTCACTAATGCTAATTATTTTTTTATCAATATTTTGATTGATTATATTTGTATTCGTATTATCTTTATGAGCAAGATATTTCTTGGTAGCAAAAATATTAATAATTTCATAATCACTCCTTAATAACTCATCAACCATTTTTCTTCCCTCAATCACAAAACAGTCGTAAAGAGTGCGATATTTTTTTTCTTTCAGGGATTGAATATTCTTTATTTGAGCATTAGTCAACATAATATTTTTCTTTTTATTAAAAAAGAAAGACAGGGAAATTCGCCTGTCTTCTCATGATTAATATTTTTTTATTTATTTTGTTCGAATTACTCTGCAACTACATCAAAGGTAAATTCTGCCTTAATATCCTTGTAGATATTAGCAATTGCGTGATAAGTTCCTAATTCTTTGATAGCATCGCCTTTAATAGTAAGTTTCTTTCTGTCAATCTCCATATCAAATTGATTTTTGATAGCATCGGACAATTGGATAGTATTTACAGAACCATAAATCTTACCATTTTCGCCTGCTTTGGTCATTATCTTCAAGCCTTTCATTGCAACAACTTTCTCTGCAAATGCTTCAGCTTCTGTTCTTATCTTTTTCTCTTTGAATTCTCTTTGTTTGATATTCTCTGCTAAAACTTTCTTTGCAGAAGCAGTAGCCAAAATTGCTAATCCTTGAGGAATAAGATAATTATTTGCATACCCATCTTTTACTTTTACTATCTCGTCCTTATAACCTACGTGTGCTACGTCCTGTTTCAATATTATTTCCATTTCTTATCCTCCTTTATTACTTCAATAAGTCTGCTACGTATGGCATTAAAGCAAGGTGTCTTGCTCTTTTAATTGCCTGTGCTACTTTCTTTTGATATTTATTTGATGTACCTGTGATTCTTCTTGGTAAGATTTTACCTTGTTCATTTACGAACTTTAGAAGAAAGTCTGCATCCTTATAATCAATATATTTTATTCCACTCTTTTTGAATCTACAATATTTTTTTCTTTGAGATTCTACTTTTATCGGTGTCAAATACTTTATTTCTGTATCGTTTGCCATAATTCTTTTCCTTCTTTAAAGATTATTCACTAACTTTTTCAGTGTTTACTTCTTTCTTTTCTCTTTTTTCTCTTTTTTCTTGTGTCTTTTGTTGGCTTTTCAAACCTCCTGCACGTTTTTTATCGTTGTATGCGATAGCAAACTTATCCAAAGACACAGTTAAGAAACGAAGTAATCTCTCATCTCTCTTGTAAGCTGTCTCCAATTTGGCAATCAAATCACCTTCAGATCTAAACTCTATCAAGTAGTAATACCCTGAAGTTTTCTTTTGAATAGGATATGCTAATTTACGCATTCCCCAATTGTTTTCATCCACGATTTCAGCACCGTTATCTTTCAATAACTTCTGATACTTCCCGACCGTTTCCTTTATCTGTTCGTCAGATAAAACGGGAGTTACAATGAAAACGGTTTCATACTGTCTTACCATTTCTTTTAATTGATTTATTTGTTTTTTATCTTAAAATTTGAAGTTGCAAAATTATCTCTTTTTTTTTATATGACAAAATAAAATCGCAATTTTTTGACAAAAATTATTATTGTTTGATTAAAAAAGTAGTGTCTCACAAAAATTGATAAATCCAAAATGGATCTTTTTGAAAAAATAAAAGATGCACGTTGATAGACAACACATACTTGGTGAATAGTTATTGAAGTTATTTGAATAGTTATTGAAGTTATTCGAATAGTTATT
>CAVGDP010000111.1:0-6910 GCA_963627985.1 uncultured Eubacteriales bacterium
TTATTCTAATAACTTTAATACTTATTCTAATAACTTTAATACTTATTCTAATAAAATCAATACTTATTTAAATAACTTCAGTACTTATTCAAATAAAGTCAAATGTTATCAAAATAAAAAATATATTCCTCTATTGTTAGTGCGATTTTATCTATCATTTGTTCGCTAAAAAAAGATTTTTTTGTAATTTTGCACTTTGAGATTAAAACAATGTAAATAGAAATGAACTACAAAAAATACACACCACACATAGTTGCCATACTAATATTGATTGCAGTAAGCGTAATTTACTTCTCTCCTATTTTGAAAGGTAAATCATTGCCACAAAGTGATATGTTGCAATTCCCTGCTATGAGTAAAGCATTGCATGATAACTACAAAATGACAGGACATTACGGAGAATGGACACCAAATCTATTCTCGGGTATGCCTTCTTATCAAATTGCATACGACAGAAGTGGAAACGTTTTTTCTTATATAACACAACCTTTGACCTTATTTGATTCCACAAATACCATTGGAGTATTCTTTTTGTTAGCATTAGGATTCTATGTGTTTATGATATGTATGGGTGTATCGCCGTGGTTATCTCTTATGGCGGGAGTTATCTATGCTTTGGGATCTTATAATATTATTTTGATAGATGTAGGACATATTACCAAAGCATGGTCTATGGCTATGATGGCACCTATTTTTGCTGGTATGATATTAACATTTAAGAAGAAATATTTTGCTGGTTTCTTGGTTTTTACTATATCTTTGGGATTGCAATTAACATTTAATCATATACAAATTACTTATTATACTCTTTTAGCAGCAATTATTTTGGCAGTATCATATTTGGTCTTTGCAATAAAAGACAAACAAATAAAAGATTTTACAAAAAGTGCCGTTATATTATTAATTGGTGCTATTCTTTCTGTACTTCCTCTAACAGGACACTTATTAGTAAATAATGAATACCTTAAATATACTATGAGAGGTGGAAGTGAATTGACTATTCACCCTCAAAAAGCAGAACAAAATACATCTCAAAAAGGTTTGGATATTAATTATGCTTTCAATTGGTCGTATGGAAAAGACGAAACAATGACTTTATTGATACCAGATTTTATGGGAGGAGGTTCTGCTGACACAAGAATCTCTTCACAAGACTCCAAACAACTACAAAATAGAATAAACGCTATACGATCTACACGTCCGATAGAACAAAATCAACAAGTCGCTAATCAAGTTATCAACTCTTATCTCCAAAGTACTTATTATGGCGAACAGCCTTTTACTGCTGGACCTGTTTATTTTGGTGCTATTGTTATCTTTTTAGCATTACTTGGATTCTTAACTATTGATAATAAGTGGAGATGGTGGCTTTTGGCCGCAACTATATTATCTATTCTTTTATCGTGGGGTAGTAACTTTATGGCATTTAATTCGTGGTTATTCTATCATTTACCTTTGTACAATAAATTCCGTACTCCGTCTATGGCTTTGGTAATTGCGAATGTTACAATGTGTATTACTGCTATTTTGGGTTTGAAATATTTTCTTCAATCCGAAAATAAAAAGAAAAAAACAATATCCTTGTATATTAGTATGGCTATTGTAGGTGGTATTTGCTTATTTGCATGGCTTACTCCTACTCTATTTTCGGATTTTACTCGCAATAATGACCAAATATTCACCGAAAGATTGGGTAAATCATTCATTATCGCTTTACAAGAAGATAGACAAGCGATGTTTCAAGCAGATGCACTTCGTTCTTTTGTGTTCATATTGCTTTCATTTGTGATATTGTTGCTATATAATCTAAACAAGATTAAGAAAGATATAATAGTTATTGTTGTAGTTGGTGTTTTGGCAATAATAGATTTATGGGGTGTAGATAGAAGATATATAAATAATGATTCTTATCGTTCAAAAAGTGAATTAACTCCATACGCTACTAATGCAGAAAATAATATTATGTCTCTAACCGAAAAAAATAATATCACTCATTTTAGAGTTTATGACTTGTCTAAGAATACTTTTAACGATGCTTCCACTTCTTATTTTCTTCCTTCCATTGGAGGTTATTCTGCTGTTAAACTTCAACGTTATCAAGACTTAATTGATTTCTATTTAACTAATACTCAATACAAACAAAAGGATATTGAGGATACTAATTTATTACACAAAAATCCTATTCGCCAACTTTATTATCAATATAGAAGTAATCCAAACATTCCTACGCCAAATCTTGGAGTTTTGAATATGTTAGATACGCGTTATATCATTCTTTCTAATGATAATTTCATAGAAAACACAGAGGCTTTGGGTCCTGCTTGGTTTGTAACTAATATCAAATGGGTTAAAAATGCAGATGAAGAAATTTTAGCCTTAGATAATTTCGACGCTAAAACAACTGCCATAATTAACCAACAATACAAAAATATTGTAAAATCAATTAATAATATAGATACCACTGCTACAATAGAATATGTAAGACAATTTAGTGATGATATCGGACATCTAACTTATAAAACTAAATCCTCTACGGATCAAATAATGATATTCTCCGAAGTTTTCTATAAAGATTCTTGGCATGCTTATATAGATGGTAAAGAAGTACCTTATTTCTGTGCTGATTATGTTCTTCGTGGTCTTTATGTACCAAAAGGAAATCATACTATTGAATTTATTTGCCATAGCGATACCTTAAAGAAAGGTAATACTATTGCGTGGGTTGCTTCTATTATACTTATCTTGTGTATAATCGGTACTATTGCCTACCCTATTTATAGAAGAAAAAACGAGAAAACTAAAATAAATTCAAAAAACAAATAACAAATAAAAAAACTTAATAATTATGAAAAGGATATTAGTAATAAGTGCAGTAATGATAGGACTTTTGAGTTTTTCCTGCACAAACAAAGAGGAACAAAGACTAAAAGAGCAACATCTTAAAGATTCTTTCAATACTCTATTGAATGAAAAAATTAATGAAAATCAATCTTTGGAGGCTCAAATGAAAAATATTGATGATAATTTGATGCGTATAACTTCCAAATACACAGAATTACGTCAAATAGTCTCCTCAGATGCTGTTATTAACGAAAGTTTAGCAGATCATATCTCTACTCAAATCAATGCTATCGCCGATCTTTTGCAAAAAGATAGAAATCGTATTGCCTACATTCAATCTCAATTAGAAAAACAAAAACAAGATTCTGTTAATACAAAAGAATTACAAAAAAGAATTAATGAATTGAATGCTCGTATTAGAGATGGAGAAAATCAAATAACATCTCTTACAGAAGATCTCAAAAATAAAAATGTAGAATTAACTAATTTGAACTCTCAAGTTACCAAACTACAAGAGGAAAACAAAAAAGCAAAGTCGGATTTGAGTAAATTAGAGGATGAACGTTATAGTGCTTATTTTGTAGTCGGAACAAAGAAAGAGTTAAAGGCATTAGGTTTGATCGATTCCAAAGGAGGATTTATTGGTATCGGCAAAACAACTACTTTGGCTACAAATGGAGACATTAGTACAATGAAAAAAATAGATATTCGTAATATTAGTGAAATTCCTTTGACTGGACAAAGAGTGGAGATCTTAACTTCTCATCCTGCTATTTCATATTCTCTTCAAGGACCTCAAAACAGACCTTCATCATTATTAATTACAAATAGCGAAGAGTTTTGGCAAGCAAGTCGTTGTTTGGTTATTTTAGTTAAATAAGACACAAACTTTTTTTGAAATAAACTAATAAAGAGTGCATAATGGAAGATTTTGATAGAGAACAACAACAAGAAATGAGGATGCAAGCATCTTTGTTTATTAGTCATATCAATAACGGAAAGAAAGTTTGGTTCGATTCTGATAATTATATAGATATTATAGAATATTTCATAAAGACCAAGAATAGTGATATGCTAAAAGCCTCCATTTTAGAAGCCTATAAATATTTTCCAAATAACGAAGAAATTGTTACTCATTACGCATCCTTACTTTCATCTAATAATGAAATAGAAAAAGCAATTAGTCTATTAAAGAATACTCTCAAAAAAATAGATTCCGAAGATCTCAAAATAGACTTTGCTACTATGTGTATAGATAATCAAACTCATATAGACGAAGCCTTAGAAATTCTATTAGATATAGTCAAACACAAAACAGATAATACATTCGTATATGCCTTAATTGGAAGAATTTATTTGGATAAACAACAATATATTTTGGCAGAGTCTTTTCTTAGAGAGGGCTTAATATTAGACAACGAAGACACCTTATTATTAAGCAATTATACTAATTGTGTATCGGACGAATCCCTTAAAGACAAGATGATAGACTTTCTAAAACAATTAGCTAACAATAATCCTTTCAATGAATACTTATGGACTGCTCTTTCTGTGATATATCTTAGTTTGGAACGCTATAAAGAATCTCTTCAAGCCGTTGATTTTGCTATTGCTATTAATCCCTATGGCGAAATGAAGCATTCTTGTCGTGCAGATTGTTTAATATTTTTGAATGATTACCCTCAAGCAATAGAAGAATTCAGAAAAGCAATAAGTTATACTATTGAATTTTCAGCCGATTTGCATTTGCATTTAGCTGCCGTTTTAATGCAACAAAAACGATACAAAGAAGCAATTATTGAGTTTGAAAAAATACAAAAACAATCCCCAAATGATTTCTCTTCTTCTTCTCTTTTGGATTTGTCTTTGTGTTATTGCTTTACGGGTCAGACAGAAAAATCTAAAGAAGGAATAAAAAAAGCCATCCAAGACGGAGTTTCCATGAAATTCTTCCTAAAATTTGCAAAACAAGCATACGAATACGGATACAAAGATAATACCGAAAACTTACTTTTGTTTATTGTGTCTCATTCTAACGAAAGTGACATAGTCCAAGAGGCAGGAATTCTACTTGCTAACATAAAAGCAATGGATAATGATATATATGAAGCAGTTAAAGTATTGCACTTTGTGTCTAATAAGTTAGATAATTGCGACGAAGAGTTTTGGTATGAGTTTCTCAAAATAACTTGTTCGGATAAGAAATACGATGAATATTCTATTCGTATATTAGAAATGCTGAAAACATTAGATGATTTTCCTGAATATCTAAAAGAAAATTACCCAGAGTTGATAAAAAACGATAATTATATTCGTTGCCTAAAAGCCGTATATAAAGTATAAAATATAACAAGATACATAGTAGATAATCAATAAATTACATAACTTTTTAACTATAATGAAGAATATCAAATACATAGTTGTTGCACTTATATCATTTGTTTTGATTAGCAATTCATATATTAATGCACAAAACGTACCTAATACCACACAAAACGAACAAGTTAATACCAGTAAAAAAGAAAATACCCTAACCAAAGTTGTATCTTGGTACATGGATAATATCAATTACGGAACTATTACTTTGCTTATGGCAATTGAGAGTTCTTTTATACCTTTTCCTTCCGAAGTTGTCATACCACCAGCAGCTTACAAAGCATTAAGTGAAGATAGTGATATGAATATTGTACTCGTTGTTGTCTTTGGTACAATTGGTGCGTTAATCGGTGCTATCTTCAATTACTTTTTGGCTCTAATTATCGGCAGACCTATTGTTTTCAAATTTGCAGAATCTCGTCTCGGACACATGTTATTACTTAGTGGAGAGAAGGTTACAAAAGCAGAAGAATATTTCAAAAAACATGGCAAATCTTCTACTTTCATTGGTAGATTAGTACCCGCAGTTCGTCAATTGATATCTATTCCGGCGGGATTAGCAAGAATGCATTTTGGAATATTCTTATTATTTACGTCCTTAGGTGCTGCAATTTGGAATACTATTTTAGCAATACTCGGCTATTTAGCAAAAGGTCAGCAAGATATAATAGAAAAATATTCTTCCGAATTGTCATATATTCTCTTGGGTCTCGGTGTTTTGTTTGTCCTCTATTTGATATATAATGGAGTGAAGAAAAAGAAAACTCATAATGCAAAATAAAGTTTTTGGATTGATTGGTAATCCTATAAAACATTCATTTTCTAAAACTTATTTTAATGATAAGTTCGCTTCTTTGCATTATCATAATTACTCATACAAACTCTTTGAGTTGAAATCTATAGAAGACTTGTCATTTCTTTTAGCAAACGAAAAAGATTTACAAGGTCTTAACGTTACATCTCCTTATAAAATACAGATTTTGAATTATTTAGACAACATATCAAAAGATGCCAAACAAATCGGTGCAGTAAATACTATCAAAATCAAAGACAATAAATTAATCGGTTATAATACCGATTGGTTGGGTTTTCTTAATTCTTTGGAGAAGGAAACAAATCTTAAAGAGATAAAACACGCAATAATACTCGGAACATCTGGTGCCGCCAAAGCAGTAGGTTTCGCCCTTAAAACACATAATATCAATTATCTATATGTAACTCGTAAGGATTTATCTACACAAAATAACACTTTGTTTTATACAAAAGAAGAGAATAATAAAGCATCTTGTGTAGATAATCATACCATTAGTTATGAAATGTTGAATAATGAGGAAAATTTTCAACAATTCGATTTAATCATTAATGCAACTCCTTGTGGTATGGAAACATATCCTCCTATTGCCGATATAGATACTACGAAACTTACCTCTCATCAAATAGTTTTTGACCTAATCTATAATCCTGCCCAGACATTACTCCTAAAAATAGCAAAAGAAAAAGGTTGTAAAATCATAAATGGTTTACAAATGCTTTATTCTCAAGCCGAAGAAAGTTGGAAAATTTGGACTAATGAATAGTATTTATGGTTTGAGTTTTATAGTTAGAAAAATAAAATCAAATATTATAAAAATAATGTTTGAAGTTATCAAAATATCTATTTAAGTTATCAAAATATCTATTTAAGTTATCAAAA
>CAVGDP010000112.1:0-7200 GCA_963627985.1 uncultured Eubacteriales bacterium
CAATAACTATTTGAATAACTTCAATAACTATTTGAATGATGTTAGTACTTATTTTAATTATTATATAATCGAATAGTTACAGAAACGAAAATTTTACTTATTTTTGCTCAAAATACATACCTCAAAAATCTCCTTATAGGGAAAATAGAACATTTTGGGAATATGAAATAAGATAGAATTTTTGTTGTTTTTATGCTAAATGGAATAGAATAGTTATCTACTTTTTATTGATAATCTTTCAACGCTGTAACTATCTATAAAAATAAGTCTATGGCAGAAAAAAGTCTAAATATCCGTAATAAGGAATTCTACTCTTCTATTTTTCGCTCTTCCTTCCTCCGTTTTATTGTCCGCAATAGGCTGTCTGGCTCCGTATCCTTTGTATTTAAGTCTCTTTTTATCAATACCTTTGGAGATTAAATAATCATATACCGATTTGGCTCTGTCTTCTGATAATTTTTCATTATACTTGTCCTTACCTTTATTATCTGTATGCCCCAAAAGTTCTATTTTTATATTTGGATTATCTTCTAATAAGGTAGTAAGTTTAAGTAGTGCTACAAAGGATTGAGGTAAAAGGATACTTTTATCAAAATCGAAGAAAATATCTTCCAAAATAATTGTTTTGCCAATAGTTAATTGATTGGTATCAATTGATTTTATAGGAGTTACAGCTGTTATCTTATCTTTTACTTTACACGTTAAACAATACAATTCAACATCGTCTATATAATAATAAGCACCTGGTAAAATTTTTGTAGTGTGTTGTACATCAATATGATTACTCTGCTCCTCAGGATAGAAATTCCCTATTGTAAGAAAACGTTCGTCTCCTTTGGCTACGAATGTTCCTTCTATAAGCATCCACTTCTCTGTATCATACAAAGGATTGTTGAAGTTATTAACTACTTGTGGCTCGTAAAATGTTGATATTTTTTGTTTTATACCAGATGGTAGTGTCTTTATTTTATTATCTGTTATCATTTGGCGAGTAGTATCTTCTATTCTATAAGAAGTAAATAAACCACCAATAGTAGCTACTGCTCCCTTTGAATATTCGCTCAAAGAGACATAAAACGAAAGTTTATAAGTTTCATCTTTCTGCAAAGTTTGTTTTAACTCTGTTTCTATGTATTCTCTATAATCTGTTAAGGAACAATATATTCCGACCATTGATTCGCCTGTTCGTGGCATTTGAATACCAAGTTTGTTTTTTGGGACGTGACATTGTTTTCCTCCGCAGTTATTATAATAATCCGATGAGCCACGAGTAGGTTGCCACCAGGCATCTACTTCATTCATAATTCCGTATGGTTCAATTCTTAACGGACAAGAAGAGTGCATCTCAAAAGAAGGATTATATATTAAATTACTATCGTTGTCTATTGCTATACTTTGTGAGAATAATACGAACGAATAACTATGTAATAATATACAAAATATCAATAATT
Source organism: uncultured Eubacteriales bacterium (assembly GCA_963627985.1). Taxonomy (GTDB): domain Bacteria; phylum Bacteroidota; class Bacteroidia; order Bacteroidales; family P3; genus Scybalousia_A. The sequence continues at coordinate 1,452 of CAVGDP010000112.1, forward strand.
TATAAATTAAATTCTTCATTCTTTTACTTTTTTTTGATTATTTGACTTCTATACCTTATTTTTATTATTCAATAGGTCATAAATTATTGTCGTAAAATCTTTTATATCATCTACCTTTATCCAATTAAGACCTTCTGTTTTCCTAAACCAAGTCATTTGTCGTTTGGCATATTGTCTTGTATGAATTTTGATTAATTCTATTGCTTGCTGGAGTGTAATTTTGTTATCAAAATAATCAAACAATTCACGATAACCAACAGTGGCTAAAGCATTATATGATTTGAATGGTATAAGTTCCTCAACTTCATTCACTAAACCACTCTTTATCATATTATCTACACGACTATTGATTCTATTTATTAAGTTTGTTCTATTGCGTTCTAAACCAATTACTTTTATATCAAATTTGCGTTTGATATTTTGATTTGTCCGAAAAGAAGAAAAAGACTCTCCGCTAAGACGAATTACTTCCAAGGCTCTAAGTATCCTCCTTGAATTTTGTTTATCTACTTGTCTGTAATATTGTTCATCTTTTGTTTTTAATTCTTCTAATAACGGCTCCAAACCATTAGTTTCTAATTCATTTTGAAGTGTTTGTCGTAAATTTTGTGGAGTACTCGGCATACTATCTATACCATTTATAATCGCATTTACATACAAACCGCTACCACCACAAAGAACTAAATCATCGTATTTCGTAAATAAATCATCTATTATAGATATTGCTTCTTTTTCATAACGAAAAACATTGTATTCTTGTTCAATAGACCAGACGGCAATTAGATGATGACGAACCATTTGCATTTCTTGTTCACTAGGACGAGCAACTCCTATATTCATTTCCTTAAATATTTGTCTTGAATCGGCAGAAATTATTTCTGTTTTAAGTATTTGTGCCAATTTTATGGCAAATTCTGTTTTTCCGCTCGCCGTTGGACCTACTATTATGTATAATGTTTTTCGCATTAGATGTTAATGTTTTTTGCTATTGTTTATTTAGTCCAAGTTCTTTTGCTTGTTTGTCTAATAATTCTAAAGCGGCAGTCTTGTCATTAGGTATTTCTCCGTCCAAAATAGCATCCTTAATCTTGTCTTTTAGTATTCCTACCATAATAGATGGTTGCAAGTTATACATTTGCATTATCTCTTCACCACTTATAGGTACCTTAAAATTACGTATACGATCTTTGTTCTCAATCTCAATCATTTTCTTTTCTACTATACGTAAATTCTGCATGTATTGTGTCTTTTTGGCTGAATTTTTTGATGTTATATCGCTATGACACAATATCATTAAGTCTTCTATATCATTCCCCGCCTCAAATAATAATCTCCTTATTGCTGAATCTGTTACTTGGTTCTCAACTAAAGCAATTGGACGCAGATGTAATTGAATCAACTTCTTAACATATCGTAAAGGTTCGTTGGTTGGTAATTTCATCCGTTTGAAAATCTTTTCTGCCATTTTAGCTCCTTTTATTTCGTGTCCATGAAATGAGAAACCTACTTTTGGGTCGTATCTCTTGCAAATAGGTTTAGCAATATCGTGAAGCAATGCTGCCCAACGCAACCATAAATTAGAAGACTGCTCGCTAACATTATCCAAGACTTTCATAGTGTGTTTGAAATTGTCTTTATGAGAACGTTCCCCAACGCTTTCAACACCCTTTAAGGCAACAAGTTCAGGAAAAATAATCTCCAAAAGGCGACAACGATCCAAAAGTATCCAACCACGTGAAGGCTCTTTGGATAACATTATTTTATTTATTTCTTCGGTAATTCTTTCTTGTGATATAATTTTTATTCTTTCTCTATTTCGCTCAATAGCATCAAAAGTCTCTTGCATTATTGAGAAATCTAATTGAGTTGCAAAGCGAATACATCGCATCATTCTCAAAGGATCGTCCGAAAATGTTATATCAGCATCCAACGGAGTGCGAATAATCTTGCGTTGTAAATCAAAAATACCATTAAAAGGGTCAATAAGTTCTCCATAACGTGCTTCATTAAGACAAATTGCCATAGCATTAATGGTAAAATCTCTTCTGTTTTGGTCGTCTTCTAAAGTTCCGTCCTCCACAATTGGCTTTCTGCTATTGAGTCTATAAGACTCTTTCCGAGAACCAACGAATTCCACTTGCCATTCTCTATTATCTATGGTATAATGTATCATAGCAGTGCCAAAATTTTTGAAAATACTTACTTTTTTCTTATTAGGCAATATAGTAGATATGGCTTTTGCTAATTCTATACCACTACCAATTGTAACAATATCTATATCCGTCGACGGACGATTAAGTATCAAATCCCTAACATAACCACCCACAACGTATGTTTCTAAATTCATTGTGTCGGCAACATTACCTATCAATTTGAAAATATCAATGTCTATCTTATCCTTTAAATTCATAATTTTCCCCAGTATCTACGTAAGAACCACTCACTACCTAATAATAAGATTATCAATAACCAATACCACCATAACGAAACAAATTTGCGGTATTCTTGATTTAAGTGAATTATTGGCTTAATTGTGTCGTTTTGTTTGATTAGTTGCTCTAATTTTAGTATGTTTTGAGTCTCTATCATTGAGGCATTAGTCTTTTGAGATAAGGTGTAAAGCATAGAATATTTAGCAACAAGGTCAGATAATTCTATGTTATTTTGACTAACAGCAAATTTACCCATTTGTTCGTATTTCTTATTATTATATGTAGTCGTGGCAGTAAAAGAATATTCGCCTTGTGGAAGACGAGATAAATTAAGATAATAAGCATTATTATTCTTACCAAAAGTATATGAGTTATTGGTATTTGTATTAGTTACCTTAAGTGTTACTTCAGGCAAATTAATCATCTCAAAACTCTCATTATAGAATTGAGCAGAGAATATAACATCTTCGTTTTGTTCATAAATATCTTTGTGTTCTATACGGAAACGATTCTTATCTGTTTTGGTTGAGATCAATTGCATAGACTTGGTTATCAATTCATCTATTTGATTAGTTGTGCCATCTATTAAATAATTTTCTAATCTCCAACGCCAAATATTTTCTCCCATTATGAAAGCTTTTTTAGAATTCGATTCATTATTATATGCAATCAAAGGATAGGTTGTAGATATTGCCCCAATCTTTTGATACAAAAGAGTTTGAATATTAGAATTTAATTGATATTTAGCACTTATACTCAAAAGGGGTGGCATATTTTTTAGGATATTAGTTATATTGTCCGAAATAGTAAATAAAGAAAATGAAGGATTATAATATGATAAAACATCATTAAAAGAAGTAGATAAATTCTTTATTTGAATACCTGTATTCAAAGCGTTAAACAGTTGAATATTTGTACCTTGTCCTATAATAAAGAGCATACTCTTTCCTTTGTCTTGCCACTCTTTTATCTCTTTGTAAGAAGTAGAGTTGTTCGGTAGTGAATGTAAAATGATAACATCATAATCCATTAAATTTTTTTGTTTGGAAGTAAGGGTATTATTATTTGAAGATAAGATATTTACATCTATTTCGTAATTATTATTACTATTCAATGCTGTCTTAATACCAGAGATATCCGGATGAGGAGCAGAAGCCAAAATAAGAATTTTCTTTTTGGCGTCTAATACTTCTATAAAAATATCTTTTCTATTATTAATTTTATTTACTTCTCCGTCTATTTCAGCAACATAGAAACTTATTTTTTCTATTCCTGCTTTCTTGCTTGTGGCAGTTAATTTTGTCGTTATAGAATAATTATTGTTATCAATACTAAAAGATTGTATTTTGCTGACTTTATTATCTTTAACCATAAAGAGAGAAGAATTACTATTGATTGCCTTTGTTGCCTTAATAGTAACCTCAATGGGGTAGTCAGTATCTATAAATGCTATTTTATTGTATTGAATATCTGAAATTAAGACATCTTTTCTAATGGTAGTATCCCCCATAGCGACAGTATAAATAGGACAAGAGAATTTATCCGAGTAATTCAAATAATTATTACCCATAGTTGCTATACCATCTGTAGCCAAAACAATAGCCGAAAGATTTTCCAAAGAAAACTCTTCTGAAACGTAATCCAAAGATTGCGAAATATTAGTAGCAAAATCATTGAATTTCAAGGTATCTATATATTTTATCTCATCTTTTAGTTGATTTGTTTTGCTTCCCATTAATAAGCGTACAATATTATAATCCTTAGAAAGATTCTTTGTTAATTTATCCAAATTCTTTGCGTATGTTGTCTTGTAATAATTAGAGGAGGGACAAGATTTCAAAGAAGACGAATTGTCCTGAAGTATAACTATAGTTGGCTTTTCTATTACTTTGTGTTTTATTCGTTTAACTGGAGAAATGAAAAGAAATAATATTAGAAAAACTCCCAAGAATCTTAACGAGAATAAAAGATATTTTTGTTTTTTTGTGAAAGTCGTTTCTTTCTTTCGTCCAAAAAAGTAGACAAAATAAGCAAATCCTATTGCAATTATTAATATTATCGGCAAGAACCATAAAGAATATTCGGTAAACATTAGTTAAAATTCCTTTCTTTTTTAATTAATTCGTATGCAGCGTTTATTTGCTGAAATTTAGCATTTGCTTTCTTCTGTACTTCCTCTCCTAAAGAGGCAACTTTATCAGGATGATATTTTATAACCAATTTTCTATAAGATTTCTTAATTTCTTCTATGGTAGCGTTCTTATCTACTTGCAATATAGTATAAGCATTATCAATTTGTCTCTGATTTGTAGTCTGTCTATTTTGAGAATAATTAGATTCGTTTTGATTATTTTGTTGTTTATTCAAATATATTGCTTGTATTGTACCAAAATCCCACGCCGAAATATGTAAGTATGAGGCTATTTGGTGAATTACATCAAGTTCTTGTTTAGATATATTGCCGTCCAAGGAAGAAATATCAAAGAGCATGTGCAACAACTCCAAACGTGCTTCGTAACTCAATAATCGGTTAATATTATCGCAACTTTGTTTTAAGTTTATATTGTTGGTTTTTAGGATATCACGTAAATTAAGCATTAATCTATTTGCTTGATCAACCCCAAAATTATTCTCTAAAAAATTTCTAACGTAATATACTTCCATTTTGGTTACTCTATTGTCAGCTTTCATCACGTATGCAAACAATACGAGCAGGTAATTCATAAATTCTTCCTTCTTTTTAGGGTTTTCTCTTGTATTAGATTTAGTTAAACGGTCTACAACACAACCTATTGCAAAAGCAACTGCTGCTAAAAAAAAGTTACCCGTAGTAATAAAAATAACAATAGCCAAAATCCAACTACATCCCATATCTATTAATGCTTTGTATTTCAAAAATATGGGTGCAAAGTTACAAAAATTCTTTATATTAAAGGTATTCACCCAAATGAAAGTTAATTCTTACTTAATTAAATCATTTATTTATAAGATATAAAGGGAAAAGAAAATATCACTTATACGATTAATTCCTCTTATGACGAAAGTTCTTTTTTTATTATTGTTGTCCGTTAAAAGTAGAGGTATAAATAAAAAATTTTTGCAATGTTTCATGCTCCCAAAATGTTCTATTTTCCCTATAAGGTCATTTTTTAAGGGTATTTTTTGACTAAACATGGACGAAATTCTCACATTTGCAACGATTTGATTATATAATGGTTAGAATAAGTACTGAAATCGTCAAAATAGAATCAGATTCTATTCAAATAGTTATTGATGTTATTCGAATAGTTATTGATGTTATTCGAATAGTTATTGAT
>CAVGDP010000113.1:0-8566 GCA_963627985.1 uncultured Eubacteriales bacterium
CAATAACTATTCGAATAACTTCAATAACTATTCGAATAACTTCAATAACTATTTGAATAACTTCAATAACTATTCGAATAACATTAATAACTATTCGAATAACATTAATAACTATTCGAATAACATCAATAACTATTCGAATAACATTAATAACTATTTGAATAAAATCAGATATTATTTTGAGGATTTTAGTATTTGTTTTAACTGTTATATAATCAAATTATTACAAATGCGAAAGATTTGTCTATTTTGCGAAAAAAGACGTCTCAAAAAATGACTTTATAAGGAAAGATAAAGGGAAAATTTTGGCTAATTATTTAAGTGCGTTATCTTTTAGGGATAAGACTTTTTTGGAATGTTCTTCTTGTGAATCAAATGTAATACCCGTCCTATTATTTATTAATTTATTGTACGAAGTAGCAATACCTTTTAGAGCAGAAACACAATTAGAGACTATATAATCAATCATTTCGCAATTATTTTCACTATAAACCTTAGAATAATCCATACCAACTAAACTATTTACACACTCCTGCAAAAGATTTATAGATAGAAAATCATACTTCTCGCTATTTGATTTGGAATATGCAGCAATTGTTAAATCCCTTTTAAGATGTAACAAATTCTTATAATAATTATTTAGAAATTCTTCTAATTGATGTACCGTAATGATATCTTTCTTGTTATTGAAAGAAGAACAAAAATCTATTTGATATCTAAAATCGTTAATATTCATAATCCCAAATCTATTATTTAGTGTATTGCCCAAATGAGAATGCAAATTTATGCAAATTTTATTTATTATACACAACTTTGAATAAGAAAATGTAAATTTATTTCTTTTTGCTAAACAAAAGATATCTTAAAATAATCCTATAAGGAAGGATTATCTATGGAGATTAGAAGAGAAAAAACTTTTCTATTCAGAAGATTTTTTGTAACTTTGCAACTTGAAATTAAAAACTAAACTAATGGATACAAACACTAATCAAAGTAGTTATACGGCAGCCAATATTAATGTATTGGAAGGTTTAGAGGCGGTAAGAAAACGTCCTGCTATGTATATAGGTGATGTGAATACGAGAGGATTGCATCATTTGGTTTATGAGGTTGTTGATAACTCTATTGACGAAGCACTTGCTGGTTATTGCACAAATATAGAGGTAACGATATTAGAAGATAATTCTATTCGCGTAGAAGATAACGGAAGAGGTATACCTGTGGATATGCACGAGAAAGAACATCGTAGTGCATTAGAAGTAGTAATGACGATATTGCATGCTGGAGGCAAATTTGATAAAGGTTCTTATAAAGTGTCAGGTGGTTTGCATGGAGTGGGAGTTTCTTGTGTTAATGCAGTAAGCAAACATCTACATGTAACAGTTTATAGAGACGGTAAGATATACGAACAAGAATACGCAAAAGGTAAACCTTTGTATTCAGTAAGAGAAATAGGTACGACAGACAAAAGAGGTACAACGGTAGAATTTACCCCAGATGATGAAGTCTTTACAGTAACCACTTATGATTATAACGTACTTAGTACAAGATTGAGAGAATTAGCTTTTTTGAATAAGGGTCTTCGTTTGACAATTACAGACAAGAGAGAGAAAAATGAAGACGGCACTTATAGAAGAGATGAATTCTTTTCCCAAAATGGACTAAAAGACTTTTTGGAATATTTGGATGCTTCAAGAGAAAAACTAACCCCTGATCCTATATATATAGAAGGAGAGAAAAATGGTATTCCTGTAGAGATAGCGATGGAGTATAATACCACATATACAGAGAATCTTCATTCGTATGTAAATAATATCAATACGCCAGAAGGAGGTACGCATCTACAAGGTTTTAGGCAAGGAATGACACGTACGTTAAAAGGGTACGCAGAAAAAGAAAAAATGCTCGAAAAACTAAAATTTGAGATCAATGGTGATGATTTTAGAGAGGGTTTAACAGCTGTTATATCCGTAAAAGTATCCGAACCTCAATTTGAAGGACAGACCAAAACAAAATTAGGTAATAGTGAAGTCGTTTCTGCTGTTAGTCAATTAATAGCAGATAAACTTAACGACTATTTAGAAGAACATCCAAAGGAAGCAAAAGCTATCGTTGACAAAGTTATTTTGGCTGCTCAAGCACGTCACGCTGCCAAAAAAGCAAGAGAACTTGTTCAAAGACAAACTATTCTTGGTGTTGCAGGATTACCTGGTAAATTAGCAGATTGTTCTTCTAATGACCCATCTGAATGTGAATTATTCATAGTAGAGGGAGATAGTGCAGGGGGAACTGCAAAGCAAGGTAGAGATAGAGAACATCAAGCTATTTTGCCACTTAGAGGTAAGATTCTTAATGTAGAGAAGGTAATGCAACATCGTGTTTTGGACTCGGAGTCAATTAAGAATATTTACACCGCATTAGGTGTTTCTATCGGTACGGCAGACGATTCTAAGGCTTTGAATATGGATAAATTAAGATATCATAAGGTTATAATAATGACCGATGCCGATGTGGATGGTGCACATATTGCCTCTTTGATACTTACATTCTTTTTCCGTTATATGCGAGAGTTGATTGATTTGGGATATGTTTATATTGCTACTCCGCCGTTGTATTTGATAACAAAGGGTAAGACGTTTAGCAAATATTGTTGGACGGACGAAGAACGTGCTCAAATAATTAATGAGATAGGAGGTTCCAAAGGTGTACACGTACAAAGGTACAAAGGTTTGGGAGAGATGAGCGAGCATCAATTATGGACGACTACTATGGACCCAGCGAATAGAATTTTGCGTAGTGTAAAGATAAATGACGCAGCCGAAGCGGATAGAATCTTTTCTATGTTGATGGGTGATGACGTTGCTCCGAGAAGAGAGTTTATAGAAGCGAACGCTAAATACGCTAATATTGATGCTTAATCTTTATTGCAAATTGAATTTATTAGGTATAACGATAAATAGAACAAAAATTAGTTTAAGTTAAGACAAAATTTAATTTATCTATTTACAAATCTTAGTAGGACGACTTACTAAGATTTTCTTTTATTCCCGTCTGTTTGTTTATTTTCAGGCAAAACCTTTGTATTCTCTCGCAAAATGAGACTATTCTCTGGTGAAATCTTTGTATTCTGTTTACAAACAATATTGTTAAGTGATAGTAAATAATATTGTTAACTATAAGTAAACAGAATAATCAAGTCTTGCGACTGATTAATTAGGTCTTCGGACAAATTTATTACAAAGACTTACGCAAAATTTCTATTATATCATTACGAGTAAATGAACAAAAATCAGTTGGATAGATTATAGTACTATCTGCTATTGCCTCTAACATATCTTCTTTTACACCAAAATCCGAAGAATGCATAACAACTCCGATCTCTTTCATCCAATTCTCTAAACAATCAATACCTTCCAAAGCAATTTGTTTATCACTCTTGCCCTCTTGCTTTACATTCCAAACATTTAAGGCAAATTTCTTAAATTGCCCTATACCTCCGTCCAAAACATATTTATAATAAGGAATAGAAATAGAAGAAAGTGTCATACCATGCGTTGCGTGAGTGTGTGCTCCTATTGCATGACCAATCATGTGTACCATCCAATCTCCTTTTTTGCCCATTTTCAATAAAGTATTCAAAGCCCAAGTCGCAGTCCACATAATATTACTACGTGCTTCATAGTCCTTAGGATTCTTAATGGCTATCAAAGAAGAATGAATAAGGGAACGCATCAAACCTTCGTTGATATAATCAGTCGTATTGTCGCCATCGTTAGAAAAATATTGCTCCATAAGATGACTCATTGTGTCAAAAATACCAGCAATCATTTGATATTGTGGCACAGAATAAGTAAATTCTGGGTTAAGAATGGTGAATTTTGGAATATTCTTATCGCTATACACCTTACCTATTTTCATGTTTGTTTTTTCGTTAGTAATAACCGAACCACCATTCATTTCGCTACCCGTACCAACCATAGTCAAGATACAACCAATAGGAATAATCTTACAAGTAGGCTCTTTCTGTTCAAGATAATAAGTCTGCCAAGCATCTGTTTGACAATAAGTAGAAGCAGCAACCCCTTTGGCGTAATCAATAGTGCTACCGCCACCAACAGCAAGTATTAAATCCACATTGTTGTCTTTGGCTCTTTGGACACCTTCGTACATACGTTCAAGGGTAGGATTGCTCATCACTCCGCCATCTTCAATAATGTTTTTGCCCTCTTGTTTAAGGATATTTACAACGCTATCGTAAATACCATTCTTTTTGATAGAACCACCACCATATGACAACATTACATTATTGCCATAGTTTTTTAATTCGTTTTTAAGGCTATTCAAACTGTCTTTACCAAAATACAATTTGGTAGGATTTGAGAATCTAAAATTTCCTAACATTTTCGTACAGATTTTAAAAGTTTATACACTAAAAACGAAATAAAATAGAATTTATGATATAGTCTTAAAGAAAAAAGAAAAAGAAAACAGGTCAGTTTGTGTACTTGGTAGGATAATGTAGTAGTTAGGGAGGTCGGTTTGGTTAGAGAATTGAGTGTAGAATAGAAAGCAAAGGATGGAAAAAAGTAGTTTTTATTTGTCAGTTTGAAAAAATGTTGTAACTTTGCTCAACGTTTTTAACGATAAACTAAAATAAATAATAATAAAAATAAAAAATTAGACAATGGAAAATATAGATTGGGGTAGCCTTGGTTTTGGTTACTACAAAACAGATTACAATGTACGTTGTTATTACCGCGATGGTAAATGGGGTGAATTGGAAGTATCCTCTTCTGAAGAAGTTGTAATGCATATGGCAGCAACGGTATTGCATTATGGTCAAGCTGCTTTTGAAGGTATGAAAGCTTTCAGAGGTGTAGATGGTAAAGTAAGAATGTTTCGTCCTTACGAGAACGCACGTAGAATGATTTCTTCTGCAAAAGGTATTGTTATGGCAGAACCACCAGAGGAATTATTCGTTGAGGCTTGTAAGAAAGTTGTTAAACTAAATGAAAAATATATACCACCTTACGGAACAGGAGCTTCTTTATACCTACGTCCTATATTAGTAGGTACAGGAGCACAAGTAGGTGTTCATCCTGCAAAAGAATATCTTTTCATGGTATTTGCTTGTCCAGTAGGACCATACTTTAAAGCTGGATTTAAGCCTGTTAGTTTCCAAATAGTAAAGGATGCTGATAGAGCTGCTCCATTTGGAACTGGCAAATACAAAGTAGGTGGTAATTATGCTGCTTCTTTGGTTTCTGGCGAGAGAGCAGTAAAAGAAGGATATTCTAATTGTATTTATCTTAACGCTGCTACACATGAGTTTATAGACGAAGCAGGTGCTGCTAATTTCTTTGCAATTAAAGATAATACATATATTACTCCAAAATCTACTTCTATTCTTCCTTCAATTACTAATATGTCTTTGTGTCAGATTGCAGAAGATTTGGGCTTGAAAGTAGAAAGAAGACCAATCCATGTAGAAGAATTATCTACCTTTGAGGAAGTTGCTGCTTGTGGAACGGCTGCTGTTGTTTCTCCTATCAACAAAATAGTAGATAGAGAGACTGGTAAGCAATACACTTGGGGAGAAGAACCTGGTCCTATCTCTACTAAATTGTATCAAACCTTAAAAGGAATTCAAGACGGTACATTAGAAGACAAACATGGTTGGAATGTATTTGTTGACTAATGATGTTTTGTGAATATTAATAATTTATTGGGGGACAGAGGCATTACTGTTGAATAGGTTTTGTACTGTCCCTTTCTTCTTGGGAGTAGATTAGTTTTTATTTTGTATTGTGGTTAGGATGACTAACAAAGATATTGTAATAGGATTTGATGCCAAACGTGCGTTATGTAATAGGACGGGATTAGGCTCTTATTCTCGCACGCTAATAAATGATATAGCAAAAGAATGTTTTTGTAGAGAAAATATATTCTCTTCTATGAACTGTTCTTTTTATCTTTATTCTCCCACAAGAGGACAAGAGAATTTGAAAAGTCAAATAATTAAAGGAGATAATATTAAATATATTTATTCCAAATATAATTTCTCCTCCATATTATCAAGCCTTTGGCGAGAGAGATATATCGTTAGGGATCTAATCAAAGATAAGGTTGATATTTATCATGGTTTGAGTGGAGAGTTGCCAATAAATATCAAAAAAACCGGAATAAAAACAATAGTAACTATTCACGATTTAATATTTTTATCTCATCCCGAATGGTACTCTCCTTTGGATGTTAAGATATATAAGCATAAATTCTATTCAACCTTACAACAGGCAGACAAAATAATAGCAATTAGTGAATGTACCAAAAGAGATATTCTTACTTTTGGTAATAAGAATTCTCTAAATCCAATAGTTAAGGAGGAAAATATAGAAGTTATTTATCAATCTTACAATAATATTTTCAATACAACAATAACCGAAGAAGAAAAATCGCATCTCAAACGAAAATATTCTCTACCTAATGATTTTATATTAAGTGTAGGTACAATAGAAGAGAGAAAAAATCTATTACTTGCCATTAAGGCTATCACTGAAATAACAAATGTTAATCTTATAATAATAGGCAAACAAAAAGGAGCGTATGCTAATAGAATAAAAGAGTATATTGATTGTCATCGTCTCGGAAATAGAGTGCGTTTTTTGGAGAATATATCCAATGAAGAATTGAGAATATTCTATTCTATGGCGAAGTTGTTTGTCTATCCTTCCATATACGAAGGTTTTGGCATACCAATTGTGGAGGCAATCGCTAATAATCTTCCCGTAATAGCAACAAAAGGCTCTTGTTTGGAAGAAGCTGGCGGACCATATTCTTATTATATAGATCCATATTCAGTAGAAGAGATGAAAGAGGCTATCAATATACTCTATAATAATGAAGACAAAAGACTAACTATGATTAATAAGAGTAGAGAATATATACAAAAATTCAATAATACTAATATAACTCAACAAGTGTTAAATCTTTATAACACATTATTAGATATTAATTAATTCTTTTTTCTTTTTAATATACATATATTATATATAGTATACAAAATAAGTAAAGTAAATGAAAGAAAAACTTTGGAATAAAGAATATTGGAAGGTAATGACAGCAAATTTCTTATTGTATTTTGCTTTTTATCTACTAACACCATTACTTCCTTTGTATTTGACAGAAGAGTTTCACGCTACAAAAGATCTTATCGGCATAGTATTATCAGGATATACCCTAACGGCATTACTTTCTCGTCCATTTAGTGGTTATTTAGTGGATTCATTTCCGAGAAAGAAAGTATTGCTGTGGTGTTTTTTACTATTTTTTATTTTCTTTGGCGGATACTTGGTTGCAAGTACGGTTATATTGTTTGCTATTATTAGAACTTTGCATGGATTTCCTTTTGGAGCGGCAACTGTTGCTAATTCTACCGTTGCGATAGATGTCTTACCCTCTTCACGTAGAAATGAGGGAATAGGTTATTATGGTTTGAGTAATAATATAGCAATGGCTTTAGCACCAACGGTAGGAATCTTTCTTTATAGAGCAACAAAGAGTTTTGATATTCTATTTTTGATTTCTTTTTTTATTGCTGCTATTGGTTTTATAGTTAATTCTACTCTAAAACTAAAAGATAGAGAATTGATAAAAAACAAAAAGAAATTATCCTTAGATCGTTTCTTCTTGGTACGTGGTTGGTTGTTAGCGGTAAATATTATGTTCTTTGGAATTTGTTATGGAACGCTTAGTAATTATGTTATTTTGTTTGCCAAACAAGAATTGAATATGCAAACAGGTACGGGTATATTCTTTACTTTGTTTTCATTAGGTTTGATTCTATCTCGTTTGCAAGGAAACAAAGGTTTAAGGGAAGGAAAATTAACACTAAACGCTGCCGAAGGAGTAATAGTTTCTTCTATTGGTTATACATTGTTTGTTGCTGTGCCTAATGTTTATGGTTTTTATATATCTGCTTTGCTTATAGGTTTAGGTAATGGACATATGTATCCTGCTTTTCAGAATATGTTTATCTCTGTAGCGCATCATAATGAGAGAGGTACGGCTAATTCGTCTATATTAGGTGCTTGGGATGTAGGTGTTGGTATAGGAATATTGGTTGGTGGTGTTGTTTCGGAGTGGTTCGATTACGATATTACCTTTTGGGTAGTTGCTTTTACGCAAATATTTGGTGCTATTTTGTTTCTTACTTGCACGAGTAACTTTTTCAAAAAGCGTAACTTGTATAGTCAATCATAGAATAGTAATAGAGAATAATAGAAAACAAAGAGAAGAAGAACTAGTGTCTAATAGAAATAGATTAGAGAGTAGAGATTTTTTGAATAGATGGATATAGAAGATACTAATAGTTTGGAATAGGGAAACGAATAATTTTCTTGTTATAATCTGGCGTGAAACATATAAAAACTGTGTGTTAGTTCAAATTTTCAAAATGTTTTATTTTCCTTATAAGGTCTTTTTTTGAGGGTGTTTTTTGAGTTAAAATGGAGAAATTCTACACTCTTGTAATTATTTAATTATATAGTATTTAGAATAAGTACTGAAA
>CAVGDP010000114.1:0-4527 GCA_963627985.1 uncultured Eubacteriales bacterium
ACTATTTTAATAACTTCAATAACTATTTTAATAACTTCAATAACTATTCAAATAATATCAATAACTATTTTAATAACTTCAATAACTATTCGAATAATATCAATAACTATTCTAATAAAATCAATAACTATTCTAATAACATCAATAACTATTTTGATGATTTCGGTACTTATTCTAAATACTACATAATTAAATAATTACAAGAGTGTAGATTTCCTCCATTTTTGCTCAAAATATACCCCATAAAAAATGACCATATAGGGAAAATAGAATATTTTGAGGGCGTGAAACATTGCAAGATTTTGGTGTTTTGAGGATAGGTTAGAGTAAGAAAAAATTTATTTATCCTAAAACAATAGTACTCTAAAAATATGTATGTATCTACAAGTTTTATTTATTACTTTACTCCTATTTATCACTAATGTATTTCAATAAAGCCGAACTTTATGTTAGAAATTTGTGGTAGAGAGAAAATAAGGAGATGGTTGTATTATCTGTTATGATACCTATAATATAAGTAAAGACTAAAAACTACGACTATGGCAGATAAGGAGTCAAATAACCAATCATAGAGAGAAAAATTACGTTTGGCTGTGGCATACATTAAACCTTGTAAAACTTCGGTTAGAAAGCCAAACAAAGAAACTATTATGATCGTTAGTAAATACTTATTAATTAGAAAATTTTGTTTTATGTTTTTGAAATTATGATATAGCAAAAAGGATAAAACTCCAAACAAACCAAAATGAACTATTTTGTCTGCGTGAGGAATGTTAATAATTTTTGGAGTATTAGAAAAAGAACTCGCAGGAAGTAGTAATAAGATTAGAATTATTACCATCCAGATCAAAAGACCTATACCATATTGTCGTTTGGTTATTGTTATCATAAAATAATTTTTCTGTTTTCTTTGTTTTTGATTAATTGTATTTTTGGTATCTTTGGAATATATCCCCGTTTTTTCTTAAAGGAAGTAATTAAAAAGAAGTAGTGCCAAAAGAATCTAATATTTCAATTTGACACTACATCTTATTAGTTTGATTTTTGATTAAAGACCTAACATCTTTTTATAAGCCTCTGCATCCATAAGTTTATCAGCTTGAGCAGGGTTAGTTATCTTTATTTTGATTATCCAACCTTCGTTATAAGGGTCAGTATTGATAGCAGCAGCATTGTCTTCCAAAGTAGCATTTACCTCTAATACTTTACCATCAACAGGCATCAATAAATCCGAAACCGTCTTAACTGCCTCTATTGAACCAAAGGCTTCACCCTCTGCTATTTCTTCGCCTTCTGTATCTACATCAACAAATACTATGTCCCCTAATTCGTGTTGTGCATAGTCTGTAATACCAACGAAAGCCTCATCACCTTCTATTCTTAACCATTCGTGGTCATTAGAATACTTCAAATTTTGTGGAATGTTCATTTTCTTTTTATTCTTTACTTGTTATACTTAAAGTTAATTGTCTTCTTAATTAGTCGTCTTAATATTTTATTTTTATATCAAATTAAGAAAATTTGTTTTCTCTTTATTTTATTATCATTTGGAGGTTCAAAATTACTATAAATTTCGTTATCAACCAACACAGAATGGTATTTTTTTTATTTTTTTATGAATTTAACGCTTTCTCTTTTGCCATTCTTGTTAATAGTTAGGATATAAACACCACTTTTCAAATCCTTTATATCCAAACTTTCAAAGTTCAATTTATTTATTCTTTGTTTTCTTCCCAAATTATCAAACAACTCTATTTTGTCTTCTGTTTGCAATCCCTCAACGAATAATACGTTTTTGGCAGGAATAGGGAATACCTTAATATTCATATCTTCTATTGTCTTCAAACCAACTTTCTTTTCTGCCATTTTAACTGCCTCGTATATATTTATTTTACCGTAACCCCAAGTATCATTAGGGCATTCGCCGGTATATTGATCTGTTTTGGCAGTTTGTTCTATTATTTGTTTGACTTGCTCACTCGTTAGATTAGGATTAGCTTGTAGGATTAAAGCAACACTACCTGCTACCATAGGACCCGACATAGAAGTACCACTTGCCGAACCAAAGCCATAGTCTTTACCATCGAAATTTACTGTTTTAGTATGTTTTGGAGCAGTATTAGAAAAGGAAGACACGGAAGATACTATCGCATAACCAGGAGCAGATATTTCAGGCTTGTAATAAGTAGTCATATTAGGACCACGTGAAGAGAAACTTGCTATTGTTGGATGCCACGCCGTATTTCTAAATTGGTGAGCAGCAACAGTTATAGCCTTTTCTGTTAATGCAGGTTCGGATACTCCATATTGA
Organism: uncultured Eubacteriales bacterium; assembly: GCA_963627985.1. GTDB lineage: Bacteria > Bacteroidota > Bacteroidia > Bacteroidales > P3 > Scybalousia_A. Next base: position 2,312 of record CAVGDP010000114.1, read on the forward strand.
TTATCTCCGGTCAGGTAATCATTTTGTCCTGCGATAAAATCAAATCCTGTATTACCTACTGCTTTGGATAAATAATTAAGGTTCCAAGAATGAACAACGCCATTATCTGCGTAAATAACCAATACTACATGATTTAAATTATCTATATATTTTGATTGCCTAACTCTCCAATCTACTATATGTTTGTTATCTTGTGGGAGACGCGAAGCACCACTATAAATTATACTATCATTATCTCCTATAAGCAAAATAGTTTCTTCTACAATTTGACCATTACTTTGCATTAATGGAGTCTCATTAATTTTTTGCCAAGCGTAATCATAAAATTCTAATTTGGAATAAAAAGAGGTTCCGTTCTCACTTTGCATCGTTATTGCTTGTCCCCAATAGTCTTTTGTATAAGGAGTAGGGAAATTAAATTTTATCTCGGAGCGAATTGTATCTTTGTTATCTCCATTAAAATCTGCTTTGAGATGGAATTGTGCGTCTCCATTATTACCGGCACTAATAACAAAGATAACACTATCCTCCTCTATCATAGTATTAATAAACTCATCCATTATAGATGTACCGTCCATTGTACCAAAGTTATAGACACCCCAAGAATTATTAATAACCAATCTCTTATTTTGCTTTTTGGCAACATTTCTCATCCAAGTACAGCAATCTATATAGTGAGCCTCGTCACAAATCCAAGTACAAAATAATAGATTAGCCTCTGGAGCGACACCAATATAATCAGTACCTGCTCCACTTCCCGCAGCAATACCACCAACGTGGGTAGCATGATAACCAGTATCGTATTGATTAGAAGTATCACACTTAGCCTCCAAAAGAGATGCTTGAGTATCAAAATAAGAACCGTAATCGAACCCTTCGGGTGCAGGTCCCTGCTCTCGCTTTTGGTCCCAGGCGGCAAAGATTCTATATTTCATTCCAGTAGAATCGTAAAAAGTCGGATGCGTATAATCTATGCCCCAATCGGCAACACCTATAAGAACATCCTTACCTGTATATGCATTGTTAAGACCTGTACCCTGCCAAACATCTTTAGCATTTAGGTCATTCGTTGCGTAATTCAAATCAATTGCTCCAACTTTGCGTGAAAGATCCGCTTCTATTATATCTTTTTCTTGTACAAATTTCTCCAAATCTTTTACATTTATTCTAATAGATACAATCCTACCTATTCTTTGTCTTAATGTACAATCGTACTTTTGTAAAAAACTCAAATTATTTGCGTTATCTACTCTCAAAAGAAGATAAACGTATGTCTCATTATTAATATTTTCTGTAATGTAATTCTTCGGAGATAACTCCAAATAACCTTTGGTACTTTTCGTTTCGTTTATCAAACCATTCAGTGAACTTCCTACACTTTGAGCGTGTAAATCCATTATACCGACAAGGCAAAATAGACCAATAATTAAGAATATAATCCTCTTCATATAATTTAATTTTTTTCAGTTTGCAAAATTATAAATTTTTTCTGAATTATACAATTCTTGTTATTCACAAAGTAAGGAAAATCATTTAGTTTTATTTCTATTAAATAGTGTTTTTATTCGCTTAACGCCTTCTATTCCCAAGATACAAATAGCAGAATATTGAAAAGTTTTCGCTCCTCCAAAGAACACTACCCACAAGACTGCCTTTGTTTTTACACTTATTGGCAAGAGCATTTGCAAAAAAGACAAAGCATAACAAATCAAACAGAGTATCAATATTATAATTCCCGTACGAAAAGATAATCTGCTCAAAAATTCTTTTATTTTCTTAATGATATTTCTCAAAATCTTTATCTTCTTTGATTTTTTTACTTTCAGTTCTTAAATAATACAAACGTTATTATTTGTACATTATTTCATTTATTATAATAATGTATAGAGAGCAGAAATAAGAAGTATTAGTATTTATTAAAGACTTTTATTTAGATTGAATCAATTTATTTTCAGTAAATTCCGTGAAATCATAATATTCCAAATCCTCTTTTTCGCAAAAAGCCTTTGAATATTCATCGTATTAAATTTTTGCTAACCTATTTCTGTTCTAAAAAATAATCTTAAAAAATACCTAATAGGGAAAATAGATCATTGTAAAGAAAATAATATTCAAATAAAATCAATAACCATTCGAATAACTTCAATAACTATTCAAATAATTTCAATAACTATTCAAATAACTTCAATAACTATTCAAATAACTTCAATAACTAT
>CAVGDP010000115.1:0-7466 GCA_963627985.1 uncultured Eubacteriales bacterium
ATAACATCAATAACTATTCGAATAACATCAATAACTATTCGAATAAAATTAATAATTATTTGGATAATTTTAGTACTTATTTTAACTATTACATAATTAGATAGTTATAAAGGTGAAAAATTGCCAATTTTTGCTAAAAATACGCCCCTATAAATTACCCCAATAGGAAAAATAGAACATTTTGAGTTTATTATTTTTGAACAACAAAACCCTTATTCAAATAACGAAGTAAAATTAAATTCCTTAACGTCAAACAAACCTTTATCGGATAATTTCAATTCTGGTATCACCAAAAGAGCAACAAATGCCATTGTCATAAATGGTGCACTAAGTGTGCAACCTTCTAAGGACGCAAAATTATTTAATGATTTGTACTTGCTTGCTACTTCTTCTATGGATTTATTACTTATCAATCCTCCAAAAGGTAATGGTAAGGTCTCTACCTTTTTATCACTTACTGCACATACTCCACCTTTTATTTCAATTAATTCATTTATTGCTTTTTCTATAAATAAATCCGTTGTGCCGAGTGCTATAATATTATGAGAATCGTGGGCAATGGTTGAGGCTAATGCTCCATTTTTTAGATTAAATCCCCTAACAAATGCAATAGCAGGCTTACTGTTTTGATAGCGATTATATACTACGAGTTTCAAAATATCATTCTCTGTATCAGATACTATATTATCGTTTTCTATTTTTGCTTTGCAAATAAGTTTTTCAGTAAATAAATCCTTGTTATATACTTTAATTACTTTTATATGTGAAGATTGCGGACGGATTTGTAAATCCTTTTCGTTTATTTTTGATGCGTGGAAATTATTAGGCAAAACTACTTCCTTATTTTCTTCCACGCTTGAATTATTATCTATGGATGCTTTGTTGATTTGTATATCTATTTGATTATCTTTTGATTTAGTGCTATCAAAGACACATTGCCCATTGATAAACGTACGAATTATATTGAAATTTTCCCAATTATCTACAACAATAAAATCTGCCGAGTCGCCCTTTTGTAATAAACCTATCGGCAAACTATAATGTGAAATAGGATTCATAGAAGCTGTTTGAATAATATTCCAAATAGGTATGTTTTTATCAAAAGCACGCTTAAACAAATCATTTATATATCCATTAAGAAGATCATCCGGGTGAATATCATCGGCACAGAACATAGTCTTTGCTGGATATTCCTCTATACAATTATATAAAGAATCAAAATTTTTAGCAGCACTGCCTTCCCTAATAAGAATATTCATACCGGATTGTATTTTCTCCTTTGCTTCTTCTAATGTGCTACACTCGTGGTCGGTATCTATTCCAAAGGATATATATTTTTGAAGGTTTTCTTTTGTCAGCATTGGGGCATGACCGTCTATTACTTTGCCAAATTGTTTTGCTACTTGAATCTTTGCTATAATATCTTCTTGCTTATTTATAACCCCGACAACATTCATCATTTCTGCCAAAGCAACAAATTCTTTTCTTGATAGCAATTGCTTAACCTTTTCACTATCTAACGTAAAGCCCGAAGTTTCAAATGGTGTTGCGGGCACACAACTCGGAGCCGCAAACGCAAAATGGAAATTAACCCTTTTGCTATCTTCTACCATATAGTCAATACCTTCTATACCACAGACATTTGCTATTTCGTGAGGATCGCATACACATCCTACTACTCCATGTTTAACTGCTATTTTGGCATAATTAGAAGGCAGAAGCATAGAACTTTCAATATGTACGTGGGCATCAATTAAGCCTGGTAAGAGAATAGGATCGGAGGGCTTGATATCATTTCTTGCTATAATATCTTTTATTTTCCCGTCCTTGATATGTATTTCTCCGTCAATAATTTTTCTCTCTACAATATTTATTATATGTCCTCTTAATATTTGTTCTTTGCTTGGCATATTGATTTTTGATTTTTAGATTTGTTTATTTGATTATTTACTAATGATAATTGCTATTCTATTATAGGAATGAGACATTCATACCTTGTTTTTTCAAAGGAGCACAAACAACAGGCACTTTGGCAAAACGAACAACGTCTTGTGCACGTGGATCTGCTGCAAAATCGGTAGTAATATCTCTACCCATAACGATACATAAATCTACTTCGTTTTTTTCATCGTTCATGTATTTGATTACTTCATCTGCGAAGTCTTTACTTTCGGTAAGGGTTGGCATTTTTACTACTTTACACTCCACACCTTTAGATATAATGAAATTCTTTGTAGCAGAGGCTGTGTATTCTAATCGTCTTCGTTGCTCAACTTCTATTCCGTCCCACGAGCCAATAATAATCGTTATCTGGGCTCCATACATTCTTGCCCATTGTATAGCAGTTGGGACTTTTTGGCGAGAAGATAGGTTCAATTCTATAGGAAGTAAGATATTTTTTATTGTTTTTGGGTCGGTATCTACTGCAATTGTCATAATAGGTATCTCTGTGGTACGAATAAGTTTATGAGTATTTGCACCGATTGTATTAAGTCCCGTGTTGGATGTACCTACTACTAATAGATCTATACTTTTCTCTTTGATAAATTTATTAATCTCATCTGCAATATGTCCTTTGCGGATATAGGGAGTAATATCTAATCCGTAGAGTGTTTTAATATTTTTTTGAAGATCTGCAAAATGAAGTTTTTGTACTTCTTCTTGTACTTCTTGTTGTCCTAATAATCTTCCAAAAAAACCAATCTCCTCACTTACATGTAATAATGAATAGTTGGTATCAGAATCTTTGAACATAAATTTACAAAATTTCAAACAAACATTCAAACTTAAGTCGTTGAAATCAGTTGTTATTAAAACATTATTCATTTTTATTTCTAATTTTTATCCTAAAACGCTATTATTTAGGTTGCAAAAATACACTTTTTTTTATATCTGACCATTTTGAATAAAACTTTTCTACATTATTCTAATATCTAAATAATTCTTTTTACCTCTCTTTTTATTTATATATTATGTAATTGACCTATATATAGAACATTGTTTATTGATCTCTATATTTATCTTCTTTAATATGATTTATAATTAGCCATAAAAAGGAGAAAAATCTACTACAATAAACAAAAAAACATTATTTTTCTTAAACAAATCGTGTGTATATAACAAAATTTTATTACCTTTGCACATTCATTAAAAACCATTATAAGATATGAGTCAGTTACCTTCTTTAATAACCGATTTAGGTGTAATCCTTATTTTAGGATCTATTTTCTCTCTAATATGTAAATACCTTAAACAACCAGTTGTACTTGGCTATATAGTAGCAGGATTTATTGCAGGACCAAACTTTGCTTTTTTTCAGACAGTAGATTTAGACAATATCTCTGTATGGGCAGATATAGGTGTGATATTCCTTTTGTTTGGTATGGGATTAGAATTTAGTTTCAAAAAATTATTCTCTCTTGGCAAGATTAGTGGCAAGGCGATGGGTTTTGTTATAATTGCTTTAGGCTTAACAGGATTCTTTGTCGGCAGACTTATTGGTTGGAAGCCAGCAGATGCTATCCTTTTGGGGTCTATGCTAATTATGTCCTCAACAGCAATGATTGTTAAATCCTTAACCGATATGGGTTATAGCAAAGAGAAGTTTGCACAAATTGTTTTCGGTATTCTAATCTTCGATGACTTATTTGCTATCATTGTTATGGTTGTTTTGTCTACCTTTGCTGCCTCGACACAATTCTCTGGTGGGGAGTTAGTAATGGTTTTGGTGAGATTAATATTCTTTATTGTGATATGGATTGTTATTGGTATATTCCTAATACCGACATTCTTAAAGAAAAATAAAAGACATCTAAATGACGAGAGTCTGTTATTAGTTGCCGTTGGTCTATGTTTTATTATGGTTATGTTATCTGTTAAAGTTGGATTTTCCTCAGCATTAGGTGCTTTCGTTATAGGTAGTATTTTGGCCGAAACATTAGATCAGGAACGAATAGCAAGAGTCGTTGCCCCGCTAAAAGACTTCTTTGGTATGATTTTCTTTGTCTCTGTGGGAATGATGGTAGATCCTAAGGTATTAGCAGATAATATCTGGACGATTGCTATTATATCTTTATTGCCGATATGTTGCAAATCTTTCTTCTATATAATAGGCACCAAATTAGCAGGTGAGAATTTGGAGACAAGTATGAGAGTTGGTTTTTCGATGTCCCAAATGGGAGAATTTTCTTTTATCGTTGCACAAACAGGTATTACCCTCCATTTGATTTCTCCAGAAGTCTATCCAATAGCAATAGCAGTTAGTGTACTAACTACATTTGTTACCCCTTATATGATACGTTTAGGGGAGCCTGCTTATAGTCTTGTTCAAAATGTATTACCTTATGATAAATACAAACGTCTTTATAGAGGTAGAAACGATGAGAAAACGAATGAGAATATAGAACAAAACGTATCAAGTAGTGAATCTTCTGTTTGGTCTCAATACCTAAAATCCTATTTTGGTAGATTTATCTTGTACATTATTATATGTATAGCAATTTTGTTAATAAGTTTTAATCTTCTATTACCTCTTGCCGACAATAGCAAACACACTGTTTTGTTTAGGATACTCTTTGCTATTGCTACTTTGATAGTTATGGCACCAATACTTAGAGGTATGATTCACAATATGGGAAAACAAGCCTACTTATTTATAACTCTATGGACGGGAGCACAAAGCAATTATAGGAAGAATAATTCTACGAGTGCTTTTGCACAAAGTGAGAAATTTATCTTATCTTTCCTTACTGCACTTCGTTATGTTGTGGCCTTGATATTTGTATTTCTTGTTTTGCATCAATATCTTCATTTACCTGGATTTGTTATTCTTATTGTAACACTTGTATTTTTTGCTATGATATTTAATAGTAAAAAACTTTTACGATACAATTGGATGGTAGAGTCCCGATTTGTGAAGAATTTTAATGCTCGTCAGATTATAGAAAGAAATAAACACTCCAAAAACAAACTAAATGAATTGAATAACTTACATTGGATAGATTCTAATATATATTTTGCGGAGTATAGTGTTGGAGAAGATGGTATTTTGAATGGTAAAAGTCTTAAACAACTCAATTTCCGTACGGAGTATAATGTAATTATTATTTCTGTTGGTAGAGGTGATAAGGATTACGATTTTCCTGATGGCGATTTTTGTTTAGAAAGTGGTGATGTATTGTGGATGTTGGGTACTATAGGGTCTCTTCGCCGTTTGGATATGGACGATGAGAGTGTTAGTTTGGATTATTCCAAGATTATGACTTTGGATCAATTCAATATTTCGCAAAAACAAAAGCAAAATTCTACCATTCACTGTGTTACATTCCAAATAGAAGCTGGTAGTGAGTGGATTGGTAATTCTCTTTTGGATTCTTCTTTAATGAAAGACAAATGTATGGTGATTGCTATTGAAAGAGATGATGCTCCTATTATCAATCCGTCTTCTCATTTGAAGTTTAAGGAGAAAGATGTCGTTTGGGTAATTGGTGATAAGAGTGTTATTTATACCCTTTTGGATAAAAAATATTTTGAGAACAAAACAGAATAATTCGCCGTCCCTACATATAAACACAAAAAATATTAATATCATAATACTGTAATTATTCCTATCTCTTAGAGTAACTATTATATAAGTATAGAGAGGAGATAGGAATAATTTTGTTTTGTTTATGTTTGCCCGAAACAGAATGGTAAATAGTAACGCTGAAATTATACACCAAAAACGTAGTTTTATCAGAATAATATGTGATTTTATTTTCATGAAATGTGATTCTATTTGAATAATATCTGATTCTATTTTTTTCTTATCGAAAGTTATTCAAATAAGTACTTTAGTTATTAAAATATTATCGGAAGTTATTCAAATAAGTACTTTAGTTATTAAAATATTATCGGAAGTTATTCAAATAAGTACTTTAGTTATTAAAATATTATCGGAAGTTATTCAAATAAGTACTTTAGTTATTAAAATATTATCGGAAGTTATTCAAATAAGTACTTTAGTTATTAAAATATTATCGGAAGTTATTCAAATGATATTTGATTTTATTTTTATGAAGTGTGATACCATAAAAATAGCAAAATGTTTGAGAGAAGGGAGGGGTGAAGATGGTTATGGTTTTGGTTATATAATCACATTTTTTGTGCAAAATTGCATTTTGGGAGGATAAAAAGTGCGAATTTTTGTAAAAAATGCGGAAATTTTTTCAAAAAATTAGCAAAAATTCTCAAAATGACATCTTGTCAAAGGTAAAAAAATGAAGATAAAAATTCAACTATTTTTCCCTATTTCTACCCAAAAGTGTTCTATTTTTCCTAAAAAGCGATATTTTTGGCAAGAAAATATCTCCACGTCAAAAATATGGCATACTTTTGCATCTCCAAAATAAACCTTTTGGTGAGATTGCTCTTCCATCAAAAGGAGAAAAGAAACGAAGAGCGTAAATAAAAAAAGTTATTAAGATGAAAAAGTTAAAAGTTTTATTAATTGCAACTTTAGTTATGGTTTCCACAAGTGTTATGGCACAAAAAGGCTGGTGGCTTGAAGGAAATTTAGGTTTTAACACTTATAGTGGAGAAACATTAGCAGGTGTAGACAAAGCAAAGACTCATTCTTTGAATTTAGGAATTGGTGCTAACTACATGATTTCTAATGATTGGTCAATAGGTGCAGGATTAGGTTGGAATCACTACTACACTGAGAATTCTGGTCTTATTTCTTACTCTTACAAAGATTATAAGAAAAATTTGTTCGACATTGATTTACACGCTGATTACAACATGAAATTAACTGGTAAATTATCTTGGGCTCCAAGAATTTATGCTAATATTGGTTTTGGTAGTGGTACATACGAGGATATTGCTACTGGTCTTGTAGATGACTTAAAAACTGATATCTTTAACATGCAAATTGGCGTTAGAGTTCTTTCTTTCAACTACAAACTTACTAAAAATTTGGAGTTGAATATGTCTTTGGACATCGCTGACTTCTATTACAAATCTGTTAAGGAGTCTAATGATGATTGGGATAGCAAAGACTTAACTAATACTACTTATTTCCAATTTGGTAAATACAATACTAACTTGGGAGATATGGCAGTTAGATTTGGTTTTCACTGGTATTTGAAATAAACGGTTAGATTACCCGAAAAATACGTAGAGGAATTGGAAATACTTCAATTCCTCTATTTTTATTTATTAATGTCTATTAAAAGCAGTGGCAAAATAAAAAAATCTTATAATGTTTCACTTCCCCCAAATGTTCTATTTTCCCTATAAAGTCTTTTTTTAGGGGTATATTTTGAGCAAAAATTGAGAAAATCTTCGTCTTTATAATGATTTTATTATATAATAATTACAATAAGTACTAAAATTGTCAAAATAATATCTGATTTTATTTGAATAGTTATTGATGTTATTTGAATAGTTATTGATTTTATTTGAATAGTTATTGATTTTATTTGAAT
>CAVGDP010000116.1:0-3473 GCA_963627985.1 uncultured Eubacteriales bacterium
AATAGTTATTGAAGTTATTAAAATAGTTATTGAAGTTATTAAAATAGTTATTGATTTTATTTTGATAATATGCGATACTATTCGAATTTCTATTTCTTTAAAATGATCTATTTTCTCTATCGCAATTTTTTAAGCAATGTTTCACGGAATGAAAAAGATTAGAAAAAGCATAATGAAACGAGTGTTTAAAATTTTTTTAGAAAGCGTGAGAGTGGGGTATTATTTTCTTTTGAAATTCACTAAAAATAAACCAATTCTATTTTAATAGATATTTTCAACTGCAATAGTAATTGAAATAATATCGGAAGTTATTTCCATAATATGTTATATTATTGATAGAATAAATAACAATACCTATTTTTTTTACCATTCTATCGGTGTAATACCGTTGCGGAGCAAATATTGATTGCATAAAGAAAAATGATGATTGCCAAAAAATCCCCTATAAGCACTCAATGGTGAAGGATGTACGGAGGTAAGAATTAAATGTTTGCTCTTGTCTATAAGATTAGCTTTCTTAACGGCGTAACTTCCCCAAAGAATGAAAACCAAATGTGTTTTCTTTTCGTTAAGAATTTGTATTACTCTATCGGTGAATTGTTCCCAACCTTTACCTTGATGAGAGCCTGCTTTGTGTGCCTCAACTGTAAGGGTAGCGTTAAGCAACAGGACGCCCTGTTGAGCCCAATGCGTCAAATCTCCACTTTGGGGGATAGGTTTACCTAAATCGGAGTTGATTTCCTTATAGATATTTACCAAGGATGGCGGTAGAGTAACTCCATCGGGTACAGAAAAACAAAGCCCTTGTGCTTGCCCGGGTTCGTGATAAGGATCCTGCCCCAAGATAACTACTTTGGTGTTATCAAAACTACATAAATTGAAGGCCGCAAATATGTTTTTTCCTTTGGGATAAATAGTTTTGGTAGAATATTCTTGTTTGACAAAAGAGACTAATGAGGAAAAATAGTCCTTATCAAACTCATCTTGCAATACTTCTTTCCAACTCTGTTCGATATTTACTTGCATAATAGATAAATTACTCTTTCTTACCGATTTGTTCTTTATAGGAGCGAATAATGGAGTTAAGCATTTTTTCAGTTCTTGCTGCACCCTCACCTAATACGAAACCGATTTGTTGAACATCCAAAAGATTAGATTTAATTACCTCATTGAGACGATTAATTATCTCCTCTGGGCGATCTTCTCCGCTAAATAGATTACGAATAATAATACCGATACTCTTCTTTGCTACTAAATTGAAAATACTAATATTGATAAACTTATCTTTATTCAATGGAACATCTTTATTGATTATTTCTTCACTCTGTTTGAGGACATATTCCACCTCGGTATAAATATTTTCGGGTAGAAGTGTTTTGATATTAGCACCTTTCAAGCCAGGAATTATTTCATTTATCTCCTTGGCGTCCTCACCTAATATATCAATAAAAGCATCATTAGATTGAGTTATCTTCATATTGTTATCCACTATGGCAACAGCAGGATAGAGATGATTAAGTAAGGAAGAAAGTGTTTGTTTTGATTCTTTGTCGGATTGTTTAACGATAAGCAAGTCTTCCAATGTTTTTTCGTGTTGATTACGTAAGGAGGCGAGATTTTCTGTTGTTAGTTTCAATTGATTAGAGTAATTAGTGGTATCTTGTTTGGTATGCAAAAAACACATATTTTCCGTAGCAACACCTTGAGCAATTGCTTTTGCCAAACCGAGACAAGTATCATAGCCACAAGATTTGCAATTAGTGTTGCGAAAAGCAGTCTCCTTGCCGAGTAAATGAAAAGCCTTCTCTATTTGTTCATTTGTAGGACTAGCCAAACGTTTGCTATTTGCTTCATAGATATGAAATATCTCACTTTGATTACTCCATTGTTCAATATCTTGGTTCCATTTATTGATATCTATTCCTAAGGAGCGTTTTTTGGCATATTCCTTTGTGAATGCGTTACGAATAAATTTATCTCCTTTACTACAACCGATTGCCATAAAACATCCCTCACAAAAATATACATTCAAATTAGCATTCAAAACGCGTGAAGCATTAGCGAATTGATTAACTGCATCTATTGCATCGCGTTTGCCTTCTGCAGTAACAAATGTTCCGTCCATTATACTACCATTATCTTTGCAAGCTTCAACAAAACCTTGTGCAATAGGATAAAGGGAGCCGAGATTACCGTATGGCAAATCGAAATCCGAAAACTCTACATTATCCTCTTTTATATTGTGCATTTGGAACATTTTCCTTAAGGAGAGAAATGATAAGAAAGCGTCTATATGTGCTTCACCTTTGAACTTGTCATTAATTTTTTTGGAGCCAAGACAAGGTGTTATGCTTACTATTTTTAAGTCTTTGCCGTATTTTTTTCTTACTACACAAGCCGTAGCAGCAAAAGGGGAGACAAGGGGAGTAAGGTTAGAGGTTATTTCGGGTTGGAATTGTTCTACATATAAGGTCATAACGGGGCAATGGGAAGTAATGAAGTGTTTGCCTTTGTGTACAGAAAGGATATTTTGTTGTTTTTTGGCGATAATATCTACTCCAAAGGAGACTTCACACACATATTTGAAGCCTAAAAGACGTATCATATTAACGAATTTTCTATAATCGAAGACATCTTTGAATTCGCCCGCAATAGCAGGATCGCAGATAGCGGCAACGGTATCCGTTTTGAGCATTTGTTCTATTTCTTCTATTTGATTAATAGGAGTTATTGCTTTGTACGAACACGCCGAGATACATTCGCCACAGCCGATACATCTTTCATTATCTATACGAGGGGTTATACTATCGTGATTGATATATACTGCTTGTACGGGGCAAGCTTTTAGACAGGAGTAGCACGCCGTACATTTCACTTCTTCCAGTTGTAATAATTGTGTCATAATTGTCCTTAATTTTTATGTTTGATAACGAATTGATGTATTTTCGTTATAATCAAACTTATTGTCTAAACGCAAACAAGACAATAATATTGTTTTTGTGTATTTGTTTTCTATATTTTAAAGAAAGGTAGGAGAGTTAGAATAAGTATTAGATATATTTGTGAAAAATTTTTTTGCTCATAGAATAGGATTATCATAAAGGAAATTATCAATTGTAGAAAATATTCAATTAATTAATTATGTTTAAGATAAGTAGTGTAATAAATTAAGAATTTGTATATATTTTTTTGAGAGGATACTATTTGTTCAGAATGACTAAATATTCTCTTATCATAATTTATTATAAAGCCACGAAAATCGTACCAAATCTTACCTCCTCAACAGATTCAATTTTCCCTATAAGGTTATTTTTTAAGGGTGGTTTTTAACGAGAAATGGGCAATTTTTTCGTATTTGTAATAATTTGATTATATAATAGTTAAATAAGTACTAAAATCATCAAAATAACTATGGCACTTATTAAAATAAAATCAGTAATTATTAAAATAAAATCAGTACTTATTAAAATAAA
>CAVGDP010000117.1:0-5080 GCA_963627985.1 uncultured Eubacteriales bacterium
TTATTGAAGTTATTCGAATAGTTATTGAAGTTATTCGAATAGTTATTAATGTTATTCGAATGGTTATTGATTTTATTTTAATGTTTTTGAAAAAAAATAAACAGAGTATTATTTTTTATTTGAATTTACCGAAAACAAATTAATTCTATTCAGTTCTACATATTTAGCAGATATGAACGTATTCTAATAATTGCACACATTATTTCTACCTTTTGACTAAATATCTATCACAACTGTGCAATAGTCTTAATACTAAACGTATTTCTCCAAAATTAACATAAACTTTTATAGATATTGATTAAATCTTCGGCAGTCTTTTCCCAAGTTATTTTCTTTATTTCTTGTAAAGCATTACGAATCATCATATTACTCAAAGCAGGATAATGAGTTAAACCATAAATAGCATTAGCCATAGCATCTATATCCCAAAAATCTACTTTCATTGCGTATGAAACTATCTCACTTACACCACTTTGTTTGCTTATTATCGTTGGTACTCCATTTCGCATCGCTTCCAAAGGAGATATTCCAAATGGTTCACTCACTGATGGCATAACATAAACATCGCTCATGGCAAACATTTCATCTACGAGTTTACCTTGTAAGAAGCCGGTAAAGAAAAAATTCTCCGATATACGCTTTTTGGCAACTAAAGTAATCATTCTATTGAGCATATCTCCTTTACCTGCCAATACAAATATGATATTCTTGTCTTGTTTGAGGACTTTTGCCGCTGCCTCTATAAAATAATCTGGTCCTTTTTGAAAGGTAACTCTTCCCAAGAAGGTAACGATTTTCTTATTAAAGACATTAGTTTTTTTAATTATCTTTTTCTCTTGTAGATTAATGCCGTTGTAAATTGTAACAATCTTATCTATAGGTTGATTATATTTATGATAAACTATTCTTTTTGTATAATTGCTAACACAAACGATCTTGTCGGCACAATCCATACCCATTTTTTCTATTTTATATACTTGAGGATTAACATTCTCGCCACTACGGTCGTATTCAGTTGCATGAACGTGCACAATTAATGGTTTGGAGGAAATTTGTTTAGCAATAATACCCGCTTTGTATGTTAGCCAATCGTGACAATGAATAACGTCAAATTTTTGTGTGCGTGCTATTTGACCGGCAACGAAAGCGTATTTATCAACTTCTTCCATTAGGTTTTGATTATAACCACCAGAGAAATCAAACTTACGATATGTTGTCTTATGTAGAGTTTCTATTTTGGTAAGAGGAGTATTTATTATATTATAATAATCATCCATTCCTATATAAGGTACAAGTGAGGAATTTATCTTAATGATTTGCATATTTATACTATCCTCTGTTAAAGGATTATTTTGATTTATATAAATCATATCCTCATTACTCATCATAGTATCATTAGCCCCTATAATATTAGAGCCATTTTGCCAGATAGTATCATATTTTTTGGGAACAACAAAAGTAATCTCTACATTCTTATTTACTAATGCTTGCGTCATTCTATAACACGCCGTCCCTAATCCACCAGAAATCAATGGTGGAAACTCCCATCCAAACATTAATACCTTCATTTGTCATCTCCTTTCATATTTTCATTATCACTATATTTCTCTATTAGATATTTCATTCGCATAACCTCTGCAACACTCCACGCTTGCGAAATACTACCACCCGCTTTGAAAGGAGGATCTGCGTCATAAATCTCTGCAATACTGCCAACACAATAATCTGTTAATATATCCTCAAAGCCAGTATACAATTCTTTTATATGATTTACCCCCTTATCACCATAAACTCTTAAATAAGCTTCACTATATGCTCCTAAAAGCCAAGTCCAAACGGTACCATTATGATAAGCTCTATCTCTTTGTTCTTGATTGCCGTAATAATGACCATGATATCTTACATCCTTTGGAGAAAGAGTACAAAGACCACGTGGAGTAAGGAGTTCTTTTTTTACTTTTTCCACAATCAACTGACGTATTT
The DNA here is from genome assembly GCA_963627985.1 of uncultured Eubacteriales bacterium. Taxonomy (GTDB): domain Bacteria; phylum Bacteroidota; class Bacteroidia; order Bacteroidales; family P3; genus Scybalousia_A. The sequence continues at coordinate 1,984 of CAVGDP010000117.1, forward strand.
TGATAGAAATCGGACTATAAGCCAAAGAAACAGCAAATATCATATTAGGACGGACAGAAAAATCCTTATCATTATTATATACACAATCTGCTAAGTAACCTTTTTCTTTATCCCAAAACGTTTGTTTGAATACAATAGGAAAACTCTTTGCAAAATCATCCCAATGAGTAGAGAAAGCATCATCGCAAGCCTGTTCGGCAAGTTCTTTTGTGAACATAATGGCATTATACCACAAAGCATTTATCTCAACGGCGTAACCTTTTCTTTGAGTAATAGGTTCTCCTCTTACAATAGCGTCCATCCAAGTTAGAGCTTTGCCATCTTGTCCTTGATATAATAGATAATTGTTATCCATTCTTATATTAGTCGTACCTTCTTCAAAAGTGGAGATAATAGATTTCATATATTTAGAATACTTTTTCCATATCTTCATTTTATCTCCCGTAAAGACTGTATATTGTTGCAAAGCCCAAAAGAACCATAACGGAGCATCGGCAGAATTATACGCCGCCTGTGTAGAAGAACCTAAATTAGGAAACAAACCATCCTTAAAATCTTTTAGCATTGTGTCAATAACTTTCAAAAATAACGGCATATCGTCCAATGTATAGCAAAGACCCGGCAAAGCTATGAAAGTATCTCTCCCCCATCTACCAAACCACGGAAACCCTGCTATAATATCTACATCTGTTCCCTTACGACAGAAAAACATTCTTGAAGCTCTTTTCAATACATCTTCCATTGTTATGATAGGAAAGCGAATTGAGGCTTCTTTTTTGAAATCTCTTGACAATAAAAATGGATTATCTTCTTCTATACCGCAAGATAAATACACGCTCTCCCCATAACTTAATTCCAAAGAGAATGTTCCCATCATTAATAAGTCTTCTAAATAATCATAACCTCGTTCCTTTTCTTTTATATATTCAAAATTATAATACCAATCGGGCTTATGTTCGTATTTTACTTTCTTGGAAAATTGCAAAAATAACGGAGTATAGTTTGGATATAATCTATAACCTACACCATTATCCACTTCAATAAAAGAAGTATTTACTTCATTATTATGTTTGGAAAGTTTATGCACTTGTCTAAAAGCTAATAATGGATTTAATCTCAAACAAATAGTAGGTTTATTTGTATTATCTTCTCCTTCTATATTTTCGTATGTATATTTAATCAAAAGACGATCTCTTCTTTCCTGTATTTGCATTTGTTTAGTAAGTGTAATATCACCTATTCTGTAAGTAGTTATAGGAAGGTCCTTCAAAGAATAAGATTCTAAATATTTATGCCCTTTTGGATAGAATACACCATCTTTGTATTGATGAATAGCTAAATGAAATTCCTTATCCTGTACTCCTATTGTCTCATCCAAATAAGACAATAAGACATGATTTTCATTATCTATCAAAGGCTGGGGAGCAATAAACAATCCATGATATTTTCTTGTATTGCAACCAACCAAAGATGTACACGCAAATACATTAGACATATTAGCACGCAAAATTTCTCTTTGTAGAGAAAATTCCAAATTCAATAGATCATCCTTTTTAAACAATATCTCTTTCATTTCTTATTCCTTATTATTCCAACAACGTAACCTTTCAATTCACTTACTAAAAATATCTTACAAATAAATGCAATTAATACAAAACATACTAAGGATATAATCACCCTATAATACCATAACGTATTTATTTCGTTTAATATTACACTTATCAAAACAATTAAGAAAACAAAAATAATAATTCTTATAAAATAACTCCACGAGAATCTAATTTTGAATAGTCTTAATGCAATTACTACTTGTATTAAGGATGTAATTATTTGTGTTATTAAAGCACTATAAGCACTCCCCAATGCTTTGTAACGAGGTATTAGAATCAGATTAATTACAATATTAGTTATCATACCACAAAGTGCCACAAGATTGAGTTTTTTTAGATTGCCATTAGATGTTAATAGAGTACCAAATATATACGTCATACTAATAGGTATAAAACACATACACAACACTTGAAAAACATTTGCACTCTGTTCAATATGTTTATTATATAGTAGTGTCATTAAGTCTTTGGCGTATATTACACTAATAGTAACAAAACTTATTCCAATAAACAATAGTAATTGAAAGGAAGACTTTACAATCGGTTTAATATCAAGTTTTTCTTTTATCATCTTTGCAAACAATGGCAAAAGAATAATAGAAAATAAGTACGCAACCATATTTACGCTATCTACCAAACGAAATCCGCTTGCATAGATACTTGCTTGTTGTTTGCCATCTACTAACATACGCTCTAACATTACACTATCCATCCTATTATAGAAACTCATTAAGAGAGTAAGTAAAGCGTACGGGAAGCCAAATTTTAGTATTTTTATCATAAATTTAGCATCCCAAACAGGACGAATGAAATGTGTTTTACTTAAACATATAATTAACGCCACCAAATTAGCAATTCCCAAAGATAATACTTGTACATAAACAAAATATTCTATTTTCATTCTACCTATTATATTAGTCCATAACAATATAGAACAAAATACAATGGATAAACTTTTATCTAAAACCGACAAGACACTATCTACTTTGAATAGCATTAGTGAAGATATATTACTTCGCAGATATGTTAATAATGAAGTTAGTATCTGAAAGACGCATAACCATTTAACGATAAACAACGCCCCACTATCATAATTAGATATCTTTGCTACAAGTATTACTATTATTGCATAAACAAGTGCTAATAATAATTTTAGAGGTATAATCTTTGCAAAATATTTCTTTAATAGGTGTGTATTTTGTGCTATTGTTCTATTATTAAATTGAGTTATCCCTAAATCTAATATTATATTGAATATATATGTAAAATTAAGCAAAGCATAATAGAGACCATAATCTTTGGCATCAAGAACGTTTTGAACCTCTCTATCTATACCCAAAATCCAAAACGCTTTGATTAATAGATTCAAACTAATAAGAAAGATAAGATTTGTTAAAAAAAATTTCTTCATCTTTTATCCTATTTCTTGCCGTTTGCAAATATACAGATTTATTTTAACTAAAACGATAAAAAATACAAAACCAGCA
>CAVGDP010000118.1:0-4883 GCA_963627985.1 uncultured Eubacteriales bacterium
CTTTAATACTTATCAGAATAACTTTAATACTTATCAGAATAACTTTAATACTTATTTTGACAATTTTCTACTTATTCTAATTATTATATAATCAAATAGTTACAAGAATGAAAATTTTACTCATTTTTACTCAAAAAAATGACCCTCAAAAATGACCTTATAGGGAAAATAGAACATTTGGAGAGCGTGAAACATTGCAAAATTTTGGTGTTTTTATTATCGGTTGGAGAAAGAAGTTATATACCTTTTCTAAAATATTAGTATTCTATAAAAATATGTGTTTGAATTTTTTATTTATCACTTTACTTTTATCTATCATTCATAGTAATTTTTTTGTCTTTATAGGAAATATGAATGAGTAAATTATTTGTTTTTCTTATTCTAAACTATTGGCGTTTATTGATATATCTATCTGTGATTGATTTATTGGTTACTTGATTTTTTGCAAATATTAATAATTTTCTCTGAGTATTTTTATAATTCTTTACACTTTTTTGTTGCTTATCGTAATGATTAACAAAATTTTTATATTCAAAAGGGATACTAAAAACAAAATCGGTTACTTGTTTAAGGTAACCGATTTAAGTTGTAACGAAAAAATTAATTTATTTCTTAATAATAATTTTTTCTTTGATACGAGCGCTCTTACCAGAAAGTTTTTTCAAATAGTAAATTCTTGCTCTGCGAACAACACCATGCTTGTTTATCACAATGTTATCAATGTAAGGACTATTCATTGGAAATATTCTTTCAACACCTATACCATTAGATATTTTTCTAACAGTAAAAGTTCTGCTAGCTTCATTCCTATGTCCTTTGATTTGAATAACTATTCCTTGAAATTGTTGTATACGCTCTTTATTTCCTTCTCTAATTTTGTACGCTACTGTAATAGTGTCGCCTGATTTAAATGCAGGAAATTCTTTTACTGGACTCTGACTCTCTACAAATTTCATTAAATCTTCCATCTCTCTTCTATCATTTTTAAGGTTACACTACTATTTTTTTACCATTTTAACTACAGCAGTAAATGCTTGTGGGTCGTTCATAGCAAGGTCTGCTAATACTTTACGATTTAATGCTATATTGTTCTTGTGTAACAATCCCATGAATACAGAATAAGAAATTTCATTCTGACGACATGCGGCATTGATACGATTAATCCACAACGCACGAAATTCTCTTTTCTTTACCTTACGATCTCTAAATGCGTATGTTTGACCTTTTTCCCATTTGTTTTTAGCAACGGTCCAAACGTTTTTACCTCTTCCCCAATAACCTTTTGTACGGTTAAGGATTTTCTTTCTTCGCTGTCTTGAAGCGACAGCATTTACACTTCTTGGCATTTCTTTTAATTTTTTTTGTTTTTTTATATCAGCGGTAACTTATACATACTTTATTCTAATTACTCTTAATACTGATACAATGGTTAATAATTTTTACCTTGTGTCGTATGTTACGAAAATTATTTTCCTAACAATTCATTCAATACTTTTTCGTTTGATTTTGACACAGTTGTGTAAGAACACAATACTCTCTTTCTCTTGTTTGTCTTTTTCGTTAAAATGTGAGAATGATAAGCATGTCTTCTCTTCAATTTACCTGATGCAGTCACTGTAAATCTTTTTTTTACAGATGATCTGGTCTTTGTTTTTGGCATATTTATGTCCTCTTTTTTTGTTTATTAATAAAATTTTATTTCAATAACGTTACCACAACGTTTTATTTCTATTTTTATTATTTATTTCGTAAAAAAAAGTTTATTTTTTCTTAATCGGAGTTATGATCATCATCATTCTTTTTCCTTCTAACTTTGGCATTTGCTCTGGTTTGCCATAATCTAATAACGCTTGTGCAAAACGCAAAAGTTTTTGTTCTCCTTGTTCTTTATAAACTATTGTTCTACCTTTGAATAATACATCAACTTTGACTTTGTTGCCCTCTGTCAAAAACCTTATGGCATGTTTTAATTTAAACTCAAAATCATGCTCGTCTGTCTGAGGTCCTAATCGTATTTCCTTCACCGACATTTTCACAGACTTGGCTTTCTTCTCTTTTTCTTTCTTTTTTTGTTCGTAAAGATACTTTTGATAATTCATTACTTTACAAACAGGCGGATTTACATTAGGAGATATCTCCACCAAATCTAATCCTTGTTCCTCTGCGATAGCCAATGCTTCTTTTAGGTTGCATATTTTTGGTTCAAATCCTTCGCCGACAACCCTAACAACCGGCTCTTTAATGTTCTCGTTAATTAAGTGAGGCATTTCTTTCTTAATAGGTTCCCTCCTACGAGATTGATTCGTTGTTTCTATAACTTTTCCTCCTTTATACTTTTAGTTTATAACTTTTATTCTATTTCTTTCTTTACTTCTTGTTGTATCAAGGTAATAAAATCTTCTATTTTCATAGTACCTAAATCACCTTTTAAGTGTTCACGTACAGATAATGTTCCGTCTGCTTGTTCTTTCTCTCCAACGATAAGCATATAACGAATCTTCTTTATTTCTGCGTCTCTAATCTTTTTACCTGTTTTTTCGTTTCGCTCATCAATTGTTCCTCTCAACTCTGCATCGTTTAGTTTATTTTGTACTGTTTGTGCATATTGTTCATATTTCTCGCTAATTGGTAGAACAATATATTGCTCAGGTGTTAGCCATAATGGAAATTCTCCCGCAGTATGTTCCAATAAAACAGCAACAAATCTCTCCATAGAGCCAAAAGGTGCTCTATGTATCATAATTGGACGATGTTTTTGATTATCTGCTCCAATATATTCCAAATCAAAACGCTCTGGTAAGTTATAATCTACTTGTATTGTGCCTAATTGCCAACTTCTTCCGATTGCATCCTTAACCATAAAGTCAAGTTTTGGACCATAGAACGCTGCTTCTCCTGTTTCGGTGATAGTTTTTAGTCCTTTTTCCTCAACACTCTCTATTATTGCACGCTCTGCCTTCTCCCAAACTTCATCTGAACCGATGTATTTCTCTTTATTATTAGGATCTCTCAAAGAAATTTGGGCAGTATATTCATTAAATTTTAATGTTTTGAATATATAAAGAACGATATCTATTACTTTACAGAATTCTTCTTTTATTTGATCTTGTGTACAGAATATATGAGCATCGTCTTGCGTAAAACTACGAACTCGTGTTAGACCATGTAACTCTCCACTCATTTCATAGCGATATACTGTTCCAAATTCAGCTATTCTGTACGGCAAATCTTTGTATGATTTCGGAGTTAAACGATAAATTTCACAATGATGAGGACAGTTCATAGGCTTTAGCATATACTCTTCTCCCTCTTGAGGAGTACTAATTGGCTGAAAAGAGTCCTTACCATACTTTTGAAAATGTCCAGATGTCTTATAAAGATTTACATTACCGATATGCGGAGTCATAACTTGTACATAACCATATTTCTTTTGTACCTTTGTTAAGAAATTTTCTAATCTCTTTCTCAATTCTGTTCCTTTTGGCAACCACAAAGGTAAACCCTGTCCAACTCTTTGAGAAAAAGCAAACAACTCCATTTCTTTTCCTAATTTTCGATGATCTCTCTTTTTTGCCTCTTCTAATAAGACTAAATACTCATCTAATTCTTTTTTCTTTGGAAAAGATACGGCATAAAGACGTGTTAATTGCTTATTATGTTCATCTCCTCTCCAATATGCACCTGCTAAAGATGTAATCTTAAACGCTTTAATTGGAGAAAAATCTATTAAATGTGGTCCTCTGCAAAGATCAGTAAAATTGCCACTTTCATAAAATGTTATTGTGCCATCTTCCAAATCTTTGATCAATTCAACTTTGTAGACTTCACCTCTTGCACTAAAATAATCCAATGCTTCTTGCTTGCTCACTTCTTTACGAACAAGTTTGACACCTTGTTTAACTATTTCAGCCATTTTTTGTTCTATCTTAGGAAAATCTTCTTCCCTTAAAACATCTTCACCAAAATCTATATCATAATAAAATCCTCTCTCAATAGAAGGTCCTATTCCAAATTTAGCATTAGGATAAAGTGCTTGAACAGCAGATGCTAATAAATGGGCAGATGAATGCCAGAAAGTATGTTTTCCATCCTCATCATTCCATGTATTTAATCTTAAAGTACAGTCCTTTGTTAGTGGAGTTAGTAAATCTCTAACTTGTCCATCTATTGTTGCAGACAAAACATTTCTTGCCAATCCTTCACTTATTGATTTAGCAACGTCAATCGCTGTTATACCTTCTGCGTATTGTTTTACACTTCCATCGGGTAAAGTTACATTTATCATAATATAAATTCCTCTCAAATTTAATATTTCAATTTTAAATACACTCCAAAATTGATTTGCAAAATTACAAACTTTTTTCATTAATATATCAAAATATTTAATTTTTTTTAATTTTTATCTAATTATGATATGTATTCTATTTATGTTTTTGAGTTCAAATTACATTATACATATATTATCAATGCTTACTAAAATTAGGTAATTTAAATAATCCCAAATATTAGATTTTCTCATAAAGTCTTTTTTGATAGTGATTTTTTAATAAAAATGGATAATTTTTTCACTTTTGCAAAGCTGTGATTATGAAAAAAATAAAATAAGTACAAAAATTATCAAAATAATATTTGAATTTATTTGAATAACTATTGAAGTTATTGAAATAGTTATTAAAGTTATTGAAATAGTTATTAAAGTTATTGAAATAGTTATTGAAGTTATTGAAATAGTTATTAAAGTTATTGAAATAGTTATTAAAGTTATTGAAATAGTTATTGAAGTTATTGAAATAGTTATTAAAGTTATTGAAATAGTTATTAAAGTTATTGAAATAGTTATTGAAGTTATTGAAATAGTTATTAAAGTTATTGAAATAGTTATT
>CAVGDP010000119.1:0-8790 GCA_963627985.1 uncultured Eubacteriales bacterium
ATTAGAATAACTTTAATAACTATTAGAATAACTTTAATAACTATTAGAATAACTTCAATAACTATTAGAATAACTTCAATAACTATTAGAATAACTTCAATAACTATTAGAATAACTTCAATAACTATTAGAATAACTTCAATAACTATTAGAATAACTTCAATAACTATTAGAATAACTTTAATAACTATTAGAATAACTTTAATAACTATTCTAAGAACATCAATAATCATTCAAATAGAATCAGATATTATTTTGATGATTTCTATGTTTATTTTAACTATTATATAATCAATAAATTACAGAGGTGAAAAATTTGCTTATTTTTGCTCAAAATACACCCCTTATAAACGACCTTATAGGGAAAATAGAACATTTTTGGGGTATGAAATAAAGTAAGATTTTACCGTCTAAATACTAAATCAAAATAGAAAATTACATTTTTTCTTATTCAAAACAATTAGTTCCTCCAAAAGATGTATTTGTTTTTTGGATATTTGTTTTTTGATAAATACGATAAGAAAATAATACTTTAAGTCCTTACGATATAAAGATTTTCGGATTTCTCTATTAACTTTTAGAATACACCAGCAAAAAAAATACATATTTGCAATTATCTTTTTGATAAATGTTGTAATTTTGCACCTCACATTTTAAACTAAACTAACAAAAATGAAAAATACAAAAAGGAGTATATTAGTTGTTTTGTTAAGTCTTTGGAGTTTCTTTTCGTATGCACAATACAATATATCAATAGAAATACAAGACACCAAAACAGATACTCTATTGATGGGCTATTTTTGGCATGGAGGTACATATTCTCTTGATACTGCAATAAATAAGAAAGATAAATTCGTATTCAAACACAAGACAAAAACTTTGGATGACGGTATTTATTTCTTTTCTAATACAAATGGAAGATATTGTGAATTTCTAATAAATAAAGACCAAAATATACACTTCAAAACAAAGGATGAGAATTGGATAAAAAATATGCAAGTCAAAGGAAGTGAGAGCGAAAGGGTATATTTTGATTATCTCAAAAAGAGTGATTCTCTCGGAGGGTTATATTCTCAGATTATAAAAGGTAGAGAAACGATTTCTAAGAAAGAATACGATGAGAAAATCAAAATACTAACCGAGAAGAACGATTATCTAAAACAAGATTTCATAAAAAAATATCCTAATCATTTACTAACAAAGATATTGATGTGTACTCAACCATTGAAAATTCCACATTTTGATACTATATATACATCTAATGGAAATGTAGATACAATACAAATGCAGAAAGTTGGTTTTTGTTGGTATAAGAAACATTATTTTGATAATGTTGACTTCTCTTGTGGTGCGTTGCTTAATACTTATAAACAGGTTTTTATGGATTCTTATAATAAGTATTGGGATAATGTTATGAAATACGAAAAGGCAGACAGTATTTTGTATTATGCAGACTATTGGATAAGCAAAGCAACAGACCAGAAAATGTTTGAATTTTTGGTTAGGGATATTACTACTCGTTATTTGCAAAGTCCTGTTATGGGACACGATAAAGTCTATGTTGGTATGGTGGATAGATACCTAAAAACAAATAAATACAACGCTCTTTCGCCTTCGGATATGGAGACTAATATTCATCGTGCGGACGTTTGGAGAAATTTGTTGTTAGGGGAGACTATTCCGGATATTGCTTGTCCTATTGGTGAGGAGAATACAGCATGGCATCATTTGAATGAGTTAGAAAATAAATATAAGATATTAGTTTTTTGGAGTATAGAGTGTGGGCATTGTACGACAGAGATACCACGATTGATGGAGTTTTATAAACAATATGGAAGGATGTATAATGTTGGGATTTTTGGCGTTCATACTGAGGGAGATATAAAAGAAAGAGACAAGTTTTTGGAAAAAAATGATATTCATTGGACTAATGTTAATGGATTATTCGCAAATTATGATTGGAGGGAGTATTTTGATATAGAGAAGACGCCTGTTGTGTATATTTTGGACAAACAAAATAAGATTTTAGCAAAGAATATTTCTATAGATAACATAAAACAGATTATGGATATATTAGAGAATGGAGGTTTCGATTTATGAAAATAGCGAGAAAGAGTAAGATAGTATTATTATTTGTGTGTTTGATAACCTTTGGAGTTAATGCACAAAAAGATTATAAAGTAACCTTTTTTATACATGATTATGATAATGATTCTATTTATATAGAGGGATACGAGGGTGGAGATAACCTTTTGATAGATAGCGTACAAATATCAAAGGATGGAGGCTTTTATCTTACTTTAAGAGATCGTCCTATGGGAATGTATATGGTAACGAGCAAGAAAGGTGATATGTTCTCATTTTTATTAGATAAGGATACGAATTTTACTATTGAGATTTATCAAAATGGAGAGTTTTTTGTAGAGAATTCTCCTCAAAATGATGCGTATTTTCTTTATCAAAGAGAGAATAAGAAAGTTCAATCGGCGATGTATTATTATAGGATTCGCTCATCGGCAAAAGATGCCAATATTGACTCTTTGCGTACGGATATAATGAATATAATGGACTCTTTTGAGCGATTTCAAGAGAATTTCTTTCGCACTTATCCTTATAATTTAATAACTCGTATCAGTACGGGAATGGAACAAACTGCTCCTTCTTATTTTTTTGAGAATGGCAAATTAAAACAAGGTAAGGAGAAAGAATATGCTTATTATTATAGACAACATTATTGGGATAAGTTTCATTTTGAGGATAATAGGATATTATATAGTCCGTATTTTATCAAACAATTCAATACTTATATAAGCGAAATAACGCCACAAGACCCAGATAGTATTTGTAGGGCAATAGATGAATTTGTTTCTATTGCAGATAAAAAGGATGGAAAGGAGTATGCGGATTATATTATATATTGGTATTTGCAAAATCTTTCGTCATTGCCGTTTTCTTTTAATGAGGTAATTTACGCAAATCTCACAAATAAGTATTTAGATAGATTATCAACGTTTTGTTTTCCTTCTGTGGTAGAATTTCATAAGGAGAAAGTGAAAAATATTACGCCTTTCTTGCCAGGAAAATTGATGCCGAATATAATTTTACGAGATTTTCAAGGTAATGCACATTCATTATATTCGCTAAAAAATAAATACGTTGTTCTTTATTTCTTTTCAACGAGTTGTGAGAGTTGCAAAAAGGATTTGAATGATTTGAAAAATTTCTATTCTCAATACAAAGATAAATACGATGTAGAAATTTATTCTATAGATATAGAACCCGATTATGCAATATGCAAGGCAAGACAAGAGGTTGAGCCATACGAATGGATAGTAACTCACGCAACTGCAGAGGAATTAGAACCATATAATTTCAAATTAGATCATACGCCGACTTTGTATATTTTGGACCAAAACAAAAGAATAATTAATAAGACGGCAATTTATGATCACGTTAGACAAACAATAGAAATAGACGAGAAATCAAAATAATTATATTAATTTCGTAACATTAAATTTAGAAAAAGATGAAACGTATAACTAAAATAAATAAATCTATAAAATATATAGGAGTATTGATAGGTATTTCTTTATTTGGATTAATTAACGATGTACAATCTCAGAATACATTATCTACTTGGCAGTATAATGACTTAAAGAATATAGCAAAAGAGAAGTTTGTTCATCGTAATTATTCAGATGCATACAATGATTATTCATTGTTGATAAAGAATTATTCATCTATTGCACCTACTAAATATACAAACGACAATCAAACTAATGAATTGAGCGAGATGTACTTTCTTCGTGCAATGTGTGCGTATTATTTGATGAATAACGATGTAGATGTATTGTTTAATGAGTATATCAAATTATTTCCTAATAGTGAAAAGAAGACAAAGGCTCTTTTCTATATTGCTAATTGGTATATTCAAAAAGCAGATTACACCAACGCATTAAATATTTATCAAACAATAGATGTAGAGACCTTAAATAAGGAGGAATATTTAGAATATTATTATAAGATAGGTTATTGTTTGTTTTTGAATAATTCTTATCCTCGTGCTTTGTCTTCATTTGAAAAGGTAAAAGACTCACAAAGTGTGTACTCTTCACCTTCAAAATATTATTATGCACATATTCTTTACGAACAAGGTAAATATGAAGAGGCGTTAAAAGAATTTGAGGCACTCAAAAAAGATAAATATTTCAAATCCGTAGTACCTTATTATATATGTCAGATTTATTATTTGAAAGAAGATTATGATCAACTAATAGAGTTAGCACCTGCTTTGAGTGAGAAATCTATTAATTCCAAACGTGCAACAGAATTGAATAGAATGTTGGGTGATGCATATTACAAAAAAGGAGAATATAAGCAAGCAATACCATATATTCAAAAATCTATTGAAAGTAATCAGGCAATAAATAGAGATGATAACTACCTAATGGGATATTGTTTATTGCAAACTAATTCTTCTCAAAAAGCAATAGAATATTTAGAAAAATCTGCCGTAGGAGAAGATCAAATGGGACAAAATTCTTTATATTATTTAGGTTATTGCTATCTACAAAACAATGATACAACACGAGCAAAGAACGCATATAAGGCAGCAAGTGAAATGTCTTATGATACAGATATTCAAATGGAGAGTATGTTTGATTATTCTCTTCTTTGTATTAATGATCCTGGTCCATATAATGAGGCGATAAAGAATTTTCAAAGATATATCAAAAAATATCCTAAATCAACTAAAACAAAAGATGCACAACGTTATCTTGTTCAATTATATGAACGTACACGCAATTATAAAGATGCTCTTGCTCTAATAGAACAAATGGATAATCGTACCAAACAAATGAATGAGATTTATCAAAAATTATCTCTTAATCGTGGTATAGAATTGTATAATGTAGGACAATATAACGTAGCAATTAGTATATTTGATAAGTCATTGAAATATCCATTGAATAACTCTCTTACTGCTACGGCATATTACTTAAAGGCAGAGTCTTATTACAAAATAGGAGAGTATTCCAAGAGTATTACTGCATTGAATAAATTCTATTCTATACCTGCTTACAAAACAAGTGCGTATGTTAATAATGCAGATTATTCTATGGCTTATAACTTATTCAAACAAAAGAAATATACATTAGCAAAGAATTATTTTCTCAAAGTAGTAAATAACAAACAAAGTAATATTTCTTCTACTATTCTAAATGATAGCAAATTGAGATTAGGTGATTGCGAATATATGTCGCGTAATTACTCGGGTGCAATCAATTACTATGATATTATAATAGGAGAAAATAGAGAAAATAATGATTATGCTTATTATCAAAAAGCAATGGCATTAGGTGCGTTGGGTAATTACGAAAATAAATCTCAAACTCTTCAAACAGCAATAGATAAATTCCCATCCTCTACCTATAGATCAAATATGTTTTATGAATTAGCAAATACTTATTTAGCATTAGATAAGAATAATCTTGCGTTGCAGACATATCAAAGTCTAATAAAACAATATCCACAATCTGCTAATGTAAAAGAAAGTTTAGGAAAGATAGGGATGTTGCAATATCAAAACGGTAAATATGATCAATCCTTATCTACACTTGACAAATTAGTAAAAACATACCCTTCTTCATCGGAAGCAAAGGCAGGGTTGATAACTATTAAGAATATATATATGGATAGAGGACAAACAGACGAATATTTCGCCTACTTAAAGACTATCCCTAATGCCAAAATAACTAATGAGGAGAAAGAGACTATATTATATCAAACTGCCGAAAATCAATATATGGACGAGAAGTATAGTCAAGCGGTTACTTCTTTTGAAAAATATATTACAAGCTTTGCTTCTTCCACTAACGCAACAAAAGCGAGATACTATTTAGCAGATTGTTTAATGCACACAGGTGATACTACCGAGGCAATAAAATATTATTCTCAAATAGCTATGCAACCAACGACCGAATATACCGAAAAAGCCCTTATCATCTCTGCTTCTTATTATGAGAAATATAATCCAAGTGGGGCAATACCTTATTATCAACGTTTGGATAGTATATCTACTTCCGTGAATAATAAACTTATGGCAAAGATTGCTCTAATGCAAATCAATTATGATTTAGAACAATACGTTTCTTCTATTGAATATGCAGAGCAAATACTTTCTTTGTCTAATGTTCCAAAAGATAATGGCGACCAAGCAAAATATATACTTGCTAAATCTTATCTTGCAACATCGGATACGCAAAACGCCAAGAAATATTTCTCTCAAACGAAATTTTCTGATAATGGAGAAATTGCCGGTGAAAGTATGTATACTCTTGCATTAATAGAATATAATGATAAGAATTTGAATGAGAGCGAGAAGATTATTAAATCTTTTTCCAAAAATCCAACCGATGAGTATTATCTTGCATTGAGTTATATATTATGGGCAGATATTTTTAGCGATAGAGGTAATGAGTTTCAGGCTAAACAAACTCTAAAAAGTATTATTGATAATTACGACAATCAAGAAGTTATTCAAATGGCACAAGATAAATATAATACTTTGACAACTAAACAAGAACAGCAAAAACAAGAAAATGATAAGAAACAACAAGAACAACAAAATTCTGTTGATGAAATTATTATACCATAATTAAATAAAACAGGAAAGATACTTGTTAAAAGAAAAATAAATACAATAAATAAAAAATGGATTTCGTAATGAATAAGATAAAGATAAATAACAATAAATCAATCAAAGATATAGTATTTGTAATAGGCGTGGTTAGTTTTGGAATAATAACTCTATTATTTCCGAATAGTTTGTTTGCCACCGTGCAACAACAAAAAGATACTGTCTATAATGAGAATGTAATAGTCAATGTGGGTTTCAATCCCATTGTTACGGACGCTAACAAAATAATAGAGAACCCTACTATATTAGATACATCTTTCTCTCAAATAGATTTAACATTTGAGAAAATAGATAAGGGTTACAAGACACAATTAGATTTTGATACCATTAAGGCTGCACAAGTAAAAGGAGAACCTGTTGCAAGGCTTTACAACTTTAATATTAAGGGCGGTTTGGGTATGGCATTTTCCAAAAAATTAGGTAATGGCTTTACTCCACTTATTCAAGCTTCTTATTCTTCTTTACGTGATAGACATCTTGTGTATGGTGCGGATGTTTATTTTCGTGATATTATCGGCAAGACAAATGATTATGGTTATGCAGGATATAGTAATGGAGATATTAATCTATGGGGGAAGAAAATTATGGATAATTATGTATTTACCTCACGTGCATATTATAATTACGATCGTCATTATTATTACGGTATATCGTCATATACAACATTTGATACAATACTTCAAAAAGCACAAAAGAAAGATTATCGTCTTACATACCATAATATAGGTTTGGATTTAGCTTATAACAAACTTCATCGTGATAATTCTTTACAGACTAATTCTTATTTTACTATCAACTATACAACAAGCAAACTAAAATCTCGTGAATTGGATCTACATTTATTATTAGATTTTAGCAAAGGTATTCATTTGTTTGGTAATACAGAACAAACTCTTGGACTTACTTTCGATTATCGTCATGCTTTTCGTAAATACAAAGGTAATTGGAATGATACTACAATGGATATTTCTATTAGTCCTTTGTTTATAGATAATGTACCGATGCTAATTGCAGACGGTACGGATAAATATTCTCAAGGACGTGCAATATTTAATTTCTCTCCTTATTTTATTTTTGATTACAATAAATTTCATTTCTTTACTTCCTTAGCATTCATACCAAAGATTAATGGTTATAATAATTTCCAAATTCTTCCTACTGCTACTATTTCCTTTGAAGTTATTCCGAGTATTCTTTCTCTTTATGGGGGATTCAAATCCGAAGTTGCTTTGCCGACATTATACGAAGTAATGAAAGACAATCCATTCTTATCTGCTTCTATTAAACTTCAAGACGAGGCAAGGGAGAATCTATTTGTTAAATTCATAACTACCCTTTCTCCTTCTGCACAAATCTCATTAGAGGGAGGTATAACCGAGATGAAAAATCATCGTTTCTATTATAATACTCTTGTTTATAATACTCCTATATGCAATACGATGCTTATAGATTATGCTAATGCTAAACGTTATTATGCTACCTTTGAGACGCATTTTAATATTTCCACATTGTTTGCACTTAACCTACAAGCAACTTATCAACATATCACACGTTCGGATGATCTTACCCCTTGGTATTCTCCTAAATTCTATACTACCCTTAATGCTACATACAAATACGAAGATAAATTATTTGTTACACTTGCTCCGACATTCAAAACCAAACAAAAAGCAATGTATTTGAATACAGAATATGATCTTAAACCAACTCTAAATATCAATATGGATATAACGTATAATTATACGAATAATTGGTCGTTTTTCTTAAATGTAGACAATCTTGCATTTCAGCAATATCAATATTATTATCAATATCCAGCATATTCTTTTATTGCTATAATCGGTGCGAAATATAGATTTTAGTATCAATACTTATATTAAGAGTAAGGATTAAATTATTATATTATAAAAATGATAGGTCGCAAAATTTCTCTGCGACCTACTTTTTTTGTTATTTGATTTTATCAAAATAACTTCCAATCTTATTGAAATAACTTCCAATCTTATTGAAATAACTACTGATCTTATTCAAATAAGTATTAAAGTTATTCTAATAGTTATTAAAGTTATTCTAATAGTTATTAAAGTTAT
>CAVGDP010000120.1:0-19658 GCA_963627985.1 uncultured Eubacteriales bacterium
TAGAAAAAGGAGGGTAGGGTATTGTTTTATTTGGAGATTTTATTGAAAATGAATTAGTTATATCTAAATAAATATATTTTTAACGGACAATAATAGTTATTAATATCAAAAGGTCGGAGTTTTATTATAGAATATATAAGTATTATTAATGTATTATTAGGGATAGGAGTTGTTTTTGCTACTGCCAAAATAGTTTGGCAGAAAATTGTCGGCAAAATAAGTGAGTGAAGGTGAATTTTGGAGAAATAGAATAAAGGAAAGGTGAGAAATTGGGGCGGATTAGGTGAAATAAATTGCGTCTTTATGGAAATATTATCACAAAATATTCGGATAAAGATGCAAAATAGGCGTTTTTTGAGCGATAAAAGGTAAAAAAGTTCCCTAAAAGAGGTGAGAAATGTTGATTATGAGGTTATAAAGGGGGCAAATTGTAAAATAAATATTGAATATTTGGATATGAAGCGTCTAAAATGTGTTGTATATTCGTTTTTGGTATCCATTCTAACTTCTGTATGCCTTCTTCGTGTTGAGGATAAAGTTTCTCTTTGGAAGAACAAGTCATTTTATACCAATAAGTTCGCTTTATTTCCTTTCTTCCGTGCATGGAATAGGTATGAAAAGTAGAAAAAACATATTCTCCAACCTCTAAATTCTTCATTCCGCACTCTTCCAATACTTCTCTCTTTGCTGTTTCTTGTATTTCTTCCCCTTTTTCCCAATGTCCTTTTGGTAAATCCCACATATTATTTCTAAACATAAAAAGATATTCCCCCTTTTCATTGATAACAATTCCGCCGGCTGCCTTTACAAAATAAAAAAATGAGGTAACTTTTTGGAAAATACTCTCTATATTATTATTTTCGGTAAGAATAATATAATTTTGAGTATTGTCCTCGGCAAAAAGTGTATTGAAATCGAAGTTTTCTAAAACATTCTCGCTTGCTTTGATAATCTTACTATTTTCGAAAAAAACATTCTTTACGATGTTTTTTGTTATTAAAATTCTATTGTGTTTGTTAAATATTGCGTAACTTTGCATAATTATTTCAAGATTAAAAAATATTTTCTAAAACAATGAATAAAGAAAAGCAAATAGAGGTAGCACGCTACTTATTAGACATTAAAGCTGTAAAACTCTCGCCCTCAAATCCTTTTACTTGGGCTTCGGGAAGACTTTCACCCATATACTGTGATAATCGTCTAACACTTTCCTATCCAAACGTAAGAACGTTAATCAAAGAGCAATTAGTATGTTTGGTAAAAAAAATTTGCGAAGATGTAGATGTTATAGCAGGAGTAGCAACAGGCGGAATAGCACAAGGAGCACTAGTTGCACAAGAATTAAATAAGCCATACGTTTATGTTCGTTCGGAGGCAAAATCGCACGGAATGAAAAACAGAATAGAAGGTATGGTAAAGGCAGGGCAAACGGTTATGGTAATAGAGGATTTAATATCAACGGGTAAGAGTTCTTTATTAGCTGTTGAGGCATTAAGGGAAGCTGGGTGTAAGGTTGTAGGTATGGCTGCAATATTTACATACGAATTGGACATAGCAAAAGAAAATTTCGCCAAAGAAAATGTACATTTGGAGACAATAACTAATTATACTACCTTGATAGATACTGCTATAAAGGCAAATTATGTAACGGAAGAAAATTTTGCTACTTTGCAACAATGGAGACAAAACCCAGAGAAGTGGTCAGAAGATAGAATGTAAACGAGAAGACATATGAAGCAAATAAAATCTAAAACCGTTTCATTGAATAGAAGTGTAGAAGAGGTGTTTTATCTTTTGAGCGATTTTACTCATTTAGGAACGATACCAAATGAGAAGATCCAAAATTTCAAATCTACTTATGACACTTGTTCTTTTAATGTTAATGGAATGGCAGATATAGAGTTGGAGATAAAGGAACGTAAGCCATTTGAATATATAACCATTGGTAGCGGAAAGGAAGTAATGGGAGGATTTAATTTTCTTGTTAATCTTATTTTTGATAAGACGGACGAGAGGACATGCGACCTTACTGCCGAGGCAAGTATAGAGGGTAATATGGTTATGTTGATGATGATCAAAAAGCAAATACAACAAGGGTTGGATATGCTTATGGAAGGTATTCAGAAGTCCATTAATTCTCAAACAATATGAAAAAAATTTGCACTCTCCTTATTCTAATATTTTCTTTTTGTTTGTCTTTTGCTCAACAAGAGAAATTATTGGATTTCGATCAGTGCAAAGACGAAGTAAGTAAGAAGTTGCAAAATAAATATGAGAAAGCTGTTGATTATTTTCAGAAAAAGAAATATCAACAAGCGTCTTTGTTGCTTACACAGATAATAAAAGAGGATGAAGATTTTGCTTCACCTTATTTTCTAATGGGAATGATTGGCGTTGTGAAGGATAACACAACAATGATAATGAAATACTTCCCATTAGTAAAGGAGAAATGCCCACAATTTTCGCATCCGTATCTATATTATTACATGGGAATGATAGATTATACGGAGGAAAGATACAAAGAAGCCTCTGTGGATTTCGAAACTTTCCTAATGCTAACCAATGAAGACAATAGATATGATTCTTTGCAGAATATAGCAATTAATTATATAGATTGGAGCGATTTCTTAAAGCAAACAATGAGCAATAAAGTGAAGTTCGAACCACAGAAAATAGACTTCTTGGCAAAGAATAAGAATTATTTTGAACCTTTTATTACTTGGGATAAAAATGAGATATATTTCATAAGAGAAGAAGTCAAAAGGGATACAAATTATGACTCTTTTACCTCCGAAATTAACATAACAACAAATCGTTATTTAGAAAGAAGTATATTAGATTCTACAGGATTTTACGATAGAGGCTTTATCTTGGACGAACCTTTTAATATGAGTTTTCTTTTGTCGGGAGTTAGTGTAACGGCAGATAATAATTATATATTTTTCTCTGTAAAGAATGCTACCGAAAATAATAATACTTGGGATATATATTATTGTGAGCGAATAGAAGATTATTTTTCTAATGCGAAACCTTTGAATATTAATACAAATGAGTATGATGAATTTTCTCCTTCTATAAGTGCCGATGGCAATACGCTATATTTTGTTAGTAATAGACAAGGTAGCAAAGGTATGTATGATATTTGGCGAAGCAAACGCGTAGGTAAGGACACTTGGAGCGAAGCTGAGAATTTGGGACGTAATGTAAATACTTTTGGTAACGAGACTTATCCATTTATTTCGGCAGATAACAAACATCTTTACTTTCTTTCTAACGGTAAAAAGACATTAGGTGGAAGTGATATCTTTGTTTATAATATAGAAAAGGATACTCCTGCCGAAAATATTGGTTATCCGATTAATACAGAGGCAAATGAAAGACCTATGGGCGTATGTTTGGACGGTAGGACGGCATATTCTACTATCAAAAATGCAGATAATAAATTCTATGAGATTAATCTTTTCAATTTGGACGATAGATTTGTCGCAGAAAAAAGAATATTAATAGATGGTAAGATAGATAAAACTCTTCATGGAGATATTTCTTTGACTTTGATGTGTTTGCAGGATAATAAAACTACTTCTTATTATGTTTCGGACAATCATCCTAAGGTTACTTTTGTTATAGAAGAAAACAAGGACTATATTTGTCTCTTGGATCAGAAAGGTTATATGTTTTTTGCTACAAAACTAGATAGCAAGACGAATAATCTTTTGATATATCAAACACCTTTGCAAGCAGGAATGACGATTGATTTGGAGAGTATTAGTTTTGATGAAAGTGAAATCAATTTCGACGAAATTTCTCAATTAATTTTGGATAATTTTGTTTCTTTTTTGCAATCTTCTGTGCGTACACGTATTGATATCAAGGCAAATAAAAAAATGTGCGAGGCATTAAAAAATTATCTTATCAAAAGTGGTATAAGAGAGGATAGACTTTCTTTTACGATAAGCAATAAAAACGGTATTACATATACAATTAAATAACACAAAATCAATAAAAAATATGAAAAAAATTGAATTTTTAAAATTAACATTATTTTCCCTTTTAGTATTTTGTTTGACTTTTTCTACAAAAGCACAAGACTATTTACCCGAAGGTAGAATTATAACACAGCAAGAACAAGAAGCAGAGACAGATGCTAAAATATTGAAGGCAGTTTCAGATTGGCAAGATTTGAAGTTTGGATTTTTTATGCATTGGGGTATATATGCTCAAGCACAAGTGGTAGAATCTTGGTCTATTTGCAACGAAGAGTGGATAGATAGAAAAGGAGAGCCGTACGAAAAGTATAAAAATTGGTATTTTGACCTCAATAAAACGTTTAATCCTAAACAATTTAACCCTACAAAGTGGGCAGAATTGGCCAAAAAGACAGGAATGAAATATGTTGTCTTTACAACTAAACATCATGACGGTTTTTGTATGTACGATACCAAACTTACAGATTATAAGATAACGGATAAATCTTCTCCTTTTGGTAAAGAGGACGGTAGAGATATTACAAAAGAGGTTATTAACGTATTTAGAGACAAAGGATTTGCGATTGGTTTATATTTTTCCAAAGCAGATTGGCATAATAAAGACTATTGGTCGGATAAATGGGCTACCCCGGATCGTAATGTTAATTATAATATCTCAAAAAATAAGGATATGTGGCAGCGTTTTTGCGATTTTACGTACGGACAAATCAAAGAACTTACTCATAATTATGGCAAGATAGATATACTTTGGTTAGATGGTGGTTGGATTCGTCCTGCGTGGAGTGTAAAATCGGGTAGTGAGGAGGAGACTTGGCTTGGCGCGTATAAACGTATACAAGATATTGATATGCCAAAGATTGCTAAGATGGCAAGAGAAAATAATCCATCCATGATTATAGTGGATAGGAGTGTTGGTGGACAATTTGAGAATTATCGTACGCCAGAAAAGGCAATACCTGACGAACCTTTGGATTATCCTTGGGAAACTTGTATGACAATGGGCGATTCTTGGTCGTACGTTGCAAATGATAACTATAAATCTACTAATACGCTAATACATATGTTGGTAGATATTGTTTGTAAGGGTGGAAATTTCTTATTAAATGTAGGACCTGACGAGCAAGGTAACCTTCCTAATGCAGCAATTAATAGAATGGATTCTATTGGTAAATGGATGGATATCAATGGTAAGGCAATATATTCTACGCGTCCGATTGCTCCATACAAACAAGACGGTATTTGTTATACACAAGGCAAGAATGGACAGATTTATGCTATAATTTTGATAGATGATACGACTGCTTTGCGTAATAAATACGATATTCCGCAGTTTAAGGGTTTGAAAAAAGGCAAGAAGAATATATTAGGTAATACTCAAAAGGCAAAATTGGAGATTAGTAGTACTTCTAATAAATTGATTTTGAGTGATAAATTTATCAAAACGAATAAAGAAAAGAATGCTATCGTTGTAGAGTTATAAATAATATGGATATATTTTCTTAATGCGTTATGTTATAGAAAATATATACAATAAAAAATGTGTAAGGCAAGTAATTGAAGAGATATGATTACTTGTCTTTCTTTTTATTTCTGATAGTACTCAAATAATCTCTGATATTATTTGAATAATATTTGATTTTATTTTGACAAGATATGATACTTTGTAGGTAGGTGCTTACCTATTCTCCAAAAGATAACCTAATTTTATGATCATATCAAAAAGATTTATTTTGGAATTAGCATTATGATCAATATTTTTTTGAGCCAGATCTATTACTTTATAAATCTTTTCTATATTATTAGAAGTTATAAAACGCGGATAATTATTTTTGAATTTTTCGTCCATCATAGACAAAGGATGAATAGCAGACCTTACGTTATTATTATAAAGCCAACATTTTTCAATAGTTAGCGAAAAGAAAAGAAGAAAAGACTTCAACTGTTCTCGTGTCAATTTGCTAAATTCATCTACAAAGGCAGATATATCTTTTGCTTTGGTTCTATATTTCATCGCTAAACGATTGATTTCAATGAAATATTGTATTTTTGATTGCTCTTCGTCGCTATCTATTTCCTTAATTCTATTGTAGTTTCCTTCACAAAGTGCAATTCTTGTTTGTATCTCTTGTTCGCTTAACGAAGGGTTGTATTGTTTTATCTCATCGTACATAGTTTGATTGTCCAATGGTGGAACTACAATTTGTTGAACACGCGATAAGATAGTAGGTAAGATGTTGTCTTTGTGTTCTGTAGTTAGTAAGAAAATAGTATTTGGGTATGGTTCTTCAAGTATTTTTAGGATCTTGTCGGATGTTTCCTGGTGCATCTTATCTGCATTCCATATAACCATTATTTTGAAAGCAGATTCGTAAGTTTTCATAGATAATGTTGAGATAATAGTATTAGCATCTCTAACATTAATAATCCCTTGTTTATTTTCGCTACCGAGATATTCGTACCACGCATTCAAAGAACAATAAGCATTGTTTTGTAATACGAATTGACGAAATTCATTATAAAACAAAGAAGATTCATTATTCTTATCTATCTTTTTTGTTGTGGTGTTAGGAAAAATAAAATGCAGATCGGGATGAATTAATTTGTTATACTTACTACAAGAAGGACATTGATTGCAACTATCTTTGCCCTTATCTTCATTACAGCAAGAAATATATTGAGCAGTTGCCAAGGCAATCGCCAAATTACCATAACCATCTTTTCCACAGAACAAAACAGCGTGAGGAAAATGATTATTGTCAACAAGATCTATGATACGATTCTTTAGAATATTCTGTCCCTTTACCTGTGAAAACAACATATTACAATATTTTTATAAGCGATAATATTTTTTTCTCTTTGTTTTTCATTGGTAAAGGACCAGAATCTTTGCATAATTAACAATAAATTTTTAGTAGTTGAAATCAATGTTAAAATCAGAAGCATTGTTTGGTGCATCTGTTTGCTCGAAAGAATTTTCAGTTGTATCTTCGCTATTTTTCTTACTATAAGGCTTTTGCAAAGATACAATCATAGCACCAAGCATTTTAGTCATCTCAACAAGAAGTGTTCTTGAGGCTTGACTTTGCTCTTCTGTGAAGAAACCATTTTGTTGTGCCATAGTAGTAAGTACAACACATTCTCTAACTGCACTTTTTGCACTCTTTAGGTAACTAACAAATTGACTCTTGTGATAAGACGAGCCCTCGGCGATATTAATGCTTACTTTGGTTGCAGCATCCATTAGCGGCATAAATATCGTGCGTTTAGCAAAATCATCTCCTTGTTTAGCCTGAGTTGATACCCAATTATAATACTCTAAAGACTTGTCGTAAACTCTTAAATCTTCAAATCTGAAGAAACTTGTACCTTTTTGATCTTCCATTAGTTAATTAATATTATTGGTTATTATTTAAGTTTTTCTATTATTTCAGTTTGCAAAAGTAATACATTTTATTATATAGAATATTGTTTTTCTGTGTTTTTTTAGAAATAACGAATTTATTCTATGCCAGAGTAGTATTTCATATATTGAACGCGATAGAAAGTAGATGACTTATCATTTTTATCTATGGCCAAACGTCCACGAAAATCGCTAAGTTTGTGATAATTTTTGCTTTGCATCCACTCTTTTAGGAAATTATTAGCCTCGGATATAAAATTCTTGTCGTCATTATACAAAACCGAAGCAATTTGAACGGTATTAGCCCCCGCAAGCATAAGTTTGATTATATCTTCTCTCTTATGAACGCCTCCTCCTGCAGTAAGCGGACAATTAATCAACTTGGCAAGGATAGAAGTCCAACGAATAGTGTGATATAATTCATTTTCGGAGGATAGAATGTTGATAGGTTTGGTCGTTTCATCGTTAATATCTATATCATGTTCGATAAAACGGTTGAATATAGACAAATTAGAAATACCCATCCAAGAAAGTTTTTGGCAAAATTTGGCCAAAGATGCAGAATAAGAACTAATCTTTAAGGAAATAGGTAAGTTAGTAGCCCGTCTTAAGGTTTGGATAGTTTTTTCGTAGATATCTTCTACTTCTTCTGAAGAAATATTTACGTTAGTAGGTAAGATAAACATATTAAGTTCTAATCCGTCAGCTCCGGATTGTTGAATACTTGTCGCAAAATTAATCCATTCGTTAGCAGATACGCAATTGATACTTGCGATTATAGGGATATTAGTACTTTCTTTTGCTTTGCGGATAAGATTTAGGTAATTTTCCACATTATTAAGCCGAGTATGTTCGGCAACGTATGTATACGCCTCTGCCATTTCGCCAGCATTTTGGACTAATCGCATATTATGACTAATTTCTTGTGAAATTTGTTCCTCAAATAGTGATTTGAGTATAACAGCACCTACACCGATGTCTTCGTATAGCCTAATATTATCTATATTTGCGGTCTTGCCACAACTACCTGCTATAATGGGACTATTAATAGTGAATCCCATAAATTTAGTACTTATATCCATCACCCTAAATGTTTATGTTTACGACCGCAAAGTTAGTAAATTATTTAAAAGTGAGCAAATTTTTTGCGATTTTTTTTGAAAAAATTAATTTTTTACAAAATTTTTTTTGAAAAAATTGTGTCATTAAATAAAAATGATATATCTTTGCAAATTCAAATTGATAAGAAAAAATACTATTTTAACAAATCGTACAATAAACATAAATAAAAATGAAAGATAATAGACAAGAGCATATACAAAATGCAGAAAATGAAAAGAAAAATCTTCAAGTTGGAGAGGTTATTGGTAAAACTGAAATGTTTATAGAAAATAACAAGAGAACATTATTAATAGTTGTCGGAGTAATAGTTGTTGTTATTGTAGCGTTTTGTTTATATAACTTTTGGTATGTGCCTTCACAAGAGAAGGAAGCCGAAAATGAATTATTTGCCGCTCAACAATATTTTGCTCAAGAGGATTATACAAAGGCTTTGAAGGGAGATGGTAAGCATCAAGGCTTAATTGCTATCAGTGAAGACTATTCTTCTACCAAACAAGGTAAATTAGCTAAATATTATGTAGGACTTATTTATCTACAACAAGGTAAATATCAGGATGCAATAGATAATCTTGAAGGTTTTAACCCAAATGATGCTTTTTTGGCTTCACAAAGTAAAGCTCTTATCGGCGATTGCTATTGGGAGTTGAATAATGTAGATAAGGCAATCTCTTATTATAATAAAGCAATAAAGAAAAATCCTAATAATTTCACTACTCCTATGATTTTAATCAAATTAGGTGTTGCTTACGAGTCTCAAAAAGAGTATCAAAAGGCACTTGATTGCTACAATCAAATCAAAAAAGATTTTCCTCGTTCTCCTGAATACGCAGAAGTTGAGAAATATATTTCTCGAATGAAAGCAATATTGAACGAATAGATATGATATTTGGAGAATAGAAAACGAAAACAATTGAGATAGATAAGATACCTATAAGATAAAGAAAATTGTTTTTTCCTTTCTATATGTTTTGGAGTTGTTTATAGTTAAAACAACTCCTTTTTTTGATCTTATTACATAATTTTTTGAAGATTTTTACGTTTATTCACAGTAAAAGATGATACAAAAAAATAATTTTTAAGTAATAACCAATTAAAAACAAAAAAATAAAATGAGTAATCTTTTATCTGACAGAATTAATCGTCTGTCCCCTTCAGCAACATTAGCAATGAGTCAAAGAAGTTCAGAATTAAAAGCACAAGGTGTTGATGTTATCAATATGAGTGTCGGAGAACCTGATTTCAATACCCCAGATGCTGTTAAACAAGCAGCAAAGAAGGCTATTGAGGATAATTATACTCATTATTCTCCTGTACCAGGTTATGCAGATTTGAAACAAGCAATTGTTAATAAATTGAAAAACGAGAATCATCTTGAATATACCCAAGATCAAATCGTAGTTTCAAACGGAGCAAAACAAAGTGTTTGTAATACTATTATGGCTTTGATATCTAAAGGCGATGAGGTAATTATTCCAGCTCCTTATTGGGTATCTTATCCACAAATGGTGCTTATGGCGGACGGCGAAGTAGTCTTTACAGAGGCAACAATAGAGCAGAACTTCAAAATAACGCCCGAACAATTAGAACAAGTAATCACCCCAAGGACCAAAATGCTTATTTTATGTTCACCTTCTAACCCAACGGGAGCAGTATATACTCAACAAGAGATGGAAGGTTTAGCAAAGGTTTTGAGAAAACATACTAATATCTATGTTATTTGCGATGAGATTTACGAACATCTTAATTATACCAATACCCCTCACGCATCTTTGGCTTTGTGTGAAGGCATGAAAGATAGATGTATAATAGTTAATGGTGTTAGTAAAGCATACGCTATGACAGGGTGGCGTATAGGTTTTATTGCCGCTCCATTAGAGATAGCGAAAGCATGTAATAAATTGCAGGGACAATATACGAGCGGTCCATGTTCTGTATCCCAAAAAGCAGCAGTAGAGGCTTATACGATGAATCAAGATTGTGTTGAACAAATGCGTAAAGCTTTTGAGAGAAGAAAAGATCTTATTGTTAAGTTAGCAAAAGAAATACCTGGTTTTGAAGTTAATGATCCAGAGGGAGCTTTCTATTTATTCCCTAAATGTTCATACTATTTCGGAAAAACAGATGGCAAACGAGTAATAAATTCTTCTACTGATTTTGCTATGTTCCTTTTGGAAGTAGGACACGTTGCCACGGTGGCAGGTGATGCTTTTGGTTCAAAGGATTGTTTCCGTATGTCGTACGCAACAAGTGATGAGAACATTATAGAAGCAATGAAGCGTATCAAACAAACAGTTGCTTTATTGAAATAATCTTCTTGTGATTTTGGTTATGAGTAAACGATAACCTAAATATATTTTATAACTGCCAAAAATAATTTTTCTTTGGCAGTTATTTTTTCTATAAGTGTTAGATAAAGAGATTTGTATTGATGAATAAATCTAATAACTTTGATAATTGCAACGAGAAGAGCATTGTTTATAAATAGAAAAATAATTTTTAACTAAAAAATCCCCGATAGGGAAAATAGATTATTTTAAAGAATATAAAATTCGAATAGTATCGCATTTCGTCAAAATAAAATCAATAACTATTCGAATAAAATCAATAACTATTCGAATAACATCAATAACCATTCGAATAACATCAATAACTATTTTGATAATCTCAGTACTTATTCTAAATACTACATAATTAAATAATTACAAGAGTGTAAAATTCCTCCATTTTTACTCAAAATATGACTACCGAAAATGACTATATAAGGAAAATAAAACATTTTGGTTTTTCGAAATAATGTATAATTTTCTCCTTAAACTCTACGATTTTTGTATTTTGAGAAGGAATTAGAATAAGTAAAGGGACTATGTTTTTATTCAAAATAATTAGCATCAGAAAAAGATATGTACTTTTTGTTAGGTTATTTATATTTTCAATAAACATAAAGAAAGAATGGTATTTTAAACTATTCTTACTCAAAAAATTCGTTATAATGTCATTGATTTTTGGTGGAGATTTGTTTGCTTTAAGAAAATAAGAAATATAGGCATTTATTATAGAAATAAAGAGAAAAAACAAAGGGAGAAGTATATAAAAAGAAGAAAAATTTGTTAAAAATTTTGGTAGTTGGAGAAAAATAAGTAATTTTGCAAACTCAAACGCTACTAAAAAGAAGTGGGAAGGTAAGTTTTTTTGAGTAATTATTAAAAAATAATAAAGAGATGTCAAGAATTTGTGAAATAACAGGAAAAAAGGCACTTAATGGTAATAGAGTTTCTCACTCTAATATCAAAACAAAAAGAAGATTTAATCCAAATTTGCAGGTAAAGAAATTCTATCTTCCAGAAGAAGATGCTTGGATTACTCTTAAAGTTAGTGCAGCTGGTATGCGTACAATAAACAAAAAGGGTATTAGTGCATGTTTATCTAACGCTTTAGCAAAGGGTTACATAAAATATTAATGTAATACAAACACACAAAATAGTAGTGGGTAATTATACGAAGAAATGATTACTCACTGCTTTTTATTTTATTTATGTTAGTAGAAAATTTGCTTATTTGAAGTGGAATTCTATTGTATTTATAGGAATAAGATGTGCAAATGTTCATAAATAAATGAAAAAAAGAATAGGTTTTATAGATGCAATGCGAGGAATGACAATGTTTTTGGTTGTCGTTGCACATGTTATGACTTTTGGTTTGGGTATTAATGCCGAAAAATCAATACTCGGGTCTATTCTTATCACATTTCGTATGCCTGCTTTCTTTTTTATAAGTGGTTTTGTGGCATATAAAGGTATTGATTATTGGACAAAAAGTTCGTATTTGCAAACATTAAAGAATAAGATTCTTATATTACTCGTTCCGACTATAATATTCTTCGTACTTTTGTATATATTAAAGAGACAAAATCCTATATCTTTGTTTTTTGTTTCGGGTTTCAAAGAATATTGGTTTATGATAGTTTTGTTGGAGATATTTTTGATTTATCTAACTTTGAATTTTGTTTGCCATAAGTTGAAACTTAAAGAAAAAATAGTAGATTTAGGGTTGTGTTTAATTATTATCTTTGGATGGTATTTGTATTTCAATGAGTTTTATTATATTAATAGCGGAATAAGGAGAATATTTTCTGTTGGAAAATTAGTAAATTATTTTCAATATTTTGCTCTTGGTATTTTGTTTCGTAAGTATTGGCAAAGGGTTTATGAATTCTTCAAAAAGGATTTATTCTCCGTTTTGGTAATATCGTTGTTTATTGCTACAATGATTATTCTTTGGCAAGTAAAATGGACCTCGGGGAATATATTATTATATAAGATACTTCACGATGTAGTAGTTCGCTATTTAGGTTTTGGTGTCTATTTTTTAATATTTATGTATAGCGAACAATATTTTGATAGCGACAAAGGTTTTTCTCATACTCTTAAATTTATTGGTGAAAGGACTATGGATATATATCTTATACATTATTTCTTTTTACCACAAATGGGGATGAATAAGGAGTTTGCAGGTATGATGTTTAGTTTCTTTGAGACGAACAATAATATTGTCTTTGAGATGTTAGTTGTGGTTGTGATGTCTTCGCTTATTATGGCGGTGGCGTTGGGGGTTGGTTGTATATTGAGAAAAAATAAATTCTTGGCTCATTATCTTTTGGGTGTAAAACAAATAAAACAGTAAAACAATGGAGACGTATTCTTTTGATTTTCCGTATAGAGTAAAATATTATGAAACTGACAAAATGGGTTATGTGCATAATAGTAATTATTTTCGCTATTTTGAGATAGGTAGAGAGGAGACAATGCGGCATTGTGGTCTTTCGTACGATGCAATAGAGAAAAAAGGGGTAATGATGCCACTAATAGAGCAGTTTGCACATTATCATACGCCGGCACATTATGATGATAATGTAATAATTAGAACAACGGTATGGGGATTTCCACAAGCAAAAATAGAGTTTCATTATAGAGTCTTCTCAATAATAGATGGTAGAGAAATATTGCATTGTGAGGGTTGGAACAAATTATGTTTTGTAGACGAAAAAACACGCAAACCGCAAAGATGTCCTAAATTTTTGACGGAAATATTAGAAAAGTATCTGAAATAAGTACAAAAAAGTAAAGTATTTTTGGTTGTTTAGAACTTTTTGTTATATATTTGCAAAATATTTTTTGATAAGAAGGCAATCTATACGATAATAAAACGAAGATAAATAATGAAATTATTAGAGGTTAAAGATTTACATGTATCAATAGGTGATAAAGAGATACTAAAAGGATTAGATCTAACCATTAATGTTGGTGAAATTCATGCTATTATGGGTCCTAATGGTAATGGTAAGAGTACTTTGGCTGCCGTTATTGCAGGAGATAGTAAGTTTACCGTAAAAAAAGGAGAGATATTATATAAAGGTAAGGATCTTTTGCAGATGAGTGTTGAGCAGAGGGCTTGCGAGGGAGTTTTCTTGGGATTTCAATATCCTGTTGAGATACCTGGTGTGAGTATAACTAATTTTATGAAGACGGCTATCAACGAACAGCGAAAATATAAGGGTTTGGATCCTATTAGTACTAAGGATTTTTTGGCTTTAATGAAAGAAAAAGAACAATATGTAGAGCTTTCCTCTTCACTAATAGGTAGAAGTGTTAATGAAGGTTTCTCGGGAGGAGAGAAAAAACGAGCAGAAATATTCCAAATGGCGATGTTACAACCAACACTTAGTATTTTGGACGAAACAGATTCGGGTTTGGATATAGATGCTTTAAGAATAGTAGCCAAAGGAGTAAATAAGGTGCATACAAAAGATGATGCCATTATGGTAATTACTCACTATCAAAGACTTTTGGATTATATTGTGCCGGATATAGTTGATATTCTCTATCAAGGACGTATAGTTAAGAGTGGTGATAAAGATTTGGCGAAAGTTTTAGAAGAAAAAGGTTATGATTGGATAAAAAAAGAAGTATCTTTGTAGTACTTTTCTGGGAATATTTATAAAATATATAGCAATGACAAAAGAGAATATTTGCGAATGTTTTGCTTGTAATATACCGTCTTTGGATACAATAAGAATACAAAAACAAAATGGTAGATTTGTATCCGAAGGTAATGAGATATTTGCTTCATTAAAAGATAAATTAAGTGTAGAAAACGCTACAAATAATGATTGTATTATTCGTATCAAAGATAATGTAGAGATAAAACGTC
This sequence comes from uncultured Eubacteriales bacterium, assembly GCA_963627985.1. Lineage (GTDB taxonomy): Bacteria > Bacteroidota > Bacteroidia > Bacteroidales > P3 > Scybalousia_A. Next base: position 14,716 of record CAVGDP010000120.1, read on the forward strand.
CAATACAGATAATAAATTTATTAGATAAGACGGATACTTCAGAGATAGAGAGCAGGATGATAATAAAGGCAGGAGAAAATTCCAAAGTTACTTTTCTCTATTGCGATGATACTCTACCAAAGACAGATGTTAAGGTAAATAATACAATAGATATACAACTAATGCCTTATTCACAAGTCGCTTTCTATAAAATGGAGAACGTGAATAATGCTACCGAGATTACCTCTAAATTAACATTTGATCTTTTGGATAATGCTTGTTTGACGACTTTTTTTATTACTCTTAATGGTGGTAAACTAAAAAACAATATTTGCGTAAATTTCAACGGCAATCACGCCGATGGAGATATCAATGGATTATATCTAATGGATAGGCAGCAAAGTATAGAAACTAATGTAAGTATTTATCATAATACTAACTCTTGTAGGAGTACGCAATTATTCAAAGGTATTTTGGATGACGAAGCAAAGGCTAATTTCTTGGGACATATACTAATCAAACATAATGCAAAAAATAATGATGCTCATCAAACAAATAATAATATCTTATTAACCGATAAGGCAAAGGTAAATACGCGTCCTTTTTTGGAAATATATAATGACGATGTGCAATGTTCACATGGTGCTACAACAGGACAATTGGACGAGAACGCACTTTATTATCTTAGAACAAGAGGAATTGGCTACAAAACAGCAAAAATGTTGCTTATGAATGCCTTTTGCCAGAGTATACTTCAAAAAAGTAAGATACAAACACTACAAGAAGGACTTTCAATGTTGATACAAAAAAGATTAGGAGGAGACTTATCACAAGAAAATCCATTCAAAATTAATTTATAATAAATATTAATAAGATATTCTACCATGCAATTGTTCGTATATGGCAAAGTACCCCAAAATCCAAAGGATAGAGAGTTAATAAAACTATTATTCAAAGATATTTCTCTTTTCTACGATGAAGTATTTGTATGGCAGACTTTTTTTGAAGCGATAAAAGATTCTTTGGAAGATACAACGCATATCAAAACATTCAAACAAAAACAAGAATTACGCTCCTTGAAAGGAATCCTTCTATCTTTGGGAGGAGATGGTACTATGTTGGATACATTAGATTATGTATTGGGTACCGATATAGCAGTAATGGGTATTAATCTTGGACATTTGGGTTTTTTGACAACGGCAGGTCGTGGAGACATATCTAATCTAATTAAGGAAATATTAAATAATAATTTCACAATAGAACAACGTCAGATACTTACTTGTGAATTATCTTTTGAGAGTGAAGGAAGAAAATTTGCAGCAAATGAAGCTTGTTTTATCTCTACTAATAGAGGTGCGATAATAGATTTAGAGGTTTTTATTAACGATAGATACGTTACAACGTTTAGTGGAGATGGACTTTTGATAGCAACACCTACGGGCTCTACTGCTTATTCCTTAAGTGTGGGTGGTCCTATTATAACACCCGAAAGTAAATGTTTGTGCTTAACACCTATTGCTCCGCATAATTTAACACTTCGTCCTGTGATAATAAATGATCAAGACATAATCAAAGTAAGAATACCTAACACGGAGAGTAATTGTAAGATGTTAATGGATGGATACGCTGTTTTTGAGAGAAATAGTGGCGAGATAATACTAAAAAAAGCCCCTTATAATTGGAATCTTGTCAGACTAAAAAATCAGGATTTTTATTTTTCTATTCGCAATAAATTAATGTGGGGACAATCGCCGAGAGATCTTAATCATAATCTATAAAGGATATTATTTGATATTATTTCTATAATAAATACTATGAAGCAGATAAAAAGAAATATAGCAATACTTGGTTCTACTGGTTCAATAGGGACGCAAGCCTTGGATGTAATTAAACGCAATATAGATTTGTTTCAAGTAGAAGTACTAACGGCAGGTAATAATGCCGACCTTTTGATTAAACAAGCTATAGAATTTAAGCCGAATGCAGTAGTAATAGCAGATAAAGATAAATATTTGTATGTAAAACAAGCACTAAAAGATGAATATATCAAAGTATTTGCCGGTAATGAGGCAATAGAACAAGTAGTTAGTTTCAAGGATATAGATATTGTTCTAACGGCAATAGTCGGTTTTGCAGGATTGAAGCCAACCATAGAAGCGATAAAACATAACAAAGTAATCGCTTTGGCAAACAAAGAAACAATGGTAGTAGCCGGAGAATTGATAACCAAATTAGCAAAGGAGAATAATGTACCTATTATACCAGTTGATAGCGAACATTCGGCAATCTTTCAATGTATTCAAGGCGAATACTATAATAATATAAGACAAATACTTTTGACTGCATCGGGAGGTGCTTTTAGGGGCAAAACCAAAGAAGAATTACGAACAGTTACCCTTGAACAAGCCCTAACTAATCCTAATTGGCAGATGGGAAAGAAAGTTACCATAGATAGTGCTTCACTTATGAATAAGGGATTAGAAGTGATAGAAGCGAAATGGCTCTTTGATGTGTCAATAGATAAGATAACTGTCGTAGTTCATCCTCAAAGTGTGATACATTCTATGGTGGAGTTTGAGGATGGTTCTATCAAAGCACAAATGGCACGTGCTGATATGCGATTACCTATATTGTACGCCTTGTCGTATCCATTAAGAACAAAATTTGATAGTATGCCATTAAACTTATTAGATATTGGTCATCTTACGTTTGAAAAACCAGATACGAATACATTTCCTTGTCTAAATTTAGCTTATAAGGCGATAGAGAAAGGTGGTAATATGCCTTGTATAATGAATGCCGCCAACGAGATAGCAGTTAAGAAATTTCTAAATAATGATATCTCTTTCTTGCAAATACCAGAAATAATAAGCAAAGCAATGGATAATTCTACTTTTATCAAAGATTGTACCTTGGAGACCTATATTCAAACCGATAAGGAGGTTAAACAAAGTTTACAAAATAGTTGATATAAGAAAATATTCGTATCTTTGCAAAGTAGATAAACAAATTAATAGATAAACAAAAATATACAAATGAAATTATTAGCATTAATATTAAGTCTTTCGTTTCTTGTGTTGATTCATGAGGGAGGACATCTTTTTTTTGCAAAACTTTTTAAGACGAGGGTGGAAAAATTCTATTTGTTTTTCAATCCTTGGTTTTCTATCTTAAGAGCAAAAAGATATAATAACAAATGGCATTTTTCTTTCTTTTCATCTTCTTCACCAAAGGAGTTTGAAGAACATCCCGATAACACAGAGTGGGGAATTGGTTGGTTACCTTTTGGTGGCTATTGCTCTATTGCTGGTATGATAGACGAAACAAATACAGATGGTAGCAAAATGGCGTCTGAGCCACAGCCGTGGGAATATCGTAGTAAGAAGGCTTGGCAAAGACTTTTGATTATTGCAGGAGGTGTTGTGGTCAATTTTGTGGGTGCATTGGTTATTTATAGTGCTATTATGTTTACATGGGGAACAGATAGTTTACCTTTGCGAAATGTACCGTACGGATATGACTATAATCAAACTGCTTTGAAATATGGATTAAAAAATGGGGATTATATTCTCTCAATAGACGGTAAGCAGATGAATGAAATGAAGGATGTTGTTTCTTCTTTATTACTTGATAACGGAACAAAAGTAAAAGTTTTGAGAGGAAATGATACCCTTATGATAACTATGCCGGAAGATTTCGCAAAAGAAATGTTAGGAGCGGGCGAAAAACAATTTGCTATCATTCGTACTCCATTTGTTATCGGACAATTTGTGGATAATTCTATTGGACAAAAGGCAGGTTTGAGAGTAGGGGATAGTTTGGTAGCTATTAATGGTCAGCAGACTTATTCTTTTTCGGAATTTTTGGCAACAATCACTCGTTATGCTGGTACAAAGGTAATGGTCTCCTATTATAGAAATAATAAGTTGGATAGTTTAGCAATTAATCTTAAAGAAGACGGCAAGATAGGTGCATATTGCAAAGATTATTCCTCTGAAATGCAAGTTGTTCATCACTCATACGGAGTATTTGAATCAATACCGAAGGGCGTTTCTTACGGTTGGCAGACATTAGTATCGTATGTAAAACAATTCAAATTGGTATTTTCCAAAGAAGGTGCATCGCAATTGGGAGGTTTTGGCACAATAACTTCTTTATTCCCTGAGACGTGGGATTGGTTACGCTTTTGGACTATGACAGCATTCCTTTCTATTATTTTGGCATTTATGAATATATTGCCTATACCTGCTTTGGACGGAGGACATGTGATATTTACTCTTTGGGAGATGATAACCGGCAGGAAACCGAGCGATAAATTTTTGGGAAGAGCTCAAATGGTAGGTATGATATTCCTATTGTTGCTTTTAGTTTATGCTAACGGAAATGATTTAGTACGTTGGCTTGCGGGTAAATTATAAAAGAAGATAATAGGCTTTTAGTTTTTGCAAAAAACTATAAATAATTAGAAGATTCTTACTTAAATAACAAACAAGAGTTATGAAGTAAGAATTTTCTTTTTTTGAAATACAATTATTAGTGCTTAATAGAAATAGTTATTTAGATAGAATTAATTTATTTTTAGTAGATTACGGAAAATAAAAATATTCCAAACATCGTTCCTTTCAAAAAATTTTTGGAGACACTCTTTATTATGATTTTTCTGACGTCTTTTCAATAGAAAAATAACTCTCTAAAAATACCAGATAGGAAAAATAGAACATTTTAAAGAAAAAGAAATTCGAATAGTATCGCATTTCGTCAAAATAAAATCAATAACCATTCAAATAACATCAATAACTATTCAAATAACATCAATAACTATTCAAATAAAATCAATAACTATTCAAATAAAATCAATAACTATTAGAATAACATCAATAACCATTCAAATAACATCAATAACTATTCAAATAACATCAATAACTATTCGAATAACATCAATAACTATTCGAATAACATCAATA